>JADFRS010000064.1 GCA_022561145.1 Gemmatimonadota bacterium
ATCAGGATGCAGACGTCGGGCGGCGTGTCGCGCAGCGTGTCGCCAAGGTGTGCGATCGCGGCTTGGCAGGCGTCGAAGCGACGCTGGAACTTCTCGTCGGTGCACTCGCGTTCAAAGTGGTCGGACGCCCGCAGCTCCGCGAGCTCCGGGAAGGAGTAGGTCTTGCCGGCGAACCAGTGGGTCGCCTGTTGCCGGCCACGGTCCCCGTACTGCCGCCACACCTCCGGCCGCATCCGGAGCTGGGGGCCGTGGGACGATGCGATGCCTAAAACGATCTCCGCCATCGATCGGCCGCCTCCCTTGTCGTCTCGGTCACTTTAACGGAGTCATCGACCTGATTCGACTCCGGTACCCTTGAGCGGCTGGTCCATGAGCGTGCCGGTCGTGATGCCGTAGGGGCGTCCGCGGCCTGTCTTGCCTCCCGTCTGGTTGAGGTTGTTCGCGCCGATGGTGTCGATGACCGGGTGGTCCGGGTCTCTGATGACGCAGAGCGGATCTTCACCCCGCTCCACCTTCTCGATGTTCTCCACCATGAGCCGCCTCATGGCGACGATGGCTCTGTCGGAGAAGCTCAGATGCTCGAGGGTACGGTCTGCGATGGGCCTCTGGGTCTCCCAGGCCATGAAGTCCTGCTGGCGGATCGTGTTCATCTTCATGCGCGTGAACGGGTGCATGCGGTCCGGCGGGTCCTTGAAGGGTTCGGTGTACGTCACGACAGCCTCCTCGACCTCATCCTCGCCCCCCTCCTCGCGCGGCCGGACGCTCACGCTCACGCACCAGGTATGCGTATCGTCCACCGGCACCCGGTACAGGGCGCCACCGCCGCCTAGTATGTAGGGGAAGATGAACGGGTGCTCGTCGCTCTCCCCGTTCGCGAAGTTCCGCCGCTTCATGATCCCGAATGGCACCCGCCAGAAGTCGAAGCTCGGCTCGTCGTCGATGAAGCCCCGCGTGGTGTTCACCGGCACTGCACGCCTGTTCTCGGCATCCTGATGGAGGATCGCCGCGTGGGTCGGGTCCACTGTGTTCTCGATGCATTGGAACCAGTTGCAGTCCAGCACCGGACGCGTCACCGTGACGCGCGGCGTACCCTCGCGCACGAGGAAGTCATACGGGGGGATGCATGGGGCGGGAAGCGGTCCCAGGTACGCCCAATACAGGCCGGCGAGTTTCTGGACGGGATAGGCCGTGTGCTTGACCGAGTTCATGATGGCGTCGTTGCGCTCCGGCGGCGTCTCAAGGATGTTCCCCTCGCAGTCGTACAGCCAGCCGTGGTAGGCGCAGGCGATGCCCCGCTCCTCCACGCGGCCGTACAGCAGCGAAGCGCCGCGGTGAGAGCAGTGGTCGGCGAGCAGCCCCGCCCGCCCCGACTTGTCCTTGAACAGCACCAGGTCCTCGCCCAAGAGCCTGACGAACAGCGTCGGCTGCTGGTCCGTGAGCTCCTGGGCCACCGCCACCGGATGCCAATACCGGCGCAGTAGCTCCCCAGCCGGGGTGCCGCGCCCCACACGCGTGAGCCGATCGTTCTGTTCCTGCGTCAACATGGGGTTACTCCTCTCGATGACCGAGCGACCGATTTCCGATCTCGCCACGGCCTTGATCGGACGCCAGAGCTATTCGAATCGCTTCGTTTATTCAGGGCGTGGTCCGTATTCCTTACTCCGTCACGATCAGGAGGGCCTTGCCGTGCCCGTCCGGATCGGAGGAGTCGTTGATCACGAACTCGCCGACCTTGTCGGGCTTGATCACGAAGCCGTCCGTGATCCGTTGGTCCGGGGTCAACGTGACGTCGATCCCCAGATCGGCGATTGTGAGGTGGTGGTCCACCGTCCCCCTATTTTCCAGCCGCTCGCTAATTAGGATCGAGTCGCCCAGCGCGATCGTCATCACCCATCCGTCGCCCACGTTGGAATCGATGCGAGAGTCGGCTTCGTAGCCGAAAAGGGGCGTGGGGCCGACTCGCAGCTGGAAGAACCCATCCCCTATCCGGATACGGGCGATGTTGAAGACGGTTCCGGCGCCCTCAACGACCGGCTCCGGCACGATCGCGGTCTCTACCGCCGCTCCACACCACTCGTTTTCACGGCTCTGGCCACAGACGAGCCAGGGCGTGGTTGCGAGAAGAGCTTCTGTTTCCGTGTCCCAGAGCTTCACGAGGAACGCGCCTCCCCTCAGTTCGATCTCCGGGTCCAAGAACCGGCCCGGCCGGATCCCTGGGGTGCCCACGGCGAAGGTCCCTTCGTCGCTGGCCTGCCGCAGATCTCCAGGAAGAGGAACGACAACGCCTTCTACTCCAAACGCCTCTATGGTGAGCGTGAACCGCTGGCCTGGCTCCAAGCCCGAGCCGCTGAACCAGACGTCGCCCCGGGTACTCAGCCTGCGTTCGGGAAACTTGAAGATGGACGGCTTGACCACGAGCGTCGCGCCTACGGCTGCTCCGCGCAGCTGCTCCTCCAATGCCATCAGCTGTGCCGACGCCTCCACCTGTGCCGCTTGCAGCAGCTGCACCTGCGTTTCGAGCCCGGCTATCTCTTGCTCGACGTCACTCGTGTCGCCCGCGCATCCACTCAGGACGCCTGCTATCAAAATGACACCAGCGAATATTGCTAGGCCATTTCTAAGACGCTTTGCCATGGTCACTACCTCCTGGTGTCGCCCTGGTATCACGGCGCTGCGCCTCAATCCACGGCAAGTAGCTTCACCTGTTCCTCCATCTTCTCCCGTAACGCCGGAAGCTCCGGATTCGTACCGAAACCCCGGGCCTCTTCGAAAATCATGAGCCGGAGCCTCACGGCGTCCTCATGCAGCGCATTGGCGCGTGGGTCCATCCGCGTGATGTCGTACGAAACGCCGGGCTCCCTCCGGAAACGCGGGTCGGTCAGTCCCCAGGGAATCCCGTCATCGCGCAGACTAACGCGGTCATGCACCTCTAATCCCCCTGCCACTTCTGCCTCGCCCAGTGTCGCGTGAACCGTCGTCATTCCTTCCCGGCTGAGCAGCCAGTTCACCCAGAGCTTTGTCGCGTTAGGGTGCATGGCGTTTTTGGCCACCGAGAACGAGCCTCCACTACCGGCGGGTTCGAGCCCTGCATCCGGCTCATACAGGGGCCAGCCCCGCTCCAATCGCAGGGTTTCGTAGAGCTGGACCGGCCCGCCAACATTCCGGATCTCTAAAAACTCTCTCCCTACGACGCCGCCCGTTCCACCCAAGGCGATCTTGAAGGCACCTTTGGCGAGGGAATCCGTCAGGTACCTCGTCTCGCTGGTGTAAAACACGTCCTGCGAGTACTCAAACATCCAGTACTCGACTCCTCGGTCTGGCCTGAGCAGGTCACGTACAACGCTGCCCGTACCCCCCAGGTCTCTGGGGTCGTCGTCGATTATGAACCCCCCATATCTCTCGAGAACGTCACGTTCGGACGTCCACGACTCGACTTCTTCGATACTCACGAGATTGGTGTTGAACCAGATACCATCCAAACTCGATGCACTGTCGACGGCGGCAGAATGCACGAGCATGTATGCATCATTCGCATCACGGAACCAGAGTTTCCCTCCGAACCAAAGGGACAGGTCGATGACCTCGGGATGGAAGAGGATTTGCTTGATAGGTATGACGGCTTCATTCGGCACGAGACGAGAGCTGAGCGTGTCGGCACCGGCGTGGACTATGTCCACGTCAAACCGCCCAACGCCTTGCTCGGCCAATAGCCGGTCTGCGTTTTCCCGGCCACTTCCCCTGGCTACGGTCACCTTGATGCCAAATTTGTCTTCCCAAATTCGGTAGACCGGGACGATGTCTCCAACGCCTCCCGACCCCGACACGATGAGCCGCCCTTCGGCTTGGGCAGCCTCGATCAAAGCGGCCCACTCCGCGTCGAACCCGGTTACCGGCTCAGCTCCCGGTTCCGGCGTGAGAACCGGGGGAAGGGTCGGCGTCGGATCGTCGCCACCACAGGCCCCGAGCAACAAGGTAAGCACGCTCAGCATCATCACTGCGCCGTATCCGGGTATTCGCCTCATGTGCAGACCTCCCTGCTCATTACAACGACCGATTGGGGCTTCACGTGGCTCTGCCGGGATCCCTCGCCGCTCCCTTGGGGCTGCGGCCAGCTATCGGCAACGGGAGCGCTAGTCGTCGCCCCATTCGCCCTCGGTGGTTGGGCCCACCTCGCCCGTGCACCACGGCACCAGCGCTTTCATCTGACAGGTAGCGCCGTTGCGGGCCAGCTCCGCCTCGAACAGTTCGTGGATCGCCGGGTCCTCGTTCTCGTACTCCAGCTGGTTGCCGCCCTTTTCGAGACTCACGTCGCTTGTCCGAGGGCGCGGGATGGTGAACCGGCGGCCGCCTCCAAGCACGCCCGTGATGGCCAAGTAGCGCGCCGGACTCTGGCCGGTGTTGCAGTGCTGGTGGAAGCAGCCTTCCCAGGGCACCACCACCAGCGTGCCAGGCTTCCAATCGACCTTTACCCGTTCTTTGCCTTCCTGCCAAAGCAGCGAATATCCCTGGCCCTCCAGGATGAGCAGGTGCGCCCCCGGGCCATGCCGGTGCGCCTTCTTGTACGTCCCGCTCTGGAACCGGGAGATGTGGCAGCCGACGCCATCGTCTCCGATGTTCAGCCTTACCTGGCTCCCGCCGGCGCCGCGCTCTCGCCACTCGTACAGCTTCATCGAGCGTGCGTCGGGGATGAAGGAGGTGTCCCAGACTCGGTCCTGGTACAGCGTGCCTTGGCCGTTGAAGGCCCCCTCCTCCGTCGGGAAGCGGTCCGCGAAGACGAAGGGGTTGTTGAAGATGAAGTCCAGGTTGTGGTACTGGCGGATGGCCAGCGGCAGGCTGGTGACCGCGATATAGAGCGCGGGTTCCGTGCCGCTGCCATTGAAGTGCTGGTACCAGGCGTTGAGCGGGATAGCGAACAGGCTTCCGGCAGCCCACTCGAAGGTCTGCTTGTGTTGTTCACTGTTCCAGACGCTCGTGGCCCCTCGGCCGGAGATGACGTAGACCAGCTCTTGGTACAGGTGATGCTCCGGCTCCGACTTTGCGGCCGGCGCGAGCTCAACGACGTGTACGTCCTTCCTGCCCACCGGGTCGAGGTTGAGGATGCCTCCCCGGCCGCCTTTACGCGGCCAGGGCGCCATCGGCACCGCCGCCATGTCCTCCACGTAGTAGCCTCCGGTCACCGGCACCCCCTCTGCGTCCCGCCACTCGGCGTAGGGGTCGATGCGCTCCATCAGGGGAAGCGACTCTGAACGGGACATGGGGGTATTGGCCATGATCACTCTCGTCGCCTCCTTCGCTCCACGGGTGTCCTCGCCGTCGCTGAGTGTGTTCTGCGCGCTACTGTACTCGCGACGCGACGACGCAGCAAAAACTGATCCGAAATAGCTACGGCTAGTTCGCAGAGGCGGCGGCTGGTCGGGACCATCGAGAACGGTGATTGGCTTTAGCTAGTTTACGGAACGGACGCCGAGCCGCGAGCGGAGCGGGAGTATAATCCCCTGCGAAGCCCTAGCCTCTACCGGGGCAGCTTCGCGACGACAAGGAGGTGTGCCATGTCTAGGTGGAACGAGAGAGAAGAAGAGGTCTCCTTTTGAGCCGATGAGCAAGCGTCGCCGGGGGTTCCCCTCCGAGACTCTGAGGCGTGGTCGACGTGCGGTCCATGGGGGCAAGGAACTCATGGAGCGGTTGGGGCGCGAGGATCTGTGCCCCTGCGGGTCAGGCAGACGCTTTTAAGGCATGTTGCATGCAGAGCGGGAGGTTTTGACGGCGCCAACCGCGCATATTACTTCCGCAGTTAGATATCAAGGGGGTGCTCCGGTTCGGAGCACCCCCTTGATTGTCGTGATGGGCCAGGCCGCCCGAGCCAGCTAGCAGGCCACCGGCGGCAGACGGAGCGAGTCACGTGCTACAGACCCTAGCCAGGCGAACCGAGTTCCTGACGGTCCTGCGGAACCGGAACTACCGCCTCTATTACGCCGGGATGCTCTCTAGCGTCACCGGCCAGCAGATGTACCACGCCACACAGCTGTGGCTGGTGTATTACCTCACGGGGTCGCCGGCGACCCTGGGCTGGGTCGCCGGTGTGCAGGCGATCCCGGGCCTCCTGCTGATGCTCTTTTTCAGCGCCCTGGCTGATCGTGTGAATCCGAAGAAGATCATCATCATGGGCGAAGCTGCCGCCGCTCTGTTCATGGCAGTGCTGGCCACCCTCATCGTCACCGGTCTGGTGCAAGTGTGGCACATCGTGGTCATCGCCTTCCTCACCAGCTTGGCCAACTCCCTGGACCACCCGGCGCGGCGGGTCACCTGGGCGTACTTGGTGCCGCGCGAGCAGTACATCTATGCAATCTCCCTCAACCAGACCATCTGGAACGGCACCCGCATCTTCGCCCCTGGACTCGCGGGGTTGATCGTCGCCACCGTGGCCAGCGCAACCGGGGACGAGGAACTGGGCCTCGGTGTCAGCCACTACGTCAGCTTCCTGGGTTTCCTGGCCATGGCCGTGGCCATCGGCATGATCCGCCTGCCGCAGATCACGAGGTCCACGGGAGCTACCGTCCTGCACGACATTGTGGAGGGGCTCGCCTACGTCAAACGCAACTCCGTATTCATCCACCTGATGGGGCTCTACTTTGTCGCCGGCTTCTTCGGCCACGGCTACACGGTCCTCATGCCCTTGTTCGCAGGCGAATACCTCGGCGTGGGTGTCGGGGAATTCGGGGTGCTCCTGGCCGTCACCGGGGCAGGAGGCATCGTCGGTACATTCGGCGTCGCCTCCTTCGGCCGGTACCAGAACCGCCCCTGGCTCATACTCGGGGGTAGCATGCTCTCCGGAGTCGGTCTGGTTCTATTCGCTACGACCAGTGCGCTGCTCCATTCATACCCGCTGGCGTTGGTGCTGCTGTTCCTGATCGGCGCGACATCTTCGGTGTTCATGGTGGCGGCCGGTACCGTCATCAACCTGCTGGTGCGAGACGAGTACCGGGGGCGGGTGATGGGCTTGCGCGGCCTCATGTGGAGTCTGATCCCACTGGGAGGCCTTCAGGCTGGTCTCCTGGCATCCGTGATCGGCGCGCCCCTCACCATTGTGCTCAATGGCGCCGTGGTGATCGCCTTTACGCTGTTGGCCTATGTTTTCAGCCGGGAGATCCGCAACTTGCGGCAGCTAGCACCGGAGGCCACCCGGGCCGGTCCCACGCTGGAGCGAGCGGACGGCTAGAGCGCGGGCTTATCGGTCGACCGTACGCCTTACGCCAAAACCCCAAACAAACTAATGCTAGTTCGCGTCCCATCCCGCTCCACTCGGCCAAACTAGCTGTAGCTACTCTCCTTGCCCTACCGTGATTAGCCATGGGTCCACGCTCCGGCGCGAAGCGTCATGCCGCAACCGAATGTGGCACACCCTCGAACGTCATCCGTGGGAGACTGGGTGGGAGATGGCCCGCGAGCTAATGGCCCGGTGTTCGATGGAGGAGGACCATGAGCGCGAATGACAGTGCAGCCGACGCGGCAATGGACCTGCTGATGAGGACTACGCCGTCCATGGATACCTCTGTCGCCGCCGCGCTCCTGCGGGAAGCGAAGGAGGTCTTCGACGAGCACGCCGTCGTTTTCTTTCTCCGGCAGGGCACCTGCCTCGGCGCGGTCCGGGACAACGCGTTCATCCCGTGGGACGACGATATCGACATCGGCAGCATCGAGGGGCTTCACGGATTCGACGAACGGGTGATCGAGCCGGTCGCGGACTCTTTCATGGCCCGCGGCTTCCACGTGAGACGGAGCAGCTTCGGGGACCGCGAGATCTGGTTGGCTCTCATGAAGCACAACATCAGGATCGATTGGGTGTGCTTCCGGGTCCGCAAACAGCACATCGTTCACTTCCCCGGCGTGCGGATTCCCGTGCGGCTCTTCACCGATCTGAAGGAGATCGACTTCATCGGTGAAAAGTTCCTCGTCCCTAACCCACCGGAGGAGTACCTGCGCCACAAATATGGCCCGAACTGGATGACGCCCAACCGGCTCGGGTACGCCAAGGATGTCGTAGACAACATCCCCGATGGTCCCATGCCCGGGCACCCGGGGCGGCTGACGCAGCTCCTCATCACCCGCCTATTCCCGCGGCGAACCGCAAGGCTCAGGGTGCTCGACGAGGGCGGGGCGCCCACGCCAGGGGCCGAGGTGACGGTCGTCGGCTGGGGAAGGTACGAGACGAACCGAGAAGGCTACGCGCGATTCTATCTGCCAGCCAATGACGTGTACGCACTGATGGTCAGGAATGAAGGCCGGGAGGAGGTCCTCTACGAAGAGCAGTTGGCGCCTGGCAAGACGTACGTCTACCGTCCCGACCCGGCGATGTCCTCCGGGAGGATCTTCGTCCTGACAGAGGAATACGACCGCTCGCAAGCCGTGGGGTGAGGTAGGAAAGCCGAGAGTGGTAATCGTTGGCCAGCGGCACGAGATGACCGAGCGTCCCGGCGGCGGCACACGCTGAATAAGCTAAAGCTAGTCCGGGAGTTCGACTCTCCCCATCTCCACCAAGGCTGATAGGTCACAGCGTCGCGGACAGGTCCCCCCAGCTTGCAACTCGATGCACGCGCACCGCGATGACGACAGCGCCATCCGGGAGCATCGACTCGTACTGCCGGTAACGCTGGCGGAGGAGGCGAAGCGCGTCAGCATGCTCCGGGCCTTGTTCGATGAGTTCGGCGCGCCCGTCTAACCGCACCCATCCGAGCTGGCTCCAGTCCTCGTCGTAACGATCGACCAACAGGCTCACCTCCGCGTTCTGCGCGATGTTTCGGACACGCTTCAGTCGCAGCGGGGCGACGCGCTTGGGTTTCGCATCGAGGGCGATGTAGACCGACGCCCCTTCCACCACGTAGCAGACCGGCACGATTTGAGGAACGCCCGCTTTGTCTGCGGTGGCCAGGCGCGCGATCCGCTGGCCGTTCAGGAACGTCGACTGCATCGGCGTGAGCACGTGGGCGGCCTCCTCCGATCGTATAGGCGTGGCAGCCACCGCTTCGACAGGAGTCTAGGCGCATAAAATGCTCAGAGGCTAGGGCCGAACAAAATCGTCCTGAGCGACCGGGGCGCCCCGGCTGGGCTCCGGTGCTCGGCAGAACGGTCCAGCCCGCCCGGCCTCCTACCTCGACCCCGCCTTTTCCTCGGCCACTCAGGACACGGTGAGCATAGGGGAGCAAGGGCGAGTAAAGTCAAGACTGTTGCGGCGATTTTGCTGCGAATCTGAGAGCACCACCATTTTCCGACAGGCATGTGGGATGTTGCCCTGGACCGGGGGCCTCGAGCCCGTCGCGTATGGAAGTGGCGAGGTCGCGAAGGCGAGCCTTCAAAGGGTTCGTTCCTCGGGGGAGCGCTTTGGTGGAGGGAGTCGTGTCAGCGGCAGAGCAGGAGATCGTAGACTGCAATCTGTGCGGATCTGACCGACACAGGCCCCTCTACATTATCCAAGGGTCCCAGGTGGTCCGATGCACCAATTGTGGCCTGGTGTTCCTCAACCCACGGCTGGTCCCATCAAGACTGACAGCGATCTACGAGTCCGAAGGCTACTACCGTCGTAGTCAGACCGAGGAAGGGCCTCCGCGTGGATACGCAGACTATCTTTCTCTGCGTGACCATTTGCGATTCGTGGCTGACGAGGTCCTGAGACCACTGAAGGGCATGACCCCAGGTAAGGTTCTAGATGTGGGTTGCAGCATGGGGATTGTCCTGGACCGGTTTCGTGAGCACGGCTGGCAACCTTACGGCGTGGACGTCTCGCCATATGCCACCGACCATGCGAGACGAGAGTTGGGGATTACCGTTTTCACTGGCACGGTGGAACAGGTTGACCTGCCGTCAGAGAGCCTGGATTTGATCACAATGCTGTTGACCGTCGAGCACCTGTCAGATCCAAAGAGCGTGCTTCGGGACCTGAATAATGTCCTTAAGCCTGGCGGAGTACTAGTCGTTGGCACACACGACATCGAGGGGTTCTGGCCACGCATCGTAGGGCCACGCTGGCGTCACTTCGAGATGCCGGAGCATGTCTATCTTTTCTCGCGACGCACACTGACGCGCATGCTGGCAGAGGTAGGCTTGGAGACTTTCAGGGTGACGGAGACGGCGACCCTAGCGGCTGTGACTAGCGCCCGCGATGGGGGAGTAGGCCTCTACGCTCCCGTGCATCTGCTGCGCCGGACCGGACTATTTCCCTTTGCGGCGCCGCTGCTCCGCACATTCCACGAGCTGATGCGGCGGCTCGACTGGTCTGATGGAGTCACGACTTACTCCCGGAAGATATGACTCGCTGCCGGACAAAGGGTTAAGACGGGATCGACTTGGGACACCGGCGACCACGAGGTGGAGGTTGCCGGCCCGAGGCTGTGCGAGCAAGCTGTGGCCAGTCGGCGCGAATCGACACGGCGGGGGCACTTAGAGGGCGGCGACGTGCTGGA
This sequence comes from Gemmatimonadota bacterium, assembly GCA_022561145.1. Classification (GTDB taxonomy): domain Bacteria; phylum Gemmatimonadota; class Gemmatimonadetes; order Longimicrobiales; family Gaopeijiaceae; genus JACZXQ01. The sequence continues at coordinate 10,455 of JADFRS010000064.1, forward strand.
TGACGTCTCGGGCGAACGCGTCGATGGACTCGACCATCTGCTCCCACGTGGGGTCCGCCATATCCACCCCCAAGTGCTCCAAGCCGAGGCCTGCATAGTCGGTCCCGATGCGCTCGGCGACTTCGGCTGGCTTGCCTCGTATGCACCAAGGCCGCGGCGTATCTGGCCGGTTCCCGAGCGCCAGCCGGATGTCCAGCCGCAGGGTCATCGCCGGTGGCGCAGCACGACCGGACGCCTCGCATAGTTCACGGATCCGGACGATGCCTGACTCCCGCTCGGTGCGGCTGGCATTGGACGGGTGCCAGGCATCCCCTGAGCGGACCGCTCGACGCTGCGCGGCCGGAGCGTTGCCGCCGATCCACACGCGGACGCCCTCCGGCCGCACGGGTTTGGGCGCCATGACGGCGTTGGCGAACCGGAAGTAGCGGCCGTCGAAGGCAGGCGCCTCTTCGGTCCAGAGCGCGCGCATGATAGCCAGGTATTCGTCGGTCATCGCCCCGCGCTCCTCGAACGGCACGCCGAGCGCCTCGAATTCCTCGCGGTCCCACCCAGCACCCGCGCCGAAAATGATGCGTCCGCCCGAAAGCTTGTCGGCCGTGGCGAGCATGCTGGCGACAGCCAGCGGGTTGCGAGAGGGGACCACAATGACGGCCGTACCGATGTCCACCCGCTCGGTCACCGACGCGAGGTAGCCCATGAGCACGAAAGGGTCCATGAAGCCGGGCCCGTAGGCACTCGCGAAGGTGGGTGGCGTCACAACGTGGTCAGCCAGCCACACGGAGTCGTAGCCTAGCCGCTCGGCAACCTTGGCGACCTCAACGCAACCCTCAGGCGAAACCGCCTGCGCGTACTGCGGGAGCGTGATGCCAAATTTCACGGTTCGTCAGCTGTTACTGTTACCGGCCGGGCACCGGCGACGAGCTCCGACAACCATATCTCGCTGCTCGACGCGGCGCGAGGCGGTGGTCAGAACAAGCTAAAGCGAATCATCACCCGCGGGTAGCGAAGGACCCGTCGTGCACTGCCACGAGGGTGAGATGCGTGTAGCCGACTGCCGTCCTCTAGCGGGTCGCCCTATACGTGCTGGTCGCATAGTCGAGGGCCTCCTGGCGCCGCTCGACGAGCGCCGGGTCCGCGTCGAAGAAGAAGTAGGACTTCCCCGGTACCCTGCGATCCATCTCCTCAGTCCTACCCCACTCGGTTACGTCCTCCCGGAGGGTCGGCTGCGGGCCCACCTCGGACATCGTGTGCATGAGCGTCTGACCTTCGTTCGACAGCCACCAGTTCACCCAGAGCTTCGTTGCGTTCGGATGGGGCCGATCTGCCACGATCGCCATAAGGCTGCCACTGCTCGACGCGGCGAGCTCGCCTCCCTCTTTGAACTCCTTGTCCAACACCCCAATGGGCGCGCCGAGTGACGCCAGCCCGTCGAGGTCGCTCACGGCGCCGCCGCCGAGTGTGAAGTGGAATTTGCGGTTGGCGATGCCGTCGGCGATGAACCGTATGTCCTGGGCAAAGGTCACGTCCAGCTCCGGCGAGAAGAAACGCTCGATCCACTCCGGGCCGATGTCCGGATGGACGTACGCCGCATAGTAGGTCCCACTACTGCCACCGGCGGTAGGACTGAAAGCGACGATCTTCCCGTTCCACTTGGGGTCCAGGAAGTCGAACACGGAGTTCATGGCGTCGATGTCCTCTTGCGCGACGAGGTCCGTGTTGTAGCGCATCCCGAGAGTCATGGGCCTCGCGCTTGCGGAGAAAACGAAAATGAACTGTTGCTGTGGATCCGCGTACCAGTGCTGGCCTCCGAGCCAGAGGGTGCGGTCAGTCACCTCAGGGTGTATGAATAGCTCCCCGATGGGGTCAAGCGCATTCGCAGGTATCAGCCTCGAGGTCATCGACGTCGCGCCACCATACATGACGTCTACCAGATGACGGCCTACCTCACGCTCGGCCAACACACGGTTCACGTGCGCGCTGCCGCCCCCCGTCGCGATGATTGGCGTGATGCCGAACCGCTCTTCCCACAGCGCCATGACGGGGCGGAAGTTTCGTCCGGCGGACCCTCCGGCCGTTATGGATATCTCACCTTCGGCTTGCGCCGCCTCGATCAGCGCCTCCCATTCGGCCTGGAACTGGGCGGCGGAGTCGAGCGTGGGCGTCGGCTCTAGGAGTGCCGTGGCCGTTGGCAGAGACGTAGGTGTGGCCGTGGGATCAGCGCTACAGGACGCCAGGAACAGCGCCGTGACGACAGCGGTGACACCCAGTAGTCCAGAACGCTTCCCTGTCATTCCCGGGCCCTCCTGCCTCAGGGCGTGCCGTGCGCGCCCGACCTCATTTTCCCGCGGGAGCTGACCGATTCCACGAGGTTCGACAGCCCGATGCGACGCGGCCTCGTACCCACCATGCAGGTCAGCGATGCGCGAGCTACGGGAGGCGGAAGCAGCTCGCAGCGTTGTCCCAGAGCAGCTTCTGCTTCGTCTCGCGCGTCAGGCCGTCCCAACCGGTAAACACGTCGACTGAGTTCGGGAACCGCGACTCCGCGTGCGGATAGTCGGAGCTGAACATGAGCACCCCCTCGCCCATCAGCTCGTTGACCATCCGCACCATGTCGGGGCCTTCGTGGAGGACCACCGCTGCGTAGAAGCGCCCGTCCGTCATATATTCAGTCATAGTGTGCTGGAGGTTCTCCGCGACGTAGCCCATGTAGACCACTTGGTCCTCCATGCGCTTCATCCAGAACGGCAGCCAGCCAAAGCCGGACTCCAGGATGGCGAAGTGGAGCTCCGGGAAGCGGTCCATGAGGCCGGCGCCCATGAACGCCGCGATGGCGCGCATCGCGGCCCACGGGTGGGACGCCGTGCGGCCGATGAACGGGTTGCCCCACATGTCGCGGTAGCCGGGGTAGCCAGCGGCGAAGCTGTGGTGCGCGACGCAGAGGCCGAACTCCTCGGCCGCCGCCCAGATGGGCAGCAGGTCCGGGTGGTCGATCGGGTAGCCCAACGGCAGCTCCACCTTCAGAGCGACCGCCCATGGCTTCTTGCCCCAGGCCTTGATCTCGGACACCGAGTCCTCGATCGGCAGGCGAGCATTCACGTTGAGCATCGCCGTCAGCCGGCCGGGGTACCGCGAGCAGACGTCGTCCACGAACCGGTGGTGGGCCTGCAGGAGCCCCAAGTCGACGGCCGGCTCCGGGTGCCCCGCGAAGGGCGTGGTTACGAGAAGCTGCGTGTCCACGCCCTCCTCGTCCATCTCGCGGATGCGGGCGGGGATGTCGAAGTCCTCCGCGCCGACGGTCGGGAACCGCTCGCCCATGAACGTTTGGAAACGCTTTTTCTCCGTGCCAGGGCCCGCCTGGCCCAAGACGCGGGGGATGCTGCCACCCCAGCCATCCCCCCGGTCCTGTGGGAACCGGTACAAGCTACGTATCTCGTCGCCCTTAAGGATTTGGCCGGCCCTGCCGACCTTACGGGTGTGCGTGAACTGCGCGAGCTCCGCCTCCCGCGCCTTCATGTCCGCGTCGAAGTAATTGACCAGGCTTTCCACCGTGGGGTGGAAATGCGTGTCGGAGTCGAACACTCGGAATCCATCGCGCATGGCACCCTCCGGATCGCGTCGACTCACCCGTTGCCGCGTGGGCCCGCGACGTGCGGTCGGGGGCAACGAATATACCTCCGCGGGCAAGACGCGACAAGCTCACGACGGTGGCTCAATGATGATGGCTCACACCGAACTGCAGCCCGTAGTGGCGGGCGATGAGGGCCATCCCCGTCGTCACGACGATGATGGCCAAGCCGACGATGGACGCGGCCTCCCGCTTCCCGTCCTCGGTCAGGAGCAGCGCCAGGATGGACAGCGTCTGATTGTCGAACGAAACAAGCAGGATCAGGCTGCTTGTCGCTCCGGCGGCCATCACGAAGTTCATCGTGGAAAGGAGCACCAACGTCGGAGCGAGGAGGGGAACCCATATGCGGAAGTAGGTCCCGAGCCACCCGGCTCCCGACACCCGAGCCGCCTCCTCCATGTCGAACCCAACCTGCACGATCGCTGCTTTGCTGATGTTGACACCGGTCGTGTTGCCCTGGAGGACGACGATGATGATCAGGATCCACACGGTGCCGTAGAGCATTCCAATAACAGGGGTTCCCAGCACGACCATCAGCAAGCCCAAGCCCGACAACATCCCAGGGACGACCGCGGACCCCCAGATGATGAAGTCCAGCACCGATCGCCCAGCCCACCGGGTGCGCACCAGGATGTAGGCGATGAGCGAAAACAAGATGGGACTGAGTACCGCGGCGGTGACCGCCAGCACGAGCGTGTTCTTCACGGCCCCGAGGAAGCGGGCGTCGGTGAGCACGCCCTCCCAGTGGTGGGTGGTGATGAGTGGTTGGAACCAGAACCCCGCGCGCACCATGAAGCTACCTGCCAGGAGCACGATTCCCGGTCCGATGGTCAGCAGGAAGAGGAGGGTGCCGAAAGTGAGGAAGAGTGGGTACCGCGCGCGTCCAAGGTCAATGAGGCCCGGCCGGAAATGTCCGGTGATGGTCGTGTACCGCCTCCGCTGAAGGATCCAGCGTTGGAGCGGAACGATGAGCACGATGATGAAGATGGTCATGAGGCCGAGGACCATGGCCGGTGCATACTGCGGCGCCTCCTGTCTCGCGAAATCGAAGATCAGCGTCGAGTAGACGAAGAAGCCGAACGGAACACCGAGGAGCTGCTCAATCTCGAACGACTGGAAGACTCGTACCAGTTGGAGCGCGAAGACGAGCGCCATCGGCGAGACCATGAGCGGCAGCGTCACCCGGAACATCGTCGAGATTGTCGACGCCCCGGCGACGCGCGCCGCCTCCTCCAGTGTCTGGTCCATGTTCCGGAACGCCGGCGTCATCAGCATGACCTTGGTGGAGATGCCATTGGTCATCAGCCCCGCCCAGACGATCCCGGGGACGCTGAAGATGTTGAACGGCCCCTGTTCGACGAACGGCAGGAACTCCACCAGGGTGTTCAAGTAGCCGAGGTGCGGGTCGAGCAGGAAGATCCACGCGAGAACTACGGAAATCCCAGGCATGAGGTAGGAGATCCAGAAGAGGAATTCGAGGCTGTGGCTGAACGGGATGTTCGTGCGCGCGAGCACCCACGAAATCAAGGTGGCGATAGGGAAGCTGAGTCCGACCGTCGCACCCCATATCAGGAAGCTGTTGGCAACCGCCTGGAAGACCCGTGGGTCCTCAAAAGGGATCCGCCAGTTGTCGAGTCCCCACTCCGCCTCCAAGAAGATGTGCGGAGCGACGTTGAAGCTCAGCACCACCATCAGGAGGATCGGGTAGATGAGGAAGAACCCGAGCACCAGGAGCAGCACCGCCATGATGAAGACCGGCTGCTGCGAGCGAGCCGCACGGAGTCCTCCGGCGAGGCGAGAGAGGCGTGCGGCTACGGTCTTTTGCTGTGGCGAGACCATCCCTTCCCATCTACCTCCAACGCCGACGCCAACGCGCGGCGCGCGGCGACGGCCTGGCTCCGACGGTTGGCTGCCCTTGGGCCGTGGTACCGGCTAGCGAGCCTGCCACCACGCCGTGATTGCGTCGTGCGCCACTCCGCGTGCCTCGTTCAGCTCGGCCGTGCCGGTGAGCATCGCATATTCCTTCCCGGGGTCCCGGTAGGCGGCGGGAAGCACGTTGCCGATGGGGATTCCCTCCCGCATGCTCGGCTGCGGAGGGCGCGCCGCATCGAGGCACTCATTCCGGAAAGTCTGGATCTCGTGCGTCAGGAACCAGTTCACGAAAAGCTTCGTGAAGTTCGGGTGCGGGGGGTTCTTGAAGATCGCGAGCGAGGCGTCGTGGCTCGACGGCCTCAGGATCCCCCGCTCCTTGACGGACAGCGTCGGCAGACCCTCCTCTTCGAACCCGGTTTGGAGAACGGGGAAGTTGTCGGGCGATATCAACTGCAGCAACGTCAGGGAGTCCTGTGCCCCTCCGGGGAGGAAGATTCCGATGCCGTAGCGCCCGGCCAACAGGCCATCGACCGCCAGACGAGTGTCGGCGGTGAAGGTGATGTCCGGGCTCTCGACGAGCTGGCGCACGAAGTCAGGGCCGAGATCGGGATGATTGTACGCATCGAGATAGCCTCCGGACGGACGGCCGAGGCCGCCGGCGACAATCATGGAGGCGAACTCCGGCTTGAGGAGGTCCCAGTACGACGTGATGTCGGCCGGGCTGAACATTGCACGGTTGTAGGCCAGCGCGATCATCTGTTCCTCGACGTTCGCCCCATGCATGAACCCGTACTTCTCCTCGACGTCGCGCCAGAAGTAACGGCCCCCGAACCACTGGGACTTGTCGATCACCCCGGGATGAAAGAGGTAGGGCTCGAACTCGTCGAGAGCTCCGCCGGGCGCGAGCTGGTCCGTGATCCGGCCTTCCGTCATGGCTGAGAAATCGATGCTGAGCCGCCCCGCCGACATCTCGGCGAGGACGCGGTCGGCGACGGTGCTCACACTCGTGTCCTCGAACCGGAGGGAAATGTCGAACTCCTGCTCGAACAGCTCGGCCAGCGGCCCGGTGCACCCGCGGATGACACGCATGATGGTGATCGTCTCGCCGGCCGTTTCCTCTTGGGCGGCAACGATCAGCGCGTCCCACTCCGCCTCGAACACGGCCAGCGCGTCGGGCGTGGGGGTCGGCGAAGACGGCCCGCCTGGCACAAGCGTCGCCGTCGGACTCAGCGTGGGCGTCGCCGTCGGCTCGTCCGAGCCGCAGGCCACCGCAATCAGCAGCAGCGCTGCGCTCAAGACAGGGAATGCCAAGACCCCCAAGCGGTGCATCGGCCTTCGTTCCATGCGAACTCCTCCTTTGCGGGGAGCGCGACTCAGACGCTCGACGGATCCCCCCTGTCGCTGAAGCAAGCCATCCGAGGGTCTCCGATCTCAACCGATCCGGTGGGAGCGGTGGCTGTAATGAGCTCGCCGCCTCCGTCGGCGAGATAGTAGCAGTTTCTTAGATGACCTACACCGCTACCCTGGGCGTGCGATCGTAGCGTCCCATCCCGCGTGTCTCAGACGTTCAGTCGACGTGTGAGGTGTCCTTCGGGGGCTACGAGCGCCGGCGATCTTTCGGACATCCGCCAGGCGTGATGGTACGGCCGGATCGTGGCCGTCATGCGAGTTAGTGGCCTGCAAGAGAGCATGGTGCCGGGTAAGGTGTACTGTCATCTCACAGATATTGCTTGACCGATACCGCCCGCGGAGCCATGATGGCCGCGACTTGCACCTGAGGCCCGGGAGTTGGCGTAGGCCGCTTCCATGAGCAGGGTGAGCCACCCGTTGTGCTGGTCCTGCAGCAACCGCTGCGGGACGCCTATATCTCGGGGGCTGCTCCGGAAGACTTCGAGGAGAACATGGCAACGAAATCGACGAACGATCCTAGGATGCGGTCGGCTGGACAGAAAGACCCATCAGCTGCCGCAGACCGGCCTGTGCGTTACTTTACGAGACGTCAGATCGAGAGAGGGTGGAGAACCCCTCCTCCCCAATTCTTTGATTCGGTGCCGCGCTACGGCGGGCACAGTGGTATGCAAATCGGCGAGCCGAGCGGCAAGGGGATTGAAGCCCAGCGCCTGAGCCATCTGGTGCTTGGCGTATCGGATCTCGATTATAGCGAGGAGTACTACCGCGACTTTTTGGGCATGGACCTACGTGGACGAGGTCTTACTGCGGAGTCGGCGCCACATTCGCTGCTGCAGATGAATACCGGCCAGTACCTCGTGTTGGTGCAGGAGGATGAAGTATCCCCGCAGCCCGCGGGCAAGAACGGTTATCACCATGCGTTCTCCATGACCCCGAGTCAGTATCGCGCCCTGCTGGACCGCTGTAGGGAGAAGGGCCTGCAGCTCGGAGTTTACCGGGCTCAGTTCCTCATAGATGGCGAATATACGATGAACTTGATCGACCCCGACGGGCACCACCTGGAGATCAATTGCTTCACTGAGGAGGCATTTGAACCGACCGTTCCGGACCTGGGAATGGTTGATTGTGGGCCCGCCGACCAGTACAAGGTCGGGGCCGTGAAGCTCTTCAAGGAAGCCGAATTCTACCTCGTGAGAACGAAAGAAGGCTTTTTGGCGAATAGCCGCTGGTGCAGCCACCTGAACGGTCGCGTCGTCTACGAGCCGGCTCACTGGCGCTTCCATTGTCCCTACCATGGCGCCGAGTTTGACCGCCAAGGTAACTGTGTGGCGGGACAGCCCTACCTGAGCGCCCTGCGGCTCCACCCGATCAGTTTCAGCGATGCGGGCAACGTGCTCGTAGACACTGGAACAATCATCGAGCGCCCGTGTTTCTCGCCCGAACAGGCAGCCGATCCTCCGGGCGGGACAGGGCAGTCGCGGAAACTGGGTCCTGGGAGCGAGAGTGCCTCGGACAAGCAACTGGCGGCCAGAACCTGATTCGACCGACCTATACAACGACTGGAGGTCTACACATGGCCAACATTCAAGGGCTGAACCATAGCGGCCTAAGCGTCCCGGATGTGCGGGATGGTGAGGAGTTCTACGAGCGCATACTTGGCGGTGAGCACTGCAACCGAACCTCACTGACCATGGACTGGATCCGGGTTGGACGGGGTGCTCCGCACACCTGCCACATCATCGGTGATTACCTCTTCGTCATGTTTCCTCATCGGCGTCCGGTCACTGAGACGGGGAGCCCGCGAGGGATCGCTGGTGGGAGGCATGCGTTCACCGTCCCCCATGCGCGGTTCGGCGAGATCGTGGAGAAGGTACGGCAGGAAGGTATCGCGTTCGAAGGCCCGGTGGAACATCCGGAGCAAGGACCTTTCGGAGAGTCCATCTACTTCACCGACCCCGGCGGGAATTTCATGGAAATCTGCTGGCGGCGCGATGAGGAGACTAGCTACGATCCAATCATGGTCGTGCGCCACTAAAGGGTGCACTCACGAACACCACGGAATTCTAGGACAGGCGACACCGTCGGAGGCGAAGCCGCTCATGCTCCAGCAAACTCCGGCCACTGTTCCTTGGCAGAAGCCCGCGCCAGGGTCGATTATCCTTGATCGCCTTGCTGGGGCGGTCGTCGAGGTCAAGGACCTGGAGGCGACCCGCGCTTTCTATGAAACGATCTTCCAAACCGCTGGCGGGGAGTGGCAAGTTGAAGCCAAACGGATGCTCTTCCATTGCGGCAGCCAGCAGATCGAGTTCGTCCGGCGTCCGAAGCCCCGGACCCTCGCCGTCGCTGGACAGCACCACGGTTATCGGGTCCCCCGCTCCGACCTTCAGCGGATGGTTGACTCGCTAACGAGGGAAGGCAGCACCGTCAATTGGTGGCGGGAAGATCACCCCGATGAGCGTGAGGTCAGTCCGTACATCAACGATCCAAGTGGCAACATCGTGCAGCTCGTCGCCTCGGATGGCGATGGACTATTGCTCAACCATGCGGTAGTGATTGTCCGCGACCTTGAGGAAGGCGAGGTGATCTTTCTCAACGCACTCGACGGGGAGTTAGAGCACTACCATGGATGGAGGACGGAAGACGGGGTTGACGCGCGCGAGGTTTGGTACGAGGGCGATGATCCCTGCGCGCCATGGACGCGCCGTGCAATCGTCTCCTTCCGGTCGCACAAGCCGGAGCCCAACTCGATACCGCAGCTCTTCATGCGCTACGGCGAGTCTATGGTGGCGGTAATCCTGACGGGAAAGAGGCTGTTTGAGCCTCTCGAGGAAATACTTCGCGGGACTCCCCGGCTGGTCTTTCATAGTCCTCAGTCCGCCAACGATGTAGCTCGCTACCTGTCTGGCGTTCGCGTGTCCTCAGTTGCGCTTGTCTACGACGGAGGCAAGATTCCCTTTGAGCTAGACGGGAAGGATATCTACTTCCGGGACCGCTCGGGGAATTTCCTACAGATAACATGTGACCGCTAGGAGTCTTAAAGGAACGGCCCCATTCGGTAGTCACGGTACTCCGGCGGCATGATGAAGTGGCGTGCTTCTTGTTCGCGCCTGCGTTCGACTCGCCAAAGACAACTTGAAGAGCTACTGCTAGTTCGTATGGCGTCCCTCGCCACGCCGAGCGTGGCCGTCAAGCCGCTCAGGGCTGCGAGACGATGCCACTCCGCCGCCCTCGGATGGACACCGCCCCTTTTGACGCTCCCTCTTTGGGCGCATAGAATCCTCGCGCTCCCGCGAGCACGCGACGCAACGCCGCGCCCGCGGAGAAAAAGGAGGATCGCGATGACCCAGTCGACGCACCGTGACCGGGCCGAGTGCGTCGGCGCGAGCCAAGCGGGTTTCAGCACCCCGCTAGCGCTCCAGGAACATGCGCTGTGCGAACTCGACCGCCTCGAGCGTCCGGTCGGGCAGACTCGTGTCAAGGCTCCCCATGATGTACACGACGCCGGGCTCGCGCCGCTCCTGCGGGAGGGTTACGCCCGGAGGCACGTCTTCGCGAAGCGAAGGCGGCTGCCCGCCACCGGTGACCAGCGTGTTATAGGCCGTCTGGGCTTCCTTGGTAAGCCACCAGTTGGCGAAGAGCTTTGCCGCATTCGGATGTGGCGCCCGATCCATCACCGCGATCCAGGACCAGGAGCCAGCGGCCGTCACGATGCCGCCTTCTTTGAGGTTTTTGGACCACAGATCTACGGGCACGCCTTGAGCTTTGAGCACGACGTATGCGGTGCCGGCTCCCACGTCAAACATGGAAAACGCATGGCCACCCAGCGCGACGCTATCCACGATCTGTCGACTGTCTCCCACGAACGTCACGTCCAATTCCCTGCTATAGAACCGCGCGATCCATCGGGACCCAACTCAGGGTGGGAATAGATCAGTTGGAGTCTTCGCGGAGACCCCGGTTTCCAAGGGACTGACCGCGATTATTTGGCCCTTCCACTTGTCGTCGAGGAAATCCCAAACCGAGTTGATCTCCGCGATAACCGCCTCGGTAATGGTCTCGGTGTTGTAACCGGGGTCTATCGGATTTCTCAGCGCTCTAACCGCAGTGGCGACACTATATTTCGGCTCCACTCCGTCCGGTTCTCTGTAGAAGAAGCGGTTCATCCACCAATTCGACGGATCGATCGCGTCGGGGTGGAACAGTTGCTCCTGGATGGGTACGAAGACTCCGGTGGGGCCCAGCCGCTCTCCCATCGTCGTTCGGCCGTGGATGACGACATCCACTTCGTACCGGCCTCCCGCGCGCTCCGCCGGTATGCGCGCCGTCTGCTGACTACCGTTCCCACCGGAGATGGTCACCTCGAGGCCGAACTGCTCGCCGAACACCCCGCGGACCACAGGAACAAGGCCCCTCGCTGGACTGTTGCCCGTCACCAGCACCAGCTTGCCTTCCTCTTGGGCGGCGGCCTTCAACGCTTCCCACTCCTCCTCGAAGGTCGGTGGTGCTGGCGTTGGCGTGGCGGTCGGCTCTGCGGGCGCAGGCGCCGATGTGGGCGTGGGCGTGGGATCTTGAAGACCCACACGCAGGCAGGAGCAGCAGCGCGAATACCGCGACTCCGAGAAGCAATCCCCATTTCCGAGTCATCTGCCCCACCCTAACGGTGACCCAGCGTTAGCGGCGCCAGGCTAGCAGCGGCAGCGGCTC
>JADFRS010000065.1 GCA_022561145.1 Gemmatimonadota bacterium
AGGCTCACGGTGAAGCGGGCGCTGGTCCTACTCCCCCTCTTCCTCTTCCTCGTTACCGGCTCGTCTTCGGCGGCGGACAAGTCCGCCAAGGAGGTGAAGTTCGGGATCGAGGTGGCGCAGAAGGGCATGTGGCGCGAGGCGCTGTTCCGCTTCGAGAAGGCCGTCCAGGACGACCCTCAAAACCCATCTGCGTTCAACAACCTGGCCGTCGCCTTCGAGCAGATGGGCGAGTTCCAGAAGGCCCGCGAGAGCTACGAACGGGCTCTCGAGCTCAAGCCCGACGACCTCTACATCCAGCAGAACTACGACCTCTTCCGCGAGGCCGGCCCGAACAACTGATGGAACGGAGCTCTGCGTCCTCGCCCGGCAGAGCGCAGGATCACCGTTCGGAACCGGGCAGAGTAGAGGAGGAGCGTCGCTCAAGCGCGGCGCTCCTCCTCTACGCGTGCTTCTTCATGTCCGGCGCCGCGAGTCTGGTGTACGAAGTCGCCTGGCTTCGCTCGCTGGAGCTGATCTTCGGCAGCACGAGTCATGCGGCCGCCACGGTTCTCGCGGCCTTCATGGCCGGGCTCGCCCTCGGAAGCTACGGCTTCGGCCGGAAGGTGAGAGGGTGGGCCCGTCCTCTCCGCACGTACGCGTGGCTCGAGATCGGCATCGGTCTCTATGCGCTCCTGGTTCCACTCATCTTCGCGGGACTGGCTCCCCTTTACGGGGCACTCTGGACCGCGATGGGCGCGAGCCCGTTCCTCTTCGGCGTCGCCCGCTTCGCCGTGTCCTTCGCCGTGCTACTGCCCGCTACCCTCCTCATGGGAGCGACGCTTCCGGTCGTAGCCCAGCACTGGAGCCGACGGGAGACGACATCGCTGGTGGGCGGGATCGGTCTCTTGTACGGGATCAACACACTAGGAGCAGTCACCGGTGTGGTCGTGACGGGCTTCCTGCTGCTGCCGCGCTTCGGCTTCACGACGACGATCGCGGCCGCGGTCGCGGTCAACCTCGGCGTTGCCGCTGGCGCGTTCTATCTGTCGCGGCGCTACGAGGGCTCCCCCGTTTCGGTCCCCGCACCTCCGGGTAAAGCGCCCGAGCGGGCGCCGGCCGTGAGCCGAATCTCCGCGGAGGAGCTGAACACCGTAGTCGCGCTCGCGTTCACCGGCTTCGCTGCGATGGCGCTCCAAGTCGCGTGGACGAGGGTGCTCGGGCTCGTCTTGGGCCCCTCCGTGTACGCGTTCAGCATCATGCTGGCCACGTTCCTGGTGGGCCTCGGGTTGGGTAGCGTGCTCTTCTCGAGAGTCCTGGAGAGGTGGGACCGGAGCGGGCCACGGCTGTTCTGGATGCTGGCGACGGCCTCTGGACTGCTGTCGATCGTGTCTCTCGGGCTCACGGCCGAACTCCCATACCTGTTTGCACGGCTCTTCCACTTTTGGGAGGGCGGCTTCTCGCCCCGGGTCGTATTCGGCATCGAAGCCATCGTGTGTGGTGCCGCCCTCTTCCTGCCCACTCTCGCGATGGGTGGGCTTTTCCCTGCAGGCCTAGCCTCGGCGGGACTCACGACCGAGCGTGTGGGAGCTTCCGTGGGCCGGCTGTACGCCGGAAACACCGCTGGGGCCGTTCTGGGCGCGTTCGCGGGAGGCTTCCTGCTCATCCCGACGCTAGGCATCAGCGGGACAATCTACGGGGCGGCGTTCGTGTACCTGGCGGTAGGCGCGGTCTTTCGAGCCGAATGGCGCGGCAAGTCCTTGCGACCAGCGTTGGGGCGTGCCGTCGCCGTGACCACAGCCGCCTTCGTGGCGATGGTCATGGTCCCCCGCTGGAATCCCGGTGTCATGACCAGCGGGATGTACGAGTACGTGAACTCGCTGACGATGGACTTCACGCGCGCCGAGTTCCGCGAGTACACCGAGGCCTGGGACCTGCTCTACTACAAGGACGGGCCGGTCTCTACGGTGACGGTCGCTTGGCGGCCGGAGCGGATCGATAATGAGGAAGTCCCCAACCTCGTCTACATGACCGATGGCAAGGCGGACGCGTCGTCGGTAACTGATATGCACACGCAGGTCATGCTGGCGCACGCGCCGCTGCTGCTCCATCCCGCTCCGGAACTCATTCTCGTCATCGGACTCGCCAGCGGGACCACCGCAGGCTCCGTCCTCACGCACCCGGTCGAGAAGCTGGATATCGTGGAGATCGAGCCCGCGGCCGAGTCCGCGGCCCGGTTCTTCGACTTCGTGAACGGGCGTCCTCTGGATGATCCCCGCACCACGCTGACCTTCGCAGATGCTCGCAGCTACCTTCGTGGGACGGAGGAGCTATACGACGTGATTATCTCGGAGCCCTCGAACCCCTGGATGGCCGGCTCCGCGAACCTGTTCACGCGGGAGTTCTTCGAGATCGGGGGCCGAGCGTTGCGGGACGGTGGGCTCTTCACCCAGTGGATCCAGCTGTACTCGCTGCATCCCCAGCTGCTACGCTCCGCCATCGCCACGTTCCAGTCGGTTTTCCCGTACGTGTACGTGTTCCATCCGCTGCGCGAAAACGACCTGATCCTGGTGGGCTCAAAGAACCCCATCGAGTTGGACGTCGCCCGCCTCGGTGCACGTTGGCAGGTGCCGGCCGTACGGAGTGACCTGGCGCGGTTGGGGTTCCACGAGTTCGCCGCCGTTCTTGCTCAGGCCCGAATCGGGCCCGACGAAGTCGCGACGCTCGCGGAGGGCGCGCGCATCAACACGGACGACAACGGCCTGCTGCTGTTCGGGGCGCCACTCTACGTTCACTCCTCCACCACCGCGCAGAACGACGAGTTGCTGGCAACTACCTCGCGCGGCGTGGGGGACTACCTCCAGTTCCCCGGAGCGACGCCCGAGGTCGAGGGGGACTTTCTCAGCTATCTCGCCGCTGCATACGGGGCGTCCGGTTTCCCTTGGGAGGAGGCCCGTACCCAGCGACTCGCCGAGGAGCGGCGCGAGGGCGCCCGGGAAGAGGCTGGGACATGACGCCAGACAATTTGTCCGAATCGGCCACTTTTGTCTGGGGCCGGAGTGGCCTCAGATGGTGCGAGCATCTCTCTATCTGATTGGACGTCAACCGTTTACAAGATCGTAGCTGAACCGGCATGGAACCTGCTATTATATAGGGCGCAACTCGAGCCCGGGGGCATCGAAATGAACACCGAGCTACACGAGACAATCGGCATGAACGAGGTCCCACAGCGACGGGACGGCCCGACGAGTGCGGCGGGCTTCTCACTGATTGAGCTCATTACGGTCATCATCATCGTCGGTGTCATGGCAGGGATCGCGGGCGGCCAGTACACCCAATACCGGGATCGGGTCGCACCGCAGCGAGCAGCGAAAGTCGTGGGCAATTACGTTTCGCTTACGAGGTCGTACGCCGTCCAGCGGCGGAGACCGGTGAGCTTGATCGTGGATCCGGTGGCCTTGCAGATCATGATCCGGAGCGAAACGGACACGCTCCGCATCGTGCCGTTCGGCTCGGAGAGCGACTTCGACGTGACTACGCTCGACTCGAACATGGACGGCGACAGCCTCACCTTCAATCCGCGGGGGGTGTGCAGCGTGTGCGGGGTGGCCGGGAACGGCATCACGGTTTCAAGCCGCGGGACGACCTACCTCGTCACGTTCAACGCGCTCGGGCGGTCGAAGACGACGCGGCAATAGCGGACGTCGCTGAAGTATGCGTAGCACGCATGACTGACTACCGTCCCAGCCGACGGTTCCCCTTCCACCAAGTCTGCATCGGCCTCAATCCCCGTGTCTCTTCCGCAAGACGGCCGGGCCCCTAGCTGGTTTCACGAACGCCCTTCCCTACAACCATAAGACGATCCAATCGGACAAAACGTCACATCCCTGAGGAAGAACTGGCGCGGTGCGGTGCCTGCGGGCATGATCAGATCACTCGTTCCAGTCACCCGACACGCCGGAGACCGCCTTGAAACCCTCGTTCCTGCAGCGGTACCTGCTACCAGGGCTCGTCTTCCAATCGGTCGTGATCGCGGGTGGTTACGGGACGGGGCGGGAGTTGGCCGAGTTCTTCCTCCCGTACGGACCAACCGGTGGTATCCTCGCGATGATGCTCGTCTCCATGGTGTTGTGGAGTGTGGTGTGCGCAGTGGCGTTCGAGTTCGCACGGCACTTCCAGGCGTTCGACTATCGCACGTTCTGCAAGCATTTGCTCGGGAGGGGCTGGGTGATCTACGAGGGGAGCTACTTCTTGATGCTCCTTCTCGTGCTCGCGGTGATCGCCGCCGCCGCGGGGTCGATCCTGGAGGACACATTCGGGCTGCCCTACCTCTTCGGAGTCCTGGGGATCATGATGGCGATCGGGTTCCTTACGTTCGAAGGGTCGAGATTGATCGAGGGCGTTTTCGCGGGCTGGTCGGTCGTTCTCTACGGCGTCTACCTGGTGTTGTTCGCCTGGTCGCTGGGCAAGTTCGGCCCAGCCATCGCCGAATCGTTGCGTTCCGTGCCCATCGAGCCGGGATGGGTGGTGGGCGGTATCCGCTACGCCTCCTACAACGTCGCGCTCGTCCCAGCGCTGCTGTTTTGCGTCAGGCACGTGCAGACCCGGCGCGAGGCGCTGATCGCCGGCACCCTGGCGGGCCCGATCGCCATCATACCTGCCTTCTTGTTCCTGATCGTGATGGCGGGCCATTACCCCGAGATCGCCTCTCAGGTGGTCCCGGCGAACTACCTGTTGGATCAGTTGGGTTCGAGAACATTCCAGATCGTGTTCCAGGTCGCCCTTTTCGGCACCCTGATCGAGACTGGTACTGGCATGATCCACGCCGTGAACGAGCGCATTGCGGAGGCTTTCCGCGAGCAGGGCCGCACACTTCCGGCCACCGTTCGGCCAGCGGTTGCCCTCGGGCTGCTCTTGGCGGGAACCGCAATCGCGCAGTTCGGGCTCATTGATCTCATCGCCCGCGGCTACGGCACGCTCACCTGGGTCTTCCTGGTGGTGGTGATCCTGCCGTTGCTCACGCTGGGCGTGTGGAAGCTGGCCTCGACCCCGCCTGTCACGGCTGAGAAATAGGGCGCCGCCCCTCACCCCTGTAACCCGGACCACGCACCACCCGACCGGGCTTTGCTCCCGTGTGCACGCCGTCTCGGAGAACGGCTACGCCGTTTACGAAAACGTCACGTACCCCTTCCGAGACCTGGTGTGGCTTCTCGAATGTCGCGTGGTCGATGATGGTCGCCGGATCGAAGATCACCACGTCGGCAAACAACCCCTCGCGTAGGACGCCGCGGCCCTGAATCGACAGCCGGGTCGTTACGGCTGAGGTCATCTTGCGGATGGCATCCTCGAGCGAAATCACGCCCTGTTCACGCACGTAGCGTCCGAGAATACGCGTAAACGTGCCGTACGACCTGGGGTGCACGAGGGCTCCGGTCCGCTCCGGATCCACTCCACCAGCGTCGGTTCCGAACTTCATCCACGGCTGCCGCAACTGCAGCCTGACATTCTCTTCGCTCATGAGGAAGTACACGGTTCCGACGCGCTGTCGCTCCGAGAGGACCAGATCCATTGCCGTGTCGATCCAGTCCTTGCCTTCAGCGGCAGCGACCTCCGACAGGTATTTGCCGACGTACTTCCGGTTCTCGGGCTCGTTCAGGCCGAGCAACAGCACACCTTCGGCCTGGCTCAAGGCGCAGAGGTTCTCCCAGCCGCCGGTCTGCTCCATGATCTCGGCCCGAATGCGCGCGCGGCCGTCCTCACTTTCCAAATTTTCGTAGAGACGACCGTTTGCCGACGCCGAAGGTGGGAAGCAGGCGGTCAGGCCCGTGCTGCCCGCCACGTACGGGTACATGTTGGCTTGGATATCGACACCTTCCGCCCGGGCCGAGTCGATCTTCGCAATGGCCTCGGCGGCCTTGTGCCAGTTGCGCTGCCCAGCCGCTTTGAGGTGATAGATCTCGACCGGAACCCCTCCTAGCCTGCCGATCTCGATGGCCTCATCGATCGCCTCGAGGAACTTGTCGGCCTCGGACCGCATGTGGGTGATGTAGAGCCCCCCGTAAGGGGCCATGGCCGCTGAAATCGCCCCCAGCTCCTCGGTCGAGGCAAAGTTCCCGGGAGGATAGATGAGCGCCGAGGCGATCCCGAACGCTCCGTCCTCCATGGCCCTGGTAACGAGGAGCTCCATCGTGCGGAGCTGCTCCGGGCTCGCGGGGCCCATCGAGGACCCTTTGACATAGGCGCGAATGGTGCTGGCGCCGACGAACGACCCAAAGTTCACGGACGTGCCGCGCTCCTCCATGGTGTTGAGCCACGCATCGAATCCCCGTTCGCCGGAGAACAGCCGATTCAAGCGATCCGCTTCGCTTTCGTCGTCCTCGGGAGGGCCGAGCGAAGCCGGATTCACGGGTGCATTCGTGCTCCCCTCACCCATGATCTCGGTCGTGACACCCTGGGTGACCTTGCTCACGACCCGCCCGTCTCCGCTCAGGAATGCACTGCGGGAGTGGCTCTGGATATCGATGAATCCGGGGGCCACGACGTGTCCCCGGGCATCGATCCGGGCGCCGGTCGTCGCCTCGCCCAGCAAGCCGGGCGGAGTGATGCGTGCGATACGATCACCCTTGATCGCCAAGTCGCCGTAGAACCAGCCGCTTCCTGTGCCATCCACGATACGGCCGCCCTGGATGATCACGTCATACTCGGGCGCTTCCTCGACCGGCAGTGTAGGTTCGACCTCTATCAGTTCGACCTCTACAGGCAGGTCCACGAGCGGGATGTCCGACTCCGTCGCCTCCGGGGGTTGCTCCGGGGATGGAGCGGCTTCCGGCTGCGGGACGGTGCCGCCACAGGCCGCGAGGGTCGTCACGGCCGAGAAGGCCAGCAGAAAACGGGTGGACCCCATCGAATGCTCCTGGTACAGGTTGATGCCGAAGTTAGCCATTTCAGAAGCTTCCGTGACAGATTGTCGTGCTGTAGGGAGTTGGAGGTAATCCATTGAAGTGCCTCTTCGTCGTCCAGGGTGAAGGCCGCGGCCATATGACCCAGGCCATCGCCCTTCGGCAACGTCTCGAGAAAGCAGGCCACGAGGTGTGCCTGACGATGGTGGGCGTGAGCCGATTCAGAACCCTTCCGGACTTCTTCACGGAGCGCATGGAGGGTCCCGTAACGACGTTCGAGAGCCCCGTCCTAGTTACCGATCGTCACGACAAGGGGGTCAGCTTCACCCGCACTGCTGTGCACTCCTTCTTGTCGCTTCCCCGCTTTACCCTCTCGGTGTTTCGGATCCGGAGAGCGATCAACCGTCACAGACCGGATGTGGTGGTCAATTTCTTCGACCTGATGTGCAGCATCTCGTTTCTGCTCCGGCTGCGGCGCCCCCGGCATGTCTGTGTGGGGCACCAGTTCTACTTCCAGCACCCCGACTTCATCCGCCCCCAGACCAGCCTTCTAGGCGATCTGGCCTTTCGCCTGCTTACACGATGCTCCGCCTTCCGCGCCGACCTTCGTCTCGCCCTCTCGTTCCGACCGGGCAAACCCTCCGGGAGAGGACTCAGGGTGGTGGCGCCCATACTCAGAAGTGAGATTCTCGAGGCAGAGGCGCATGAGGGTTCCCACCTGGTCGCTTACCTGCTCAACCCCGGTTATGCCGAGCAAATCGAAAATTGGCACCGTAGGAATCAGGATGTCGTGGTTCACGGCTTCTGGGACCGCCCTGGAGCGGCCGCAGAGACCCTACTCGGGCCCGGGCTCACGTTCCATGCGCTGGACGACCGGAAGTTCGTGGAGCTCCTCGCGGGCTGCCGAGGGCTGATCACGACGGCGGGATTCGAATCGGTGTGTGAGGCCATGTACCTCGGAAAACCCGTGCTCGTGGTCCCCACGGCAGGGCACCTGGAGCAGCATTACAATGCGAGCGACGCTGAGTCCTCCGGGAGCTGCGTGCTTTCGGACCACTTCGATCCGTGCTTGCTCGAGTCGAATCGGCCCGACCGAGCGTCCCTAGAAGGGTTCCGTAAGTGGATAGACACGACCCAGGCCGACACCGTGCGCCTCATCGAAAACCTGGTGTGTTCCCCAGAGGCTACGTCGGCGGTTCGAGACTCTGCTTGAGCGCCCGGGCCGCCAACGCGTATCCGCCTTCCGCGGCATCCACGAAATGAAAGTGAGCACCCTGCCGCCGCTCGATGAGGCATGTGATCAAAGCCGCACGAGACACGTGTAACCCGTATGCCGCCTCCCCTTCCTGGCGGAGCCCCTCCAAGTAGCCCTCCAACTCCCGTCGCTGAACTTCCTCTCCCGCGAGGACGAGCCGCAGGCACCCGTCAAACTTCCTGAAGTCCGTGTTGGCCACGAGGTCACCCTTGTAGGTGGCCCACTGGACGCCGCGGAACTCGACTCCGAACCGCATCAAGATCCAACCCACGATCACCTCGAACCGCTGAACGAGCGGGTATAGCATCCGTTCGAGGGCACTACTCCGCCACGTCCCAGGCGTGATTCTGTACTGAGCATCGCGCTCGAGAGCGTCGCTCTGAGACCTTCCTCGGTCACGGGCCGGCATTGATCGGCACCGCCATAGATCTCCTCGATGCGTGAGACGATCCGGCGATAGAGTCCGAGGGCGCCGGCGCCCGTCGAGGTGGCGTCGATGATGACCGCGACGGTCTCCTCACTCGGGCTGGGCACCTCCGCCCACCGGCACTCGAGACCGCTGTAGTCGGCGCTTCCTGAGGGGTCACCCTGGAGGACGTACTCGTCCGGCAGCCCGCCCTGTTTGAGCTCACGCTCCGCGTACTCGACTCCGCCTCCGTAGAATGCGCACTGATCGTACTGGGGAGACACACGATGCCGGGCGACCAACACGTCATGACCCATGGTGCGTAGGTAGGCCACCGGCACGATCGCCGCGCGGAGTTCGAGTTCGAAGCTATGAGCCGCCACCGCGACCGTTGCAGCCAGCGCGTGGCCCACCGGTTCGACCTTGCCCCCAGGGATGCATAGAAGGGCCCCGTCGCCCCCGAAAACGTACGGAACCTCGGTCGGCCTCATGCAGTTGGTCACGGCCGCGATCACGGCGACCCCGATGCTGTTCACCACCTTGTACGCACCGGCCGAAATCGCGGTCGTTGAGTCGACCACGTCGGCGGCGACGATCCACCAGTCGTCCGGCAGTGTTACGTAGCTATCCGCCGCGGCTACCGCCTCGAAGGCGTCGACAGGATGGATCCGGCTGTAGAACGTGTCCGTCATGTTCACATGGCGAAAGTTACCCGTTCACCGCGTCAGTCTTGGCCGCCATGATGAAGTCGTTGCGGTGCAGGCCGCGAATCTTGTGCGTCCACCATGTCACGGTGACCCGCCCCCACTCGGTCATGAGCGCGGGGTGATGGCCCTCCGACTCGGCTAGCTCGCCCACCCTGTTCGTGAACGCGATGGCGTCTACGAAATTCGGAAAGTCGAACGTGCGCTCCAGTCGATCGATGTCGTCGCGTGTGATGAGCTGCCAGTCGGGAATCTGGACGCTTAGCTCGGCGACTTCTTCTTGGGTGACCGTAGGCGCGCCACGATGGCAGGCCTCGCAGGTCATGCCGGTCAGGTTTGTCATGTCTCCCCCTGTGTGACACTCGTAGGCTAATAGGTTGGGGCCGAGGACGTGACCCTCAGCGCCGCCGAGCCTTGATGAACGTCTGGATCTGATCCGGGCGCCCATTCGTGTACCGGATGCGGGTCCTTCCCTCCCCGTCCTGGTCGATCACCCCCGGGATGGCGTTGGTGGTGAGGTACCACCCCTCCGGAAGAATCACCGTGTTACGGGCCCGCCCGAATGAACGGTCCCAGACGAGCTCGTCGCCGTGCAGAAGATAACGACCGGGATCGGTGTACGTCTCCCAGATCCGGAGCCGAACCGATCGCCCCTCCTGGACTGGATCGAACCAAATCACGACGACTTCGGTCTCGGGCATGGGCGGCCGTCCGATGTCGATGCCTCGAGCCGTGATCTCCTCGCCCCTGAGCGTCTCGATCTCGAGGGACTGGCCCGTGTCGAGGATGGTGGCCTCGGGATCGGACGCTTTGCTTCCGGCACGGACGATGTTCAGGTAGCGATCCACGCCGGGGCGAGACTCGGTGTAGTCGTGGAAGAGCCGGAAGGAGTGGGTCTCGGGCTGCTGGAGGTAGTAGGTGATGTCGCGGTTCTGGAAGGCGCGCTCTTGAAAGGTCCAGTCGACGCGGGCGGCGGTGCTCACTGACTGGGTCGTGGTGGCGGCGGCTGGACGACCCTCGGAGCTGGAGACGGTGACGCGCGGGTTACGAACGGGAAGCGGCCGGCCGCGAACTTGGAACGGCACACCATCCGGCCCCGGATTCATGAAGCTCACCCGTATGCGCTCCGTGCCGTCGGTCCCCTCCTCGGTGTCCACCTGACACTCGTAGTTGCAGCCTACCAGCTCGTAACCCGCCGGTAGCACAACCGAGTTGCGGCGAATCCCCAACGAGCGTGAGAAGACGATTTCCTTGCCCTCCACCAGATAGCTGTCGGCGTCGCGATACGTCTTATCGATCCGAATTCGGGCCTGGCCACCCTCGGGCACCGGACGGGCCAAGGTCACCTTGATGAAATGCCCGTTTTCGTTTGCCCTGGGATGCCCGTTTGCGCGCGCGTGGCGGCCGTCGACGAGTTCCCACTCCAGCGAGGCCCCCGTATACAGGTCGGTAACGCTATGCACCTCCTCCTCCGCGCCTTCGCGAATTCCGTTGTAGTAGTACAACGCACCACCGGTGGTAGCGCTCACGTCGTAGATGATCCGGAATTTCTCGGAACCGGGGGCCTGCAACTCGTACCTGGTGTACGCGTCGGTCTGCGTTTGCGGTGGGGTGGTGCCGGCCTGGCCCGCGGCCGACCCCGTTGCAGAAAGTGCCCATACGGCCAGCGCCGCGATGCTCGTACGCGAAATTGGAACACCGTTCGTCGTCATTTCTTGCTCTCAGGGCAGAAGTCGTCTCACCGTACGCGGGCGCTTACAACCCGATACCGGTCCCGACCATACTGACGATGAAATCGGTAAAGAGCGAGTTTTGGGCTCGGGGCATCCAGCCCAGCTATACACCTCGGCGCCCCTCCTCCGAGTATGTCCTCGTTCCACGGCGGCACGTGTTCCCATCGGAAACGGACCTGGATGGAAGAACCTCGGAGCGCTGCCCGAGATGCTGCAGACCGTCCATGGCTTCATATTGACCTCGTGATTGAGCGCGCTGAAAACCAAGAAGATCCTTGACTCGCATGATGCGGCCGACACCTTGCCGGGACAACTGTGTCACGGGGATTCGCCCCGTGCTCACTTCATCGACCATTGGATCGCATTCGCGACTTGGACTCCGGCGCCTCGGCTCGAACCGGAGTTACACCTCCGCACCGGACCTAATGCAAAGACCCCCGAGCTTCGCCCGGGGGTCTTTGCAATACGCCCGGCCGGATTCGAACCGGCGACCTCTGCCTCCGGAGGGCAGCGCTCTATCCAACTGAGCTACGGGCGCGCACCTGCCTTCGTATGTTGCCGCATGTCGTCGTCGCTGCTCGTCGCGGCTCCCTGCGTCGTACATGAGCACGACTCAGTCGCCACTCCTCCCGCTCCTAGACCTGCGACAACATACTCGGCATATGCCAGGGATCGGCCACCAACCATCGGCCAAGGACCCTCGGCACCTGCGTGATCGCGTGCGGAATAAGCCGAGTTCTGTCCGCCGCCGAAGCGGGGGAGGGTCATTTATCTGGGACCGCCATTGCTGGCGGCCTCGAGCGGCCTACCCAGGACTCAGACGGGGCGGGCAGCCCCTCGTCCCCTATTTGGCCTTGCTCCGAGTGGGGTTTACCATGCGACTTCCGTCTCCGGAAGCCCGGTGCGCTCTTACCGCACCCTTTCACCCTTGCCTGTGCCGTCGCCCCGAAGAGCGGCCGGCCATCGGCGGTCTACTCTCTGCGGCACTTTCCGTCACCCTTTGCGCCGAAGCGCTCGGGGCGCCCGGGCGTTACCCGGCACCCTGCCCTGTGGAGCTCGGACTTTCCTCCGCCGGAACCACCGAGGTGGCCCGACGGCGACCCTCACTTCGCACGCTTTCACACCAATCTCGACGAAAAATCCGGCGCAACCGGCGCCGGATCTCCCATCGTCATCAGCGTCGAAAAGCTAAACGTGATGGAATGTGCCCACAAGCCGGACGTTGCTCACGTCAATGAGAAAAAGGTGGCGGGCGGTAGGGCCGCCCCTTTCCAACTCACGACCCGCACCGGATGTTGGGGCCTCACTCACGGGCCCCAACATCCGGAACCGAGACAGCGTGAGCCCAACCCCTCCATACGACATCGACGCGTGGCGCAGCAAGATCCCGCTGCTCCGAACCACCATCCCCATGAACAACTGCTCGCACGCACCGTTGCTGGACGGCGTGCGGGAAGCCGCGGAGCGATACACCGCCTCGTGGAACGAGGAGGGTATGGACTGGGATGCCTGGGTCGGCGAGGTGGAGGCCGCACGCCGGTCGTTCGCGGGGCTGATCAACGCCGAACCCGATGACGTGGCGGTCTGTGCGTCCGTGTCGCAGGCGGTCGCGAGCATCGCCGGCGCCCTGGACTACCGTGGCGGCAGGCACACGGTGGTGGCATCCATGGCCGAGTTCCCCTCGGTCGGGCACGTGTGGCTCGCTCACCAAAGGCTCGGCGCCCAACTCCGCTGGGTGGACGTCGTAGATGGCGAGGTCCCACTCGACGGGTACCGGTCCGCCGTGGACGACGACACCCTGATCGTGTCGGCCTGTCACGGCTATTACCAGACGGGCTTCAAGCAGGATCTCGATGCGATCGGCGGGATCGCCCGCGCCAAGGGTGCTCTGCTGTTCGTTGATGCATACCAGACGATGGGCACCCACCCCATCGACGTGACCGCGCTGGACGTGGACTTTCTGGCCTCGGGAAACCTCAAGTACCTCATGGGAGCGCCGGGCATTGCGTTCCTGTACGTGAAGCGGGAGGTCGCAGATCGACTAGAACCCACGTTGACCGGCTGGTTCGGGCGCAAGAAACCGTTCGCGTTCAGGGTGGATGCGCTGGACTGGGCCGACGGGGCGCGTCGCTTCGACATGGGCACACCTCCCATCGCCAGTGCCTACGTCGCACGCGCCGGCATGGACGCGATCGCCGAGGTCGGACCTACGGCCATCCAAGAGTGGACCCAAATTCTCAGCGGCCGGCTCATCGAGGGTGGGCGCGAACGCGGCCTGGAGCTGCTGGGCCCGGACGACCCGAAAAGGAAAACGCCTAGCAACGCCTTCCGAAGCCCGGGCGACTCGCACCGGGCCGAGGCCCTGATGCGAGAGCGGGGCGTGCTGGCATCCGCGCGCGGACCCGCTCTTCGCCTGGCACCCCACTTCTACAGCACGCTGGACGACGTGGACGCCGCGCTGGACGCGCTGGCAGAGGTGTTCGGCGTGCTGGCATCCGAATGAGGGCCCACCGTTGAGCCGCGAGACCTTCACTTCTCGCCTAGGCCTCGTCGCCACCATGATCGGGGTGGCGGTGGGCCTCGGGAACGTGTGGCGCTTTCCGTACATGGTGGGCCGTTTCGGCGGGGCGGCTTTCGTGGTCGTCTACCTGCTTCTCGCCGTGCTCATCGGCATTCCTGCGCTCATGGCCGAGTGGACGCTTGGACGTCACACGCGCCGCGGGAGCGTGGGCGCCTTCGAAATAGCCGGTCTCCCCGGCGGACGCGCGCTCGGTTGGATCTTCTTCTTCGCTGTGGCCACGGCCACCGGATATTACTCGAACGCGATCGGCTGGGTGATCTATCACGGCGCCGCGGAGTTGGCCCGGGGCCTCGGCATGTCGCTGAACGCCTCCCGCATCCTCCCGCCCGAGACCGGCTTCGACGCCGTGTCTTTCAGGCTCCAGATCGTTTCCACCGGGCTCGTCATCGCGGCGTGTGGCCTGGTGCTCCGAAGGGGGATTCGGGGCGGCATCCAAAAGGCCAGCATGGTCATTACGCCCATGTTGTTCGGGATCCTTCTGTTGCTCGTCGTGAGGAGCCTGACCCTGGACGGTGCCGGGGAGGGCCTGGCCTGGCTGCTGCTCAAGTTCGAACCGGGCGACATCACTGGCAGCGTGGCGATGGCGGCGCTCGGCCAGGTGGTGTTCTCGTTGGCGCTCGGTGGAACGTTCATGGTCGTCTACGGCTCGTACCTGGACGACGACGTGGACCTACGCGGAAACGCGGTCTGGACCGTGGTAGGCGATACCGGCGCGGGGCTGCTGGCGGGATTGGTGATCTTTCCGGCCGTGTTCGCGTTCGGACTCGAACCGGCAAGTGGGCCGGGGCTGATTTTCGCCACGCTGCCACAGGTGTTCGCGTCGATGCCCGCCGGCTGGCTCTTCGGCACCCTGTTCTTCCTGGCCCTGGCGAGCGCCGCCTACCTCTCGGCCGTAGCGGCCTTGGAGGTCCTGGTTGCGGGCGTTACCGACAATACCGGCATGGAGCGCAGGCGCGCGACCACGGTTGTGAGCATCCTCGTGATGCTCCTGGCCCTCCCGCCCATGATCAACATGCGCATCTTCGTGCCCTGGGACCTGACGTTCGGCACAGGCTTCCAAACGTTCGGCGCCTTGGTAGCGGCGTTGACGGTGGGGTGGTCCTTCAAGCGGAGCGATGCGCTACGGCAACTGGCCAGCTCCGAAGATGCGGGCCCCCAAATCAAATTGCTCTACAACTGGATTCGCTTCGTGGTGCCGGGAGCGATCCTCACGGTCGGCGTCTGGTGGCTCTTGACCGACGTTCTGGGAGTGGTCGGGGGAGTCTGATTCCGGCGGTTCGCCCGGACTACTGGCCCGCAATCCACCGATAGATGGCGCGTACGTTGAGCGGTAGCCACGCCTCGTACTGCGACCAGCTCGCGTACTCCGGCAGCGAGATCCGCTCTGCCGCCTGATCCTCGGTCAGGCCCTCGTCCACCGCATGCGAGACCGCAGTGCGGAGGTCGTCGTAATAACGGATCTGCCGCTGGACGGCGGCCCGGTCACCCGCAGGCCCGTGCCCAAAGACGACCGTCTCGAAGTCCAGCTCCAGAAGTCGGCTCAGCGAGGTGAAGAACTCCGGAAAGTGGTAGTCCGGAAGCTCGCGAAAGCCCACCCGGTCGTTGGATGCGAAGTCCACCACGAACGCCACCTTCACGTCGGGCACGTACACTACCATCGAGTTGTCGCTGTGGTTTCGGCCCAGGTAGTGGAACTCGACGGTACGCCCGGGCGACATGACCATGCGGTCACTGAACGTCAGCGTCGGCACGGGCAAGTCGGCGTTGCCGGTGGCCATGATCTTGGGGATCGCGTTTTCGTGGGCAATGATGGGCACATTCCCACCGAACTCGCTGGTCAGCGCCAGCGCGCCCGTGGCGTGGTCCGCATGGTCATGGCTGTAGCCCACCGCCACAAGGCTCTTGCCGGGCAGCGCCTTCCGGATCTCCTCAGCGTATTGCGCGGCCGCCTCCACCGAAATCGGGTCGATGGCGATTACGCCCTGCGGAGTGTCCACGAAGAAGCCGTTGTGCCCACGCCAGCGAAACTGGAAGACTCCCTCGGCGATCTCGGTGGTCTCGAAGTCCTGCTGGGCGAGGAGCTCGCCCGCCGGCAGTACGAGCAGGCACAGCGTGGCCAGCCCCGACATTACGACACGGCGTACGTTCATGGGGTTACTCCGTCGATTGGCATTGAGAGGCTTCCTACGGTCCGGTTCCACCGAGTGGCTCGAGGAGTCCGGTCGCGGCTCCCGGATCAGTCGCGAACGCCCAGATGAACAGCGCGACCCCGACAACCAACGCTACCATGAAGATGTTGTAAGAGGCCCGGAGCAGCTCGAACTTCCGCCTGAGGACCTGCCCTAGCCCGTAGAGGTCTCGGACCATGTTGATGTATAGGTGGTCCGTGTCCAACATCAGGTCCCTCATGCCTTCCACGAAGTCGTCCTCGGACATGTTCACGAAATTTCCGAAGAAGAGGATGTTGGCTTTGTTCTCCCTGAGATCCGCCAGCGTGAGCGGCGTGCTGCTCACGCGTGGGCGGGCGGCCAGAACTGCATAAACCAACGCCAGAAGGCAGCCGACCACCAGTATGCTGGTCGGCCACAGCAGGACCGGGTTGCCGGCGATTCTGGGAGCTACCGACGCGAGCGTGATCGAGATGATGATCCCGTTGATCGAGATCATGATGTTGGCCTTGGTATCGGCCAGACTGCTCAGGTCCATGTGCACCCGGTAGCTCGTCCGGAACATCGTCTCGATGCCCCTGGACGTACCGATGCCACCTGCCTTCTGCTTCTTTTTCTTCTTGCTCTTGGTCTCTGCCGGGGTGTCGGCGGCCACGCGGTCGGTCTCCGGCACTTCCGGAGCAAGTCCAACTTCGACTTCCCCAACTTCAGTGGCCCGCTCGCTCTCGCCGTCCATAAGGTCCCTCGCTGGTCAGTCGAACGCGACGGGAGTCGACGCGTAATCCACCGTCGCAGTATCCCCCGCGCCTCCCTCCAACAACCCCTCCAGGTACCGATATGTGTCAATCTGGCATTGTATGGGCGGTCCGTCACCCTTCTTCACGTACCGATTCTCTTGGGCTGTGTCGATGACGCGGGCTTTTTGGTCGTCTAGAAGCTGGTAACGGAGCACGTTCATGATCTCTCCGTGGACCTCCCGGTCGTAGATCGGAAAGGCCACTTCGATGCGCCGGTTGAGGTTGCGCCCCATCCAATCGGCTGAAGAGAGATAGAGACGCTCCTCCCCGCCGTGGTGAAAGAGGAAGATGCGGGAGTGCTCGAGAAAGCGGTCGACGATGCTGTGCGCGACAATCGTGTCGCTCATCCCCTCCACCCCCGGGAGAAGGCAACAGATGCCTCTCACGACGAGTCTGATCGGTACTCCGGCACGGCTGGCCCGGTAGAGCGCGGTGATCATCCGGCCGTCTTCGAGGCTGTTCATCTTGGCCACGATCCCGGCCGGGCGGCCCGCCCGCGCGGCCTCGATCTCCGCCTCGATGAGGCGCTCGAGGCCGTCCCTGAGATGAAACGGCGCAACCAACAGGTGGTCGAAATCCGCCGAGCGGTCGATCTCGCCGGTGAGGATCCCGAAGACTCGACGGACCTCCTCCGTGAGGCGCGGATCGGCGGTCAGGAGCGCATGGTCGCAGTAGAAACGGGCTGTATTCTCATTGAAGTTTCCGGTGGCCAGGGCGGCGTAGAGCCGATCGCCGCCATCCTCCTTCCGTCGCACCAGCGCAAGCTTCGCGTGAACCTTGATCGCCAAGCTACCGTGCAGCGTTCGAATCCCCGCTGCCTCCATGCGCTCTGCCCACTCGAGGTTGGCCCGCTCATCGAAGCGGGCCTGAACCTCCACGAAAGCCGATACCGTCTTGCCCCGCCGCGCCGCCTCGATGAGGGCGTTGACAACCTCTGAATCGTCGGCGACACGGTAAAGCGACATCCAGATCTCTTCGACGGAATCGTCTTCGGAGGCCTGGCGGAGAAAGTCGACGAGGTAGTCGTAGGATTGGTAGGGGAAGTGGAGCAGCCGGTCCTTCGCGGCCACGGTCTCGAAGATCGAAGCCGCGCCGTCGAGCGTAGGATGTCGGAGCGGCTCCAGAACCGGATAGCTGTGCTCCGGACCACCTTCCACCGGGAAGCTCGACAGGTCATGCAGGTTGTGGTAGCGGCCGCCGGGGAACAGGTCCTCCTCCGCAAGCTCGAGAAACTCCTTGAGCGCGCTGACCATGTCGTGGGGAGCACTCTGGTCGTAGAGGAACCGGATGGGCATCCCGCTGTCACGCTTCTTCAGGCTCTTGGCGATGGCGTCCCTCAGACTCCCCGAAAACTCCTCGTCGAGGTGCAGGTCCGCGTCGCGTGACACCTTCACCGCATAGGCGTTTCCCACTTCGTGTTCCGGGAACAGCGAGGGCAGGCAGGCGCGAATCACGTCGTCGAGGAATATCACGCGGCGACCGCCCTCCTCCTTGGGCAGGCTCACGAACCGAGGGAGCGGCGGGCTCGGCACCTCCACCACCGCCAGGGCCGGGAGTTCCGTACCGACCGATACTCTCCTTCCCTGCCAAAGCTCCGCCACGAGGTACACCGTATGGTCCTTCAGAAAGGGAGAGCCGCCGGCGCCCAGAACCGAGGGCTCGAGGA
The DNA here is from genome assembly GCA_022561145.1 of Gemmatimonadota bacterium. Classification (GTDB taxonomy): domain Bacteria; phylum Gemmatimonadota; class Gemmatimonadetes; order Longimicrobiales; family Gaopeijiaceae; genus JACZXQ01. Next base: position 18,186 of record JADFRS010000065.1, read on the forward strand.
GCGGGCGCACATACCGGTCGAAGTAGCTTCGCAGGTACGTGTGTTGGTCACCGGTGAGGTCGTGGCCCTGAACCAGGTAGATGCCCAAAGCCTCCAGCCCTGGCAGAATCTCGTTCCTGAAGACCGCGCCGAACCGCTCCTGCTGGAGATGAACCACGCGGTGGATTCGACTCACGAGCTTGGCCGGCTTGATGGGAAGCTTCCGAACCTTCTTCTTCTTGAGCAGCACCAGGCTGCGCAGAGCCGCCACCCGGACTCGGAAGAACTCATCCAGGTTGGACGAGAAGATCGCGAGAAACTTGAGGCGCTCGAATAGCGGGACGGACGGGTCCTCCGCTTCCTGGAGAACGCGCTCGTTGAACGAGAGCCAACTCAACTCACGGTCGGCAAACCGATCTTTTCCGCTGTCAGGTGTCGCCACAGCGCCCCAGGGTTGAAACTGGCGATCTACGTTTCAGAGTGCTAACAGTGAAAGTAGGCGGTGCTTATCCGGCATCAAGACGCGTTCACCCACCCAACGAACGGATCAGACGAATGATACGAAGGATCTCGCATAGCCTCCTGCTTCTCTTCGTGGCGCTGGCCGCGACCGCGAGCCATGTCAACGCTCAGGCAGAGCCAACCGTCGTCTACCTCGTTCGCCACGCTGAAAAGGCCGACGGGGGTGCCGATCCAGCGCTCACCGTTCAGGGGTTTGCACGGGCCGCTGTGCTTGCCGCCCTGCTGTCGGACTCCGGCATCACGCACATCTACAGCTCGGACTTCGTCCGCACGCGCGACACGGCCGAGCCGCTGGCCGGACGGCTCGGTTTGGAAACCCTCATCTACGACCCGCGCGACCTGGTAGGCATGGCGTCCCGACTGAGAAACACGCCCGGGCGCCACCTGGTGTCCGGTCACAGCAATACGACGCCCCGGTTGGTGGAGCTCCTGGGTGGAGACCCACACACCCCCATCGATGAGGCGTCGGAGTACGATCGCCTATACATCGTGACGTTGCTTCCAGGAGGCGGCGCCAGCAGCGTGCTGCTGCGGTACGGGGAGTTGTACGGGGGCTGACATCTCAAGCCGACGGGCGCGTATGAGTTAGAACGTGGCCCGAACCCTGGGAGCAACGATGAACGCGGTCGGTACGCGCTGGTCGTTCCTGGTGGGAGAGCACACCGCAAACGACCTCAATGACCGTCCGGTGTTCTCGAGCATCGTGCGCATGAGTCCCATGGGTGAGGAAGTAGAGATCTTCGCCGATGGTGTGCGCAACTCCATGGGGATGGCGTTCCACCCGGTGACGGGAGATCTGTGGTTCACCGACAACGGGCCCAGCTGGCCTTTCGAGCACCCGGAGACGTACGACATCCCCGCAGATGAGCTCAACCGAGCCACCCAACCGGGGCAGCACTTCGGCTTCCCGTACATTCACGCCTCGCTCCCTGACCCGCTGATCGGAAACATCGCACCCGAGGGCATTGTGGGGCCGGCTCACGAGTTTCAAGCGCACACAGCGCCCTTGGGGATCAAGTTCTACACAGGCACCATGTTCCCCGAGGAGTACCGGAACCAGGCCTTCATCGCAGAGCATGGTACCGAAGCCACGACGCCGGTATTCGGCGTCCGCAGCCGGGTGCATGGTGACAGGATCACCCTGGCGCGCTTCGACGAAGCCGGCGATTTCGTCTCCTACGAGACCTTCGCGACCGGATTCATGCGAGACCTGAATTCCAACTACAACCGCCGGCCGGTGGACCTGGCGGTCATGCCGGACGGCGCGCTTCTGGTTTCGGACGACCAGGCCCAGACCATCTACCGGATCAGCCATACCGGGAATTAGCCTTCCAAACGCTCCACCCCTTGATCGGCACTAGGCAGTAGCGCCAGCTTACAGCCTATCAACCTCAGAACGCGAATCGAGGCTATGCCGTTCTCGTCTTACTCAGCTAGGGGCATCACCGTGACGGAGCGGTACGAGGAACTCACGGACGGTGTCGCCCTTCGGGTCATCGACTTTGAGCCGCCGTACCACGATCCGGAAGCACCTGTTCTGATCTTCGTTGCGGGATGGATCTCACTACTGATGGCCTGGGATCCGGTACTTCTTGAGCTCGCGGCACGGTACCGCGTCCTGTACGTGGATTCGCGGGAGAAAGGCACCGCCCGGGTGCCGAGCCTGTCCGAGATCGAATTCACACTCGATCGCATGGCGGACGACGTTCGGGATGTGGTCGACCTGTGTGTCCCGGAGGGCACTTCCTTCTGGCTGATGGGCAGCTCTCTCGGATCGACGGCCATCCTGCATCACCTGAGCCGCCCGGCACGAGAACCCGACGGCGTCATCGTGATCGCGCCCAACATGAGTTTTGACATTCCCTGGTGGCTCTGGCCGTTCATGCGGCTCGCGCCCGCCGGGTTCTTCGCCTGGCTGCGCCCAATTCTCAAGTGGTACATAAAGCACCTGCGACTGGACAAGAGGACCGAGCCGGAGCAGATAAGACGATACGCTGCGTATCTGGACGCCGCGGACGCCCGCCGACTCAAGAAGAACGCCTGGGCCATTCGGCATTACAGCCTGCTCGACCGCCTTCCCGCCATCACCACACCGGTCACGGTCATCGGCGCCACTTCCGATCTCTTGCACCGTTTGGACGAAATCGAACACATGGTCTCGCGGTTGCCGAACGCCACCCTCAAGGTGATGGGGAGCAACCGGGAGACGCACAGCGCTGTGGCCGGACGTTACATGGTCGAGGTCATCGACGGTGCAAGGCGGCGCGCACCAGCCAAGGCGGTGACCCGGGAGGACGGAGAAGGCCCTCTCAATCCGCGTCCGGAAGACGTGCCGTAATCCACAGCGTTCGGTAGACCGCCGTCCCTACCGTTCCAACGGCGATCACACCCAAGACCCACAGCAAGACGGCGCCCGGCCCATCGTGGCCGACGAGCGCCGACACGGTCGGGTCCACGATAGCGCCGAGTCCGAGTCCCAGCAACCGCTCCGCCCGCTGCATGATGCCCTTCGAGCAGTTCACGCCCAGGCTCTCGCCACGCGCACGCGTGTAGCTGACGAGCAGGGATCCGCCCATGGCGATCAACGCGAGGGGAAGGCCCGCCGCAGACTCCCGGAACCACAGCGCCAGCCCGATGAACGCCGCAACCTCGGCGAAACGGTCCAAGGTGGAATCGATGAACGCACCCTTCGGGGAGGCCATGCCCCGAGCCCGGGCTACGCGGCCATCGAGCACATCGGCGGTGCCGCCCAACAGAATCGCCCAACCGCCGAGCCCGATTCGGCCCCACACGAACAATACGCCGGCCAACAGTCCGAAGCTCAGCCCAAGCAGATTGTAGAACGTCGGCCCCAAACCCAGCGCGAGCGAGGCAGGGTACAGGATGGCTAGAATCCACCAGACCCGCACTGCCAGCCACGGAATCATGGCAGCAGTTTACCCGATAGCAGCTACGCCAGCAATCGGGCCAGAGGCCAGCCCTCCAGGTCCCCACCCGCCAGCTCTCGGCCGATGCGCTCGGCCCTTGCCTTTTCCCTGGCGGCCACAATCCAGGCATAGTGGGTGGCTCCGCAGCGCCACAACGCCCACACCACGCCGAGGCCGAACAGAATTGCGGTGGGCAGCCCATATCGGACCGCCAGCATCAGCCAGTGATTGTCGATGGTTTCCATGACCATCCAGTGCGCGCGGCCCATCGCCTTGTCACCGATGCCGAACCACGGATTGCGCTCGACCGAGGCAGTGCCATAAGTCCAGATCTGGATGCGGTAATAGCC
>JADFRS010000066.1 GCA_022561145.1 Gemmatimonadota bacterium
CTCTCACAGTCCGTATGGCTTCGACCAGATCGAGCACCGGGTACTGCAGCTCGGACCGCACCATCGCCCGTCGCTCGGCCGGCTGACCCTCTACACCGACCGCGGCGCCCCAATCCGCCAAGAGCGAGGGCCACGAGGATCCCGTTGCAGCAGTGACGTTCTCCGTCCCGGTCAACGTGGTCTGGGTGAGCGCCCGTAAGAGGGATTCTCCGCCGAACCGCTCCTCCAGATAGCGCACGAACAGCCAGCCGGCGCCCCGCTCCTCGAGGCTCGCCATACCCGCGCTCACGATGAGGCTCGCCCTCGACGGTGCATCCAGGTAGAGCCCGGCTCGGCCATAGTTCTCCGCGCTGAACAACTGCGCGGCATCGGAATCGCCCCGAGCCATAAAGTGCTCCGCCACAACATCTTCCGCTGTGTGAGCAAGGGCCTCGGAGAGCCAGAGTGCGTCGGCCCGGTCTGCACCGCGCTTCAACACGCGTTCATTGAAGTGGATCATGTGCTGGAATTCATGCGCCAAAATCGCAGGCAGCACGCGTTCAAGCTCACTCACAGAATGCGGATCCGAGAACTGGCCCGTCGGGTCCGGCGCCAACAGATAGAAGATCTCTCCCTCATTGCTGTTCTCTGCATCCACCAGCAGGTCCAGGCCGAAGAAGAAACCCGCCACGAAGCCGTCTGCACCCTTCGGCGTCAAGCGGTTCACCACCGGAGTCAGAAGGATGATTACCTGATCATTTCCGTCCAGATCGCTGACATCCCCGTAGCTCGCCGTTATGAGGGGAAACGTCGGCTCGTCGAAACGCGTCGCCAGGCCCTCGAGCAACGAGTTGGGCACGTCGGGCAGAACGCTGGCGTCCACGTACAGCACAGCTTGCTGCGAAACGAAGCGCACCTCACCGGTCACCGGAGTGAAGGTTCCCCCGGCACCGAGCACGGTGAACTCCCTTCGCTCGCCGACCACAGGTATGCCGAGGGTGCTGGCCGGAGCTGGTGCCGGCCGGACCACAGGAGCCGTGGCCACCGCCTCCGCTTCCACAGAGCGCACAAAATGTTCCCACTCCACATGGGCCAATCCCGGGCCGTCGGAGGCAGCAGGGCCCGGGGCAGCCTCAAAGTGTGATCCGGCTGCCGTAGTCACAGGGGCTCCCACCAGACCCCGTAGCCCCACGTCGAAGCGCGCAGATCCGACCTGGCTGGAGGACTGCATTACCACGAGGTAGCTGGCCTGCGGGCCGTCCCCCCCGAAAGCGAAGCAAAGGAATCCTTCCGACCCCGAAAGCAGCGTATCAGAGCCAACGGCGAGGGCCGGAGCCACCTGCGTACCCGTCACGCTCATCGAGCGCGGATCGCTACGGGACTCTCCAAGGCGCACCTCGACCTCTACCGATCTGCTCGGAAGGCAGGGCGGCACCTCCACTGTGAGTCTGCCTGTCTGGCTCGCGAGGACCCGGCCGGGAATGCCGGAGAAGAGCACCGTGTTGTGGCGGGGGGTCGGGCTGAAGTTGGAGCCCTCGATGTCGACGACGTCACCCGCGGTCGCCGCGGCGGGAACCACGGTGAGCAGGGGCGGAAGGACCGCGTTGGCGGTGAACTCGACGAAGGCATCGTTCTGGCTGCTGACCGTAGCACGGATCACGTACTCGCCCAGGCCGGCACCCAGAGACGCTCCGACGGCAGCGAAACCGGTGGCGCTGGTGACGCTGCTGGCCTGATCCAACGATGCACCCGAGCCGGCCACCAGGGACCACGAAACCGTAACGCCCTCCTCCGGCCTGCGGTCGGCCACCGAACGAACGACAACCTCCAGGAGATCCGGCAAGCGCCCGAACGCGGGGGCAAACTGGTTGTCACCACCCACGATCACGATCTCGAGGGTCCTGGTGGGAGGATCGACGGGGCCATCCCCCCCGCACACGCTCAGAGAGACGACCAGGCCAGCGGCCGCGAGAGCCTTGAGAACCCTCAACGCCGAACCAACTCCATGAGATCGATGATGGGACTGCCCGTCAGAGCCGCAGCCCCCAACCTGAGCCGTCCGACGACCAAGACACGTTCCAGCGGCAACAAGCCATCCACCAGAGGCATCATGTCGGGCGGCACCGCCACGTAGACGAACTGAGTACCGTCTTCCCCACCCCGGGTGAGCAGGAACGGCTCGCCCTCGTAGAAGTCGGTGCGGATCTTCTCGGCGCGCTCGAGCGAGATGAACTGCAGGTCCCACTGCACGGCCCTACCGCGGTACTGGCCGGGATTGGACACCACCTCCTCAATGCTCACCTCGGGGAGAACTCCGGACTCCTCGTCCTCTCCGGTAGGCAGGTCCGGGATCCACGTCCACCCCTCCACCCTGACCCGAGCCCAGTTTCCGTCGCGGGCGAGGATGCGTACATCGGCGCCGGGAAGGGTCTTGGCAAGGGTGTCCCCGTCCGGGCCGCTGAGGATGGCTCCGCCTGCCGGACCGGTGCGTACCCACTCGGCGCGCTCGTCACTGCTCGCCGCCTCGTCCGTTTCGGGAAAGTCCAATGAGGCTTTCCAGATCCACACCTCGCGCTCCACCTGCCGCCATCCCGTGCCAGACTCGATCTGGACCAGAAGCATCCCTTCGGCGAGCCGGCCGATGATGTCGCCGGCCGGAGCGTCACGGATGTTCTCGCCGTCCTCGGCGGATACCACCAGGTCGAAGCCGTCTCGGTCGATCGCCTGAAGTGACCTGGACCAAACCCAACCATGGAGGCGGATCTGTACCCACCGCCCGTCGTCCCCCGTAACCTCCAAGACAATGCCGTCCCGCACTTGACCGAGGACCACGCCATTCGGGCTGGCCCGGAGATTCTCCTCCCCATTGGTGATGGCCGTTTGGCCCATCACCGGTGCGGCCGCCAGCAGCATCAGCGAGAGGACGGACGCTAGGAAGAACTGGCTGTAGGAGAGGTCCGTTGAGTGCATCATTTGGTTTGAAACGATCTACGGCCGATGGTGTTAAAGCTCTCGAACGCCGCGCCCCGCGGCTCCCTTCCCGACTCGAAACGAATGTGCCTGAACTCCATGCGCATGGCAACGATCCGGTTTGTTATTACCACGATAGTGCTCCTTTGGCTCCCCGGCGCCATCGTGGGCCAGGTGGTTCCGTCTCCGTATCGCTTTCTCGAGTCCAAGCAGGAGGTGGGGTTCTTCGTCGGTACGTCGGACCCGAGCCCTGGCCAACTCCGGATCGGGATGGGGTCGGCCATCGTATACGGGGGTCGTTATAGCATCGACGTGGGCTCGACGCTGACGATGGAGTTGGGTACCACCTTTTTCGCCGGCGACCGGGAGGTGCTGGACCCGCGCCGCGCCGAGGGAGACCGGCACCTAGGCGTGTCGAACCTGAAGGTAGCCACCTTGGAGGCACGCTTTCGGCTCAACCTCACGGGGCACCGCTCGTGGCACCGCCTACGCCCGTTCGTGCTGATCGGGGGCGGATTTGCCAAGGCGACATCCGAAGAGAACACCCTCGAGGAGGCCGTCGAACTTCCGGCCACGGACCGCTTCTCGTTCGGAACACGGTTCACTACGGTTGCGGGTGGTGGCATCGCGATTCATGCATCGGCCAGATTCACCATCCGGCTGGATGCCTCCCTCAACCTCTGGAAGATCACGACACCTCCTGGATTCACGGACCCGACTCGAGATTTCGGCGTCGTGCCGAACAGCGAATGGGTCGGTGCTCCCGCCCTCACGATAGGTACGGCCATCCGGTTCTGAGGCCCGGCCGAACTCACATGACCGATTTTGAGACATTGAGTGCCGACTGGCTTTCGGCCGATGAGGCTCTCGAACGGATCCTCGCGGCGGCGAAGCCGCTGGCGACAGAGAGGATCTTGTTGGACGACGCCCTCGGTAGGGCGCTTGCACAGGACCTCCGCTCACCGGTAGCACTCCCCCCCTGGACCTCGAGCGCGATGGACGGCTACGCCGTTCGGGGCGACGACGTGAGGGGCGCCACCGCCGACGATCCTGTGAGGTTGCCGGTCGCCGGACACATCCTCGCGGGTCCATCCGGCGGGCTCACGCTCCAGGCCGGCACCGCCATCCGCATCATGACGGGCGGTGCGGTTCCGGAGGGCGCGGACTCTGTGATACGGGTTGAGCACACGGATCGGGAGGCTGCGTCCACGGGGACGGTGCTGGTCCGTAACGATGCCGATATCGGGAGGCACGTCCGCCCCGGCGGACTGGACTGTGCGGCCGGTGACGTGATGCTGGAGACCGGCGTAGCGCTCACTCCGGGACGAATTGGCGTCGCGGCAGCGACGGGCGCCTGGGAGGTCGAAGTGGGTGGCCGTCCCACCGTGGCAATCCTCGCCAACGGTGATGAATTGGCGTCGCCGGGCGAATTCGAGCGCGTCCTGGAGGGCTCCGCCATCCCTGAGAGCAACAGCCACACCCTCAGGGGAGTGTCTCTCGCGGCGGGTTGCCTCCCTCTCTCTCTCGGCATCGCCCGCGACGATGTCGACGACCTTCGCGAGCATGTGGAGCGCGCAATGGATGCGGACGCGTTGGTCACCATCGCGGGTGCATCCATGGGCGAGGGCGACTTGATCAAGCGCGTATTGTTGGACCTCGGGTACCAGCTCGATTTCTGGCGTGTGAAGCTTCGGCCCGGAAGCCCTTTCAGCTTCGGTCACCTCCCCCGGGAAGGGACGGATCCGCTGCCTGTGTTTGGGCTACCGGGAAATCCGGCCTCCGCCTTCGTGACCTTTGAGCTGTTTGTACGGCCCTTCCTCCTGAAACTCGCGGGCCACAGCGCCGTCCACCGACTCGTGCTGGTAGCCACGGCCGGCGAAGATCTCGTCTCCACGCGAGACGTCGCGCACTTCCTGCGCGTCACGGTGAGCGAGAATCGCGGTGCCCTCACGGTAAACCTGACCGGACGCCAGGGCTCCGGCCTGATGGACAGCCTGGGCAAGGCCGAGGGCCTGGCCGTCGTACCTGAAGGTGTCGAGAAGCTTCGGGCGGGCGACCGCGTACGGGTGATCATCCTCGACGATCGTCCAGCGTGGGGATCTCGCGCCTTCTAGTCCGCCGTTACGGCCCGGATCTCCTCGCTCAACCGCGGCAGGATCTCCAGCGCGTCTCCCACCACGCCGAAATCCGCCACCGTGAAAATGGGCGCGTCGGGATCCTTGTTGATCGCCACGATCGTCTGTGCGGTTCGCATGCCGGCCAGGTGCTGGATAGCCCCCGAGATACCCACCGCGAAGTAGAGCTTCGGCGCCACAGTCTTGCCCGTCTGCCCTACCTGCTCGGCGTGCGGACGCCACCCAGCATCGACCACCGCTCGTGATGCCCCGAGTGCGGCGTCCGAGCCCAGGGCGTCGCGAAGGTCTTCTAGAAGATGCCAGTTCTCCGGATCCTTCATGCCGCGACCGCCGGAGACGATCACGCTGGCCTCGGCCACATCCACCGAGCCACCCGCGGTAGCCTTGAACTCCAGGATTCGAGTTGTGGGCGTACCCACCTCGGGCGCGAAGGACTCGACGGCCGCGGTGCCCCCGACGTTCTCGGCCAGAAAAACGTTCGGCCTGAGCGACACCAGTGCGGGAGAGGCCTCCATGCGTAGGTGCGCGAACGCCTTACCCGCATATACCGGCCGTACAACGCGCACCACGCCGTCCGCCGCGCTCACCTGCGTCGCGTCGCAGGCCAGCGGAACGTCCAGTAGCGCCGCCACGCGGGGAGCGAGGTCCTTGCCCTGGGCCGTCGCCGGAAATAGCACGGCCGCGTAGTCGCCGCCTCGTACGACCGCCGCGAGGGCCTCGGCGTAGACCTCGGGGACGTACTGGTCCAGGGCATCGTGCTCGCCCACCAATACCCGCACCGCACCGAACGCCCCAACGGATTCAGCTCCGGTGATGCCCGGACCGCCGAGCACGACGGCATGTGCGGCCCCACCCAGCTCGGCAGCCAACGTCGCTGCCGCGCTCACGATCTCGTTGGATACCCCTCGCAGCTCACCACCCCGCTGCTCCGCAAAGGCGAGTACGTCGCCCATATCTATCTTCTCCAGAATCGTTGTGTGGACCAGAGCCGCGTCTGGGGCCGCCCTACAAGGCGTTGGCCTCTTCTCTCAACAGCCGGACCAGCTCCGGTACGGCGTCGGGACCCTCTCCCACGATCCGTCCCTCCGCTCGGGGCGGCGGATACTCCAGCTTCTCCACGGTGATACGGGCCGGTGAGACCTGGGCCTCTTTCTCTTCGAGAGGCTTCCTCTTGGCGGCCATGATGCCCTTTAGCGACGCATATCGCGGCTCGAACTCGCCCTTGGTCACGGTAAGGACCGCCGGAAGCGGCAGCTCGATCCGCTCGGTGCCGCCCTCCACTTCGCGATCGCAGACCACCGTGCCGTCAGTCAGTTCGAAGCTGGACACACCTGTGGCGCAAGGCCGTCCCATCAGAGTCGCCACCATGGGACCGACCTGCTGTTGGTCATCGTCCGCAGCCTTCACCCCGAAGAGGATGAGCGGCACATCCGCCTCGCCCAACTCCGATACGAGGGCGCGCGCGGTGGCGAGACCGTCCATCGTGACCTCGCCGTTCAACAGGACCGCCCTGTCGGCACCCATCGCGAGCGCCGATCGCAGAGTTTCTCGCGAGGTAGTGTCTCCAAACGTGAGCGCCACGACCTCCCCCTCGCCGGAGGCTTCGGTCATCCGTAGCGCCGCCTCCAAGGCGAATTCGTCGTAGGGGCTCAGTACGAACTTCACCCCGCCGAGGTCGATGGAGGTGCCGCTGTCCGAAATTCGGACTCGGGTCTCCGTGTCGGGAACCCGCTTCAAACAGACCGTGATATTCAAGGTTCAGCTTCCAAGTTCATGTCGTTCTTGAGGTTGGGCCGCCGGAATCTACCGGTAGCGTTACACCCGTTCAAGACGGCTCAACGGGGCTTGCCCGAGACGTGGGCGTTGCCGCGCACATAGAATCGAAGCGGCCAATCGTCTGCCCGCGTCACGCCGATTCTGGGTGACACTCCCACGGTTTCGTCGGCGACGGGCCAACCCCCCGCCACAGTGAGGGGGGGCCTCGACAGATCCCTTCGGTTGCAGGACCCGTCGATGCGCATCGCCTGGCCGAGCCGGCCTGGGCCAGAGGCGATTCCACGCCGTCCGTGCCGTCTGCGGGACATGATCTCGCAGCCTTCGATCGGATCGAGCGCCCTGAGCAGGACGGCGGACGGGTCGCCCACACCTCCCGTAACCACGTTCATGCACCAGTGCATGCCGTAGATGAGGTAGACGTAGGCGTGCCCCGCCGGACCGAACATGGAGGCGTTCCGCCGCGTCCGGCCGACGCGGGCCGCGGCATGTGAGGCCGGGTCATCCGTGCCCAGGTACGCCTCGGTTTCCACGATCACGCCGACGGTACGCTCACCCTCGAACTCGGAGATCAACCGGGCACCAAGGAGTCGGCGGGCCACCTGGTCGGCCGAGCCCTCCAACAACTGTACCAGCGGAACGTCCGCCGGTGGCACTCCCTCGTGCCAGGGATCCACGACCGCCGCTTGTGGGCCTGCCCAGCCGCTCGTGACGCCTCTCTCTCCCTCAGTCCCTCGGCGGCTGGCGTTCTCCGCTGTAGGGCCTACGAGGGCCCTCTGAAGGCTCTCCGCCCTGCTCTGAGCTCCCCGACTCACCCTGGCCGGTGCGCCGAGCGTAGTCGGACCGCCAGCCCGTCAGAACCTGCTCCGCCCTACGCGGAACGAGCTGATGCACACGGGCGGGGTCATTTTGGAAGACCGAGAACAGAGAATCTCCGAGCGTCTCGACGAGCGTCTCGGCCGTCTTCTTACCGACTCCGCCGTAGCTATTGCAAAGGTACTGCACCATGGCTCTGGAGCCGGTCGGGAGACCCAGGGCAGCCGCATCCAGGCCGTCCGTACCAGTGCCTACTGGAGCCGGCGTGTCGGTCTTGATCGCATCCCCACCACCAACAGCCTGTCCCTCCAACAGAACCGGTTCGGGAGTGCTCTTGCGCGAACGCGACCCCGTCCTCACGCCGAGCCGTCCAAGCCACCCGCTCAACGTGCTCTGGCGGGGCTCCTCCACCTCGGGGGTGGGCGCAGGAGTTTGCGTCGATGGTGTCACCGCCGGGTCGACCGTGGCCGCCGATTGCGCCTCCTGACCCTTCTCGTCGTCCGGCCCCGGGCCCGGCGTGAGCGTAACCTGGACGTTGCCGGAGCTCATTTGATGGAGGTGCACGATCCCGTGATCGCCCGCCTGACGAAGGAATCGGCTGAACTTCGAGAAGCCCAAGTCGGATTCGTCGAACGAAGGGCTCAACTGCAGCATCTTGCGCTTCACATCGGAGTCCCGAACGGTTTCACGTCCGATATTTTTCAGCGCCACAAGGGCCTGCTCGAGCAGATCGTACGCGGCACGGAGGGGATCGGAGTCACTCGGAGCCTCGGTGGCAGTCGGGGCGGCAACCTGACGTTCGGGCGCGGCTTCCTGTGCGGTTCGGCCCCGGCCTCGGCCGCCGCGCGGCCTTCTCTCCGGCTTGTCCTCCTTGGCCGTGTCCCTCGAACCGCCAGCCCGACCAGGAGTGACTTCGTATTGCCCGTTCGGCAGCTTGTGGAGCTTCACGAGCCCCCGGTTCGATGCCTCCGTCATGAACCGGCTGAACTTCGAGAAGCCGAAGCTGCCCTCGTCGAAGTTTCCGTCCAACTCCATCATCACCTGCTTGAGCCGATCGGAACGCATCACGTCTCCACGCTTCGTCATGCGGGCGAGCGCGGACCCGATCAACTCCCACGGGTCGGAGGGCTTGTCACTGCTCTCGGTCGTCTTCGTGAGACCGGTGATGCTGGTGTACGAGTAGTACTCGTCGCAATTCTGGACGAGGATGTCCGAGCTGGACTCCTGGATCCCGACGCCGATGACGTACTTGCCGTACTCCTTGAGTTTGAGCACGAGGCTGCTGAAGTCGCTGTCACCCGTCAGCAGGATGTACGTGCCGATCTCCGGCCGGATGAAGACCAACTCGAGGGCGTCGATGGCCATACGAATGTCGGTCGCGTTCTTCTTCGAGCTTCCGTAGGCGGGCGCGAAAATCAGGTCGACAGAGGCCTCGGAGAGCGACACGATGTACTGGGGATACCGCCGCCAGTCGGCATACGCCCGCTGGACGGTCACCTTGCCCTTGATCATGTCGGACTGAAGGAGAGTCTTCAACTCCTTGGAGAGATCGCTTCGCATCCCCATCGTGACGTTGTCGAAGTCGATGAGGAGGGCGGCGTTGGGAGCGCGATGCGCGCTCGGGTCAGAGAGCCCCGTATGGGGGGCCTGAGCATAGGGATTAATCATTGATATTTTTTCTCGCAGCTGTGTGTGACTCTCGTGCCGCGAGACCTCCCCACCCATGCCACTCCGGCGAACCGCCGAAAGGTGCCAGGGGTCAGGGGGGCCTTCAGACCGTCGACCGATGTCGGAGCCATCCGGCTCTCGCAATCATCGGCAGAACATGCCGCGGCTGTCTAGGTCCGGTGAATCTGCCCTTCTTCCCGCATCATGCGGGAAAGCTCGATCCGCCAGATTTTTCCCGTTCCCGTCTGCGGGAGCGCGTCGAGGAAACGGACCACGTCGGGGATCCTGTGGTCCGCCAGCGTGACCGCACACCAATCTCGAATCTCCTGGTCGGTCACGATCGCCCCTTCGACCGGGACGATACAGGCGCAGATGGCTTCTCCCAGATCGTCGTCCGGGATCCCCACCACTGCCGCCACGTCTACCGCCGGATGGGAGTGAAGCCGATCCTCGACCTCCCGGGGATAAACGTTGATACTGCCGCGGATTATAACCTCTTTGCGGCGGCCCACCAAATGCACGTATCCCTCCTCGTCGACCATGCCAAGGTCCCCCGTGAGTAAGTACCGATCGTCGTCGAAGAAGCTGGCCGTCTCCTTTGGCTGGCGGTAATAGCCACTCATCACACCCGGCCCCCTCACAGCAATTTCACCGATGCTCTCCTCGGGTAGCTCCTCTCCCTCTGGTCCCACCACCTTGACCTCCATGCCCTCGATCGGACGGCCAACCGTGAAATGGCGCTTCTCGATAGGATCCGATGCGCTGGTCATGCACACGGTGGACGAAGCCTCGGTGAGGGAGTAGGCGATCAGCAGTTCGGGCAGGAGCTGCGCTTCGACCGACCGGACCAGCTCCTCACGGACCGGAGCACCGGCCACCAGGCCACACCGCAATGTAGACACATCGCGCGGCGAGGCCGCCTGCGCCTCGAGTTCGCGCACGAAAATCGTTGGCACACCATAATGAACGGTCGCACCGTGCCGCTCGATCAGGTCGAGGGTAGCGTCGCCCTCCAGGGTCTCACCCAAGATCAACGCCGCCCCGGAAAGGAGCGAGCCCAGGATGCCAGGTCCCAGACCGAACACGTGGAAAAGGGCGAGGAGCCCGACCACTCGGTCGCCTTCGGTGAGATTCAGCCCCTCGGCAGTGCGAGCCGCGGGCACCAAGAGATTACGGTCGCTCAGGCCAACGCCCTTTGGCTTCCCGCTGGTGCCGGACGTGTAGAGGATCGCGAACAGATCGCGCTCGCCATCGGTGGCATCCTTGGGATAGGACTTTCCCGCCCCAGCTGAAATCAGGTCTTCGAACTGAAAGATCCGATCATCGTACCAGAGGTCTTCCTCGCCCACGGTCACGAGGTACTGCAGTTCCGGGAGTTGAGTCATCAGCTCCTCGAACAACTGGAGGAAATCGAGGTCATCCAGATCCTCGGCCGTAATCGCCGCGACGGCCTCCGAGTGACGGAGCATGTACTGGAACTCGGCCGCCTTGAAATGCGGGTTGAGCGGTACGATCACCGCACCGAGCTTCGCCACCGCGAACATGCCGACCACGAACTCGGGGCAGGACGGCAAGATCAACGCTACACGGTCGCCTGCTTCGATGCCCAGGTAATGGAGCGATGCGGCGAGAGCCTCCGCCTGGCTCTCGACCTGGCCGAATGTAAGTACCCGGCGGTCGTCGATCAGAAACGGGGCTTCGGGGTCGGAGGCCGCCCGGTGAGCGAGCGTCTCGGCGATGGATCGTTGCTCCCAGCCTTCAGCAATCCCCATCACACCTCACAGGTATACTGCGGATCATGGTCTCTCGGCGAGCGTCGTTCAGGTGGCTACGGCGGCGGTCAGGATCTCTTCTACGGCGGCGGCGGGAACGGGACGACTCCAGTCGTCTGCCCTATCGATGGCCCCGAGTTCGGACAGCAGAACGAAGCGAACCTCCCCACCGCGAGTCTTCTTATCAGCACCAAGATAAGACATGATCTCGCCGGGCGCGGCCCCCGGTGGCAGATGCTCGGGAATTCCCAGGGATCGCACAACGCCGCGCAGCCGCTCGGAGCAACCCGGCGCCGTAATGCCGAGGGCCTCACCGAGGCGTGCTTCCAGGATCATGCCGAGTCCCACCGCCGAGCCATGCGGCACCGCGTAAGACACGGCCGCCTCGATCGCATGGGCCAGGGTGTGCCCGAAGTTTAGGATCTCGCGAAGCCCCGCCTCACGCTCGTCTTCCGACACGACGCTAGCCTTGAGCTCGACCGAGCGGACCACCGCCCGGGTCAACGCCTCGGACTCGGCCTCGAGGAGGACGGCCATCGAGCGTTCGAGGTCATCGAGGTAGGGGAGGTCCATGATCGCGCCGTGCTTGACCGCCTCCACGAGTCCCTGAGCCCGCTCGGCACGCGGCAGCGTAGTAACGAGCTCCGGATCTGCCAACACCAGTCGGGGTGGATGGAATGCACCCACCAGGTTCTTTCCTGCCGGCGTATCCACACCCGTCTTGCCGCCCACCGCCGCGTCGATCATCGCCACCAGGCTGGTGGGAATCTGCACCACTGGCACACCGCGCATGTAGCTGGCGGCGACAAACCCCGCCATGTCGCCCGTTACGCCCCCGCCCAAGGCGAGCACGACGCTGTCCCGGCCGAAACAGGCGTCCAACATTCGATCGGTGAGGTCAGCCCATGTGTCGCGCGTCTTACTCGCTTCGCCAGCTGGGAACGTGAACGGCTCTACCTGCAGTCCTGTCCCCGCGAGCAGCCTCGTCACCCGGTCACCGTGTAGGCCGAAGACCGTGTCGTCGGAGATGAGGGCGTACTTATGGGCCGGCGCGAACTCGCCCAGCAGATCGGGCAGGCGGTCGAGCGCGCCCGGCTCGACGATCACCGCATAGTCGGGTCCCAATCCGGTCGAGACCTGAACGGTCGTGCCAGCCCCCTGACCCACCGCTCTGCTCACTCCTCCGCGCCGCCATCCAGCGTGGCGCGGATCGCGGGGGGACCACCGATCTCCAAGACGGCCGCCGGCCGTCCATCGATGGCCGTGGCCCTCAGGATGGCCGTGGCCGGCAGCCCATCGAGCGCCGGCCTCAGCGCGGCAACGAATCTGTCCCGCGACCCCACGTCGTCCCACACGCTGACCCACACCAAGCTACGGCCGCCATCCGGGGTCTCATAAAGACCGTAGCGGTCGCCGTCCCACCCGGCGGACAGGTCCGCGCTCGCCGAACCCAAGTGGGTTTCCAACAGGATGCGAACCTCCAACTCTCCAAGCCCATCAGTGTAGATCGGCCTGACCCCGTCGACAGCGACCAGGTGGACCTCCGTGGGCATGTCCCGCGACTCGGCCACGAACGACTCGGGATGCAGAATGTGCTCGGTCGAGAGAGGCAACTGCTCGTCGAAGGGGGCGGGGCGTCCCCCCCGGGCCTTCCAAAGGGCCTCCACGAACGACGCCCCCGCGATGTAGGGGAAGAGCAGCGATTCCTGGATGATCCTCGGTGCGGCCGCAAGCGCGGGCGACTGTCCCTGTGACGCCGCCAGGGCCGGCCGAATCTGGTCGGTGAAATCCGAAACCTCGGTGACGTCCACGCTGCGTCCCTGCGCCTGCTCCATGAGGAATTCGAACATGATGAGCGTCGCATGGCCCTCGATGGCTGCCTGCGCGGCAGCCCGCCTGTCGTTGCCGAGGCGCGAGTCGGTGATGGCGCCCAGGTCGGCGGTCTGATCCTGGATAGCATGAACGAGCTCGTGCACCAGCAGGGTCTCCTGCAACGCGGCTGGCTGGTCGTCGATGACGAACAGCATCGTCGAGTCGGGATCGTAAAACCCGGCGACCTGTTCCAGGTAGACCTCCTTGAGCACAGCCTTGAGGTCGAGGTCGGCCGACACGAGGCCCAAAAGCGCATAGGCGACCGTGATGGCCTCGGCGTCGGCATCCGGAAGTTCTTCTTCCAGCTTGAACTCGAGGTAGCGCTCCAGCTCCTCTCTGGTTCGCCTCTCAATCCTAACCGGACGCGTCAGTGACAGACCCGCACGAGCCGCCAGATCCGGCAGCAAATCAGCAGCCATCCGAGCCAATTCCGGATCGGACGACGTAACCAGCTCCACGGCCTGTGTTTGGGGCTCGCATGCAACGGTGAACAGCACCAGCGATGCTGCGATATAGCGCATCATGTGCCCATTCGCCCGTAGCGGTCTTCGAGGCGAACAACATCCTCCAGGTGTGGAGTGGAGGCCTCCAGTACGTCGCAGTCGGTGACCGCCTCCATGCGGTGGACTGTCCCCGGCGCCACATGAAAGCTGGTCCCGGCCTCCAGCGCGACCTCCTCCAACTGGTCGGCCGAGGGACCGGCCCAGAAACGAAGCTTGCCCGAGAGCAGATGGATGGTCTCGTCCTTTTGTTCGTGATACTGCAGAGACAGGGCCTCCCCTGCGATAATGTGCAGCAGCTTGCCTACATACCGTGGCGTTTCAGCCCAGATCAACTCGTAACCCCACGGCTTCTCGACCCTTCGTGGCTCCTTGACGGTCACTGTGGCAACGCCTCTCGTGCGGCCGCCCTGAGATCGCCGTCCAACGCGCGCATCCGGTCGAGGAACGCCTCGTTGAGCGCCGGGCCCGGGTGCCACTCCGGATGCTCGATGGTGCGCACCTCGTGCTCGATGGTGAGGCTCATGCGGAACAGTACGGCCGACCCCGACGGTGTGGAGCTGTCCAAACGACGACCCTGGAGCACGATGCGGTGTCTGGTCTCGGTCACACCCGTCGTGATTTCTTCGGCACTCGGCTCACGCGGCGCCCATTCGGTCTCATAATATGCGGAGTTCAGTTGTTCGGCCCTGCGCTTCATGGTCAGACCGTACTTCTGTACCAGCACAGCGTCGAGCACCCCCATGAAGGTGATCACATCGACCCGGCCCATGCCCCCGCTCAGGAGCCGCCCCCCGGCCCCGTTGCGTCCTGCCGGGCCGAGCACCTCGAAGCCCACGGCCGACCCGGCAGAGCCGTGACAGGCGGCCACCGCCAACGTGCCGATCAAAGAGGCTGCAAGGCAAGATGTCCGCTTCACGTGCTCGTTCCTGTGTCGGATCCCCGGAGCCGCGAATGTCCGACCACCTCCGTAGCCCGTCAAGCGGAGATCGCCAGGGATGTTTTCATGGCATGGATTCTGCATCGGCTCAGGCCAGCCTCGGCATGGAGCTAGGACCCATGTCCGACCCGACGGATCGGACCCGATTCCGGTCCTCATGTGTAACCTGTGCTGGACATGAGCCCAGTCGATATGAACGATAACAGATCTGGTGGATTGACTCGCCTAAAACGCCTGTGGCGCCCTCGTGAGTACGCGATAGGCGGAGCATTCCTCGTGGCGGCGGGTGGCGGCGTAGCCTGGGGTTCGTGGCGGAACCTCTGCTTCGATTGCCCTTCCGTCGCCCAGATTCGCACCTTCGTGCCTGAGCAAACCAGCAAGCTGTTCTCTCATGACGGCAAGCTGATCGCTGAACTGGGCATCGAGAGCCGCACTCCAGTTTCGCTCCAGGCGCTACCCGAGTACGTGCCACAGGCATTCATCGCGGTGGAGGACAAGCGCTTCTACCGGCACCGGGGCGTCGACCCCCGCGGCATCCTCCGAGCAATCGCAGGCGTAGTCACCGGTAGGAACCGCGGGGGCGGTAGCACGATCACGCAGCAACTCGCCCGTAACATGTTCGTGCAAAGGATCGGCTTCGAGCGGCGGCTCCAGCGAAAGCTCAAGGAGCTCCAGGTGGCCTTGGCGCTCGAGCGGTCCTACACGAAGGATCAGATCCTCGAAGCCTACATCAACCAGATAAACTACGGTCACGGCTGGTGGGGCATCCAGACGGCGGCCAGGAACTATTTCGCCAAGAACGCTTCGGACCTCAATCCGGCCGAAGCCGCTCTTCTGGCGGCGATCCCGAATCTCCCCAGGGCTTACAGTCCGATTCTCAATCCAGAAAATGCTCGCCGCCGGCGGAACCTGGTTCTGCGCAGGATGGCAGAGCAGGGATTCCTCGAGCCCGAGGACGTCGAGCGCTGGCAGCAGGAGCCCATCCCGACCGAGCGCGCCGTGGCGGGCGGCGCGACGGCTCCCTACTTCGTGGAGTGGGTGCGTCAGATCCTGGACGACCGCTTCGGCAGCCAGCTCTACACGGCGGGACTTCGTATCTACACCACACTCGACGTCAACATGCAGAAGGCCGCCGAAGCCTCGATGCAGATGGGCTGGGACAGGATCGAGGCGAGGCCGGGGTTCGAGCACCCGATCTACGCCGACTATGCCGGCCTGCCCAGCGACTCGGTGGTGACCAACGGCCTCACGCCCTACGTGCAGGGCGTGTTCATCGCGCTCGACCCGTGGACC
The DNA here is from genome assembly GCA_022561145.1 of Gemmatimonadota bacterium. Taxonomy (GTDB): domain Bacteria; phylum Gemmatimonadota; class Gemmatimonadetes; order Longimicrobiales; family Gaopeijiaceae; genus JACZXQ01. The sequence continues at coordinate 15,719 of JADFRS010000066.1, forward strand.
GGGGCCGTGCGAGCGCTGCTGGGTGGACGGGACTTCAGCCATTCGAAGTTCAACCGCGCCACGCAAGCGAAGCGCCAAGCAGGGTCCGGGTTCAAGCCGTTCGTCTACACGGCCGCCATCGACAGTCGTATTCCGGCGACCCATATCGTCATCGACGCACCCGTCGTGCTCATGCAGGTGGACGGCACCGAGTGGCGCCCGCAGAACTTTACTCAGAAATTCGACGGGCCCATGACGATTCGTGACGGGCTCAGGCGCTCGGTCAACATGATCGCGATCAAGCTCGCCGATGAGATCGGCATGGAGAGCGTCGCCCAGCTCGCCCGCCGTATGGGCATCAGGACCCAGATCGAGCGCTTCCCCTCGACGGCCATCGGGGCGTCCGAGGTCATCCCGATCGAGATGGCGGAGGCGTACACGACCTATCCGAACATGGGTACGAAGGTCCGTCCTTTCCCCGTCTTGCGAGTAGAGAACGCCCGGGGGCAGATCATCTGGGATCCCCAACCCGAACGAACGGAGGTGTTGGACAGCCTGGTCACCCGCATCGCGGTCGACCTGCTCAAGGGCGTAGTGGACGGGGGTACCGGCTACCTTGCCATTCGCGTCAACGCAGGCCTGCCCCACGAGGTGGCGGCGGCCGGGAAGACGGGCACGACGAACGAAGGCACCGACGTCTGGTTCAATGGGTTCACGCCCAACCTTCAGGCCACCGTGTGGTTTGGGATGGACCTCCCGGTGCCGGTACGCCCGAACGCCACCGGCGGCGGAGACGCGGCGCCGGTGTGGGGCGACTTCATGCGCAGGGTCTATTATGGCGTGCCCGCCACCGCGGCTGTCGAGGCAGTGGCGGCAACCGACGACACTGAGGCTGTGGAGGCGGTCGAGGCGACCGACGGGATCGATCCGATATTGCCCGTGCCCGAGGCTTGGACCGTACCGCCCGGCCTGTCGACTCGGCTGGTGGACCGCAAGACGGGCAAGCTGGCCTCTCGCTGGTGCCCCGAGGAGGAGCGGATGGTGGAACTGTTCCTGCCTGGCACTGAGCCGACCGAGTTCTGCGACCGTCAGGACCTCGACATCTTCCGGATTCCGCCGGACACCACTTCGGGCCGGAAGCCGTGAGAGAGCGAATCTTCACGTTCGACACGACCCACCACGCGCTCTGGGCCGAGGACGTCGCCAGTGTCCGGGCGATTCCGGCGGAGGTGATTCCGGCGCCGGCGGAGTCGAAGGCGAAGTGCTCTTTGGCGCTCAGAACTTTCAAAGACCGTTTCGCGGATCTCGAGCGAGCCCTCGAGGAAGAGGAGGTCGCCTTCGCGGTGTATCCGCCCGGGAACGCCTAGGGCGCCCGAACCTGAGTAGGGCTGCGCTCCCAGAGGGCACTAACCCGCTTCCATGAGTTCTTCGACGCCGGCAGACGTCACTCGATGCGACACCAACGGTAGGCATGGTGGAGCGTCGTCGTCCCCCAGCTCCACCGCCTCACCCAGGATCACCGCCCCCCTGGCTGCCCCGGCCTGGTCGGACGCGTGCACGACACCGAGGGCGTCACCGGCCTTCACGCTGTCACCCACGGACACGGCCAGGGTGAACCCGACGCTGGCATCGATATCCTGGCCCAGCCGAGTACGACCACCGCCAAGCTCAATCACACCGTAGCCCAGCGGCCTCGGTGAGATGGCCTGAACCAGGCCCGTGGCCGTGGCGTAGACCGTCTCGCGTACCGATGCGGACGGCAGCAGCGACGGGTCGTCAACCACGGTGGGGTCTCCACCCTGGGCCTCCACGAGCCGGCGGAACCGGTCCAACGCCCCGCCGCTCGCGAGCAGTTCACGCGCTGCGGAGGCGGCCTCGGTGCGATCCTCGCACCACTCGCCCAGTACGAGCATCTCGGCGGCGAGCGCCACCGTGACGTCGATCAGGTCGGCGGGACCCTCCCCTTTCAGACAGTCGATCGCCTCGGCCATTTCCAACGCGTTGCCCACGGCGCGTCCGAGGGGGCGATCCATGGCCGTGAGCAGCGCGGTGCAGCGCACGCCCCTCGCCTCACCGATACCGACCATGGTCTGCGCGAGCTCCAACGCCCGGTCCACTTCGGGCAGAAACGCGCCCCCGCCGACCTTGATGTCGAGCGCGAGACCGCGAACACCCTCCGCAAGCTTCTTGCTCATGATGCTGGCCGAGATCAACGGTATGGCTGGCACCGTGCCGGTTGCGTCACGAAGCGTGTAGAGGCGCTCATCCAGCGGCGCGATTTCTCGAGTCTGACCGATCATGGCGCAGCCCAGCCGTTCCAGCACCGCCGAGAATTCGTCCAACGGTAGGTCGGTGCGGAAGCCCGGAATCGACTCGAGCTTGTCGAGGGTGCCGCCGGAATGCCCGAGGGCCCGTCCTGACATCATGGGCACGAAAAGGCCCAGCTCGGCCACCAACGGGGCGAGCACGATGGAGACCTTGTCTCCCACTCCGCCTGTGGAGTGTTTGTCGACGGCCGCCGCCGGAAGGTGGGAATGGTCGAGGACACTCCCCGAGTGAAGCATTAGGTCGACCATCGTGTCCAATTCGGCTGGAGTAAGCCCCTGGAAGACGACGGCCATCAAGAACGCGGCCATCTGGTAGTCCGGAATGTCGCCCGCCAGGTACCCTCCGAGAAAGTCTTGGAGCTCCCTGGTCGACAGCTCCCGACCCTCGCGCTTCGCCTCGATGATCCTGGACGGAATCATCGATCCATCCCCCTCGATCGTACGGCTCAGCGGCTTGCGAAGCGCTCGCGCGTCGCATGGACGGCGTCGTCCACTCTGCGCTTTACGTCCTCCGCGAAGTCGTCGAGTTGATCGCCCGCCGATTCCTTCGCGTCGGTGGCCACCCTGCGGATGCGCCGGCGCATGCGGTGGCCACTGTCGGGCGCAGTGAGGAGCGCGATCCCCGCACCCAGCACCGCGCCCAGAATGAACCCCGACACGAAGCTCACCGCGTTGGCGTCTTGTTCGTATTCCATCTCGTCCTCCACAGTGATCTTCCGGCCCGGCTCAGCGGGGGCGAATCCAGCGCGGCGCTTCACGCATCAGTGCTTCGATCTCCCCGGCATCGCGAGGCAAATCCCCAGTCAAAAGCTCGAACCCGTTCTCGGTGACAAGCACATCATCCTCTATTCGAACGCCCAGCGCTTCGTCCGGAAGATAGATCCCGGGCTCGATCGTGAGCACCATGCCGGGCACCAACTCCGACTCATGGCTTCCCACATCATGCACGTCCATGCCGAGCCAATGCGAGAGGCCATGAATGAAGTAGCGGTTGCAGGACCGGGAGCCGCACAGATCACCTGAGTGCTCGTCGATGTAGTCGCGCGCGATCCCCGTGAGGTCACCGATGGTAACTCCCGGACGGACGGCGTCGATCGCGGCCTGCTGGGCGCCGAGTACCAGGTCGTAAATAGCGCGCTGCCGGTCGGTGAACCGCCCGTTCACAGGGAACGTGCGCGTGACGTCGGCCGTGTAGTAGCCCCACTCCGCTCCGATGTCGACGACAACCAAGTCGCCATCGGTGGTACGCCGACGGCTCTTGTCGTAGTGGAGCACGGTCGAGTTCGGCCCCGAACCGACGATGGACGGGAAGCCCAAACGTTCTGCGCCCTCCGCCCGGAAGACGTACTCGATGGCCGCCTCCAGCTCGTACTCCGTGATGCCGGGTGTGGCGAGCCTCATGGCCTCCCGGTGGGCTTCCGAGGTGATCGCTGCGGCACGGCGGAGCCTGGAGACTTCGTCGGAGTCCTTGACCAGACGCAGCTCGGCGAGAAGCGGGGCGGCGGGCTCTAGAGAACCGGTGAGCGACGGTGCCACCCGGGACAGCCTCGCTTCCTGATCCTCCGCACCTGTGGACAGATATACGACCGACTTCCCGCTCCCTCCGTTGGTCCCGCGATGGTCGGCAAAGCGCCGAAGATCGCGGTCGAGGTCCTCACCCGACCGCACGTCGTCGATGCCGGTGATCGCGGTGGCTTCCGGGCCCGGTCCCAACCTCACTCCGGTCCAAGCCTCCGCCGACCGATTACGGGGCGGGAGATAGAGAGTCGTCGCTCCGGGCCCCGTCACGTTGAGCAGCAGCCACGCGCGCGGCACCTCCAACCCGGTCAGGTAAAAGAACTGGTTGTCCTGCCGGAAATCCGAATCCTGCAGATACTCACTCTCCAGGTCCCTGATCCGGGCCCCTGCGATGATGGCGGGTGCGCCGTCCAGTTTGTCAAGGAACGCGGCTCGGCGGGTCTCGAGAGCCCAGGCCGGCACGGGGCCGGCGAGAGAGTGCATCTGGGACGTGGCGGGCGCCGGAGAAAGGACGACGCCGGCAGCGATCAGGGCCGAAATTCGCTTCAACGAAGAGCTCACGGAAAGGGGAACAGGGGCTAGGCGGAGGGCGAAACCTCCGTGCTCGGAGTGTGGTACACCTCTATATTGAAGAGTGGTTCCCTGGTGACACGGATGGTCTGGGTGACCATACTCCCCCCACTATGCGAATTCTTGGAATCGACTACGGAGAACGCCGCATCGGCATGGCGATGAGCGATCCGACAGGCACGATCGCTCAGCCGCTGCCGACACTGAAGCGCCGACGCGGAAAGCGCCCACCCCTCAAGTCGATCACCGAGGTAGGCGTGAGGAATGATGTGACGGCGGTCGTAATGGGTCTCCCTCTGGAGCTCTCGGGTGAGGAATCCGACTGGACGGCCGAAGTGCGCTCGGTCGGTGACGAGCTCGGGCGGAGACTCGACGTGCCTGTGCACTACGTGGATGAAAGGTTCACATCGGCCCGGGCTCTTAAAGCCTTGGCTGAGCTTGGGCTGTCCAAGACCAAGCGGCGAGAGAAGGGGCGCGTTGATGCCGCCGCGGCGGTGCTGATCCTCCAAGCGTGGCTCGACCGCGGAGGGAGCCCGGGTGGGTAGGCGCCCGGACGCGGCCAGGGCCGCGTATGCCAGGGCCGCGTATGCCAGGGCCGCGTGTTCCTTGGCTATTTGTGCACTGGCCTCCTCTATGCTCGTGGCGTGCGGCGGACCTCAGGGCGAACCCCTCACCGTTACCGTGCCACGTGGCGCGACCCTCCAGTCCGTGACGGACACGCTGGTGGCGCGTGGCATCGTCGGCAGCCGAGGTGGCTTCTACTACTTCGCCAAAGCCAGGGGGGACGCCCGCGAGATCCGAGCCGGACGGTATGCCTTTCGAGCGGGCGAGGGCTGGCGGAACATCCTCGACGATCTGACGGTTGGCCGGGTGCTCACGGTCCCGTTCACCGTGCCGGAGGGCCTTCGCCTCCCGGAAATCGCGGAGCGAATCGCCGGCTTCACCGGCGAGCCCGCTGCCGACGTGCTCGGCCGCATCGATGGCGATTCAACCCACCTGGCCTGGAACGTACCCGGCCCGGGCCTGGAGGGTTACCTGTTTCCGGACACCTACCGCTTCGCCCACGGGGTCGACGCGCGTCAGGTCATCGCGGTGATGATCGAGCGCTACCGCTCGGCGTGGACGGACGAACGTCGAGCACGCCTGGAAGAGTTGGGCATGACCGAGGTCGAGGCCATGACGCTGGCCTCCATCGTGCAAGCCGAAGCCCGGCACTTCGAGGAAATGCCGACCATCGCGGCCGTGTACCACAACCGGCTCGAGATCCGCTATCCGCTCCAGGCGGACCCCACGGTGCTCTACGCGCTGGGCGGTTGGAGGGAGCGCCTGTTGTTTGCGGCTATCGACTCGGTGGCGGACCACCCCTACAACACCTATACCCATCCCGGTCTTCCGCCTGGACCCATCGGCGCGCCGGGCGATGCGGCGTTGGATGCCGCGCTGAACCCCGCCGATGTGGAATTCCTGTACTTCGTGGCGCGGCCGGACGGCACGCACATCTTCACGCTGAGCCTCCAAGAGCACAACACGGCGAGGGTGACCGCTCGCAGGGAATGGGCCGAGGTCCGAAGGGACGCCGTGCGGCAGGCCGACAGCGCCTCGGCCAAGCCGGGCTCCCTTCCCTGAGCCACGAGGCGCTCGCGCGGCGGCTCAGACTGGTCGTCATCACGGATGAGCGCCTGGTAGGTGAGCGGGGGCTCACCTACGTATTGGAGGCGGCGCTCCGAGGCGGCGCTCCCGCCGTCCAGATTCGAGCAAAGGACGCCGCCGCCGGAGAGCTGTACGCGCTCGCCACGCGGGTGGGGCCCACCGTGCGGGCGGCCGGAG
>JADFRS010000067.1 GCA_022561145.1 Gemmatimonadota bacterium
ATTTGGGAGGGGATTCGGTCTTGGACCTGCGTCTCATTGAGCTAAGGTGGATGGCCCGCTGGCTAAGGGGAGTATCCAACAGGATTGATGAAGAGGCGCCCTTGAGGATCTCCAGGGCCTCGGCGTTCGCCTCGGGGGCCGCCAACACAGAGCTGATCCCCTTGCCGCGGACGCTCTGGAGCTTGTACCAATTCCGCGAGAAGTCATTGCGGTACAACGTCGTGGTAAAGTCGAGCCGGCCATGTGCGAGGAAATGGCGCACCTGGACCTGTGAATGCTCGGCATCCAACACGTCGAACTGAGAAGCCGCGTAGCGCCGGAACGGACTCAGCGCAAAATCGCTGTCGGTAAGTCCGAGATAGGTCTCGTCGGAGACCTCGTCTGTGAAACCCACTTTGAGTTCGACCTGCTGATACGTTGTGGCGTCACGGTCGGTGTTGATGCGGAGCTTGCCGACGAAATCCTCAACCTCGAATCCGGTCGGGTCGCCGTTGGTCAGTCGTTTGAAGCCGTCGGTCTCGATTCGGTAGCCTTCCACCATCCATCCGAAGTGATCCGAAGAGTTTCCGACGCGGGCCTGTGTCTTGAGAGTGCCGTTCTCTCCACCGGCGGCGTCGATCGTCCAGGCGAAGCTCTCAGGAATGGAGGAGGACACCAAGTTGATGGCACCCCCGGTCGTGCGCGGACCATACTTCACCTGGCTGGAGCCCTTGCGGACCTCTATGGCCTCCATCCGTCCGGCTACCGGAAAATAGTACGCGGAAGGCGCCGCATAGGGTGCCGGCGCGATCAAGACGCCATCCTCCATCAACGTGATCTTCGAACTGCGCTCCACTCCGGTCCCGCGAAGTCCGATGTTGGGCCTCAGGCCGAACCCGTCCTCCTCCTGCACGTTGACGCCGGGGATCCTCCGGAGCATCTCGTGCACATTGTCATACACGAACTCAGGCGCCTCCAGGGCCTCCCGGTTCAGAATGTGAGCCGCGCCAGGCAGCTCATCCGCGCCCAAAGGATCACCCAGCATCCGGGTACGCTCCAGCAACACGTGCAAGGCATCGAGCGCGATGGGACCGGAGCCCATACGCACGTCCACAACGGCCGGCCGGCCTGGCACCACCGTCACGGTCTGCGTCATGGTGCTATACCCGATGCGGGTAAACCGGAGAGAAATCGTGCCGAGTGGCACTCCCGTGATGTGATAGTGCCCGGTGGCGTCCGTGAGGCTCCCCTGCGAGGTCCCGACCACCACGACCGTAGTCCCGGCGAGCGGTGATCCGTCGTCCGCCGCGGCCACCGTACCGACCACACTGCCAACTGTATTTTGTGCCGAGGCCTGGGGGCCGAAACAAACCGCCAGGTACAGCACCACCAGCCTGGCAAGAAAACGAGTCTGGTTCATATTGGCTTGGTTCGCGTCTTTTTCCCCGTGGGGAACCGGGTTCCGCTTCCTGCGCCCTCATGGGGCGAGGGGGCGGGTTTCGGATGGATGTTGATGGATCTCAGGATGAGAACGATTCTCAACCGCATCTTCAAGCTAGATTACCACCGCCCAGGGGTCAACACTTGACCGGACTCCCGCGTACAGCCTCGATTCCTCGGCGATTTCGAGTAGGTTAGGGCTATGGAACGCACCCTCTTCGACAGCCAGAACGCCGGATACGTCCAGGCCCTTTACGAAGAGTTCGCCCGGAACCCGGACGCTGTGTCGGTGGAGTGGCGAGCGTTCTTCGAGGCAGGCTCGGACGTAACGCTGGCCGCCGGACTCATCCCGCCGGACGGGCTGCGCCTCGAGGACGGAGATCCGGTCCCGGGGCGAGACATGGGCGCCGCGACGGCGCCCGCGCCCACGCAGAGGCCTCCGGTCGAATCAGCGGGGTCGGAGAGCCCCAGCACGGCACCCGATTGGAATCAGGGGCTTCTCCCTCTGGTCGCCCAAGCCACATCGTTCGTGCAAGCGTTCCGCGATCACGGACACATGTTGTCACAGATCGACCCGCTCGGTGCCACCCCGCCGGGCCACCCGCAGCTCGACCCGTCGTTTTTCGGAACGAGCATGGAGGAGCTCGAGCGGGTTCCGGCTTCAGTCGTCATGGAGGGCGACACCGACGAGACGATCGCCGCGGCCCTGCTTCGCCTTCAGAACGCCTATTGCGGGCCGATCGGTTACGAGTTCGAGCACCTCGAAGATCCGGCGCGCGTGCGCTGGCTGTGGAGCCAGGTGGAATCGGGCGTTCATACCCGGCCGATTCCCTCCGAGGAAAAAATTCGGATTCTTCAGCGCCTCACGGAAGTGGAGGGCCTCGAGCAGTTCCTCCACAAGACGTACCTCGGGCAAAAGCGTTTCTCCATCGAGGGCACGGATATGCTCGTGCCCATGCTCGACCTCGCCCTCGACGAAGCCGCGCACGCCGGGGGCCGATGCCTCGTGATCGGGATGTCGCATCGTGGCCGACTCAACGTTTTGGCACACATCATCGGGGTTGGCTATCGAGAGGTGCTCGCCGAGTTCGAGGGACTCCACGCCAAAGGCACCTTCACGGTCGCAGGCACCGGAGACGTGAAATACCATCACGGGGCCTCGGGAGAGCACTCCGTGACCGGCGGCGGCTCCATCGAGGTGATCCTCGCGCCGAACCCCAGCCACCTCGAGTTCGTGAATCCGGTGATCCAAGGCATGGCGCGCGTCATGCAGTTCGAGGACACCACGCAGGATGCGCTACAGCACACAGCGAGCGTCGTCCCGCTCCTGATCCACGGAGACGCGGCGTTTGCGGGCGAAGGCGTGGTCGCCGAAACACTAAACATCGGCCGCCTGTCGGGATACACCACGGGAGGCACGATCCATATCATCGTCAACAACCAGATCGGGTTCACCACCGTCCCGGAGGCGAGCAGGTCCACCCGCTACTCGAGTGACCTGGCGAAGGGCTTCTCGTTTCCGATCATTCACGTGAACGCCGACGAGCCGGAGGCTTGTCTGGCGGCGGTACGGCTCGCCATGGCCTACCGGGCCGAGTACCGCGACGACGTGGTGATCGACTTGGTCGGCTACCGGCGCTACGGACACAATGAGGGCGACGAACCCGCATACACCCAACCTGCCGCCTCCGCCGATATAGCAGCCCACGCCACCGTCCGCGCACTCTTTGCGGAGCGACTGACCCGTGACGGTGTCGCCTCGGAGGCGGAGGTCACCGCCATGCAGGAGCACGTTTACGAGCTCCTCCGAAACGGCCAGAACGAGATCCGCGAGGCAGGTGCGGACACGGGGGACGAGGCATTCGTCGATGCCAACATCGCCCCGCCGTCGGACCCGGACACGGCTGTCGACCTCGAGAGGCTGAGGGAGGCGAACTCGGCGTCACTGGCCTGGCCGGAGGGCTTCACGGTCCATCCCAAGCTCGAGCGCCAGCTTGCCAAGCGCGGGGAGAGGCTGGAGCCGGACACACCGGTCGACTGGGCCCATGCCGAGGTTCTGGCCTTCGGGTCCCTCCTCGGGGACGGCGTGCCGGTCCGCCTCACCGGCCAGGACACGGAGCGCGGTACGTTCAGCCATCGCCATCTAGTGCTCCACGATGCGAAGACGGGCGAGGAGTACGTCCCGCTCGCGAGCTACGGGACCGCTCGGTTCGAGGTCTACAACTCGCCGTTGTCGGAGATGGCCATAGTCGGGTTCGAGTACGGCTATAGCGTGGGAGCCGGTCCGGACCTGGTGCTGTGGGAGGCACAGTTCGGCGACTTCGCGAACGCGGCACAGGTCTCCATCGACCAGTTCGTGTCGTCGGGGTGGGAGAAGTGGGGCCAACACTCCTCCCTCGTGATGCTGCTCCCGCACGGATACGAGGGACAGGGCCCGGAACACTCGAGCGCCCGGCTCGAGCGTTTCTTGCAGCTTTGCGCCGAAGGCAACATGCGGGTCGTGTATCCCACCACGTCCGCACAGTTCTTCCACCTCCTGAGGCGTCAGGCCCTGGCACGCCCCGAGCGGCCGCTGGTCGTCATGTCGCCCAAGAGCCTGCTGCGGCACCCGAAGGCGGCCTCTACCGTGGCCGACCTGGTGGATGGCGCCTTCCAGCCCGTCATCGACGATCCGACCGTGGCGGATGCCGGCACAGTCAGGCGGGCCCTCGTCTGTACGGGCAAGATCTACTACGACCTACTGGCGAGCGACCAACGCGGTGACACGGACTCGGTCGCGCTCGTTCGTGTCGAAGAGCTGTATCCCTTCCCCGGCGATGCGATCAAGACTGTCTTGGGCCGGTATTCCTCACTGGAAGAGGTCGTCTGGGTCCAGGAGGAGCCCCGGAACATGGGGGCGTTGTCCTTCGTGGGACCCCAGCTCCGCGCGGTCCTGCCCCGGAGCATCCGGCTGAAGCATGTGGCCCGGCCCGACCGCGCGAGCCCGGCCGAAGGAAAGCACATCGATCATGTAGTGGAGCAGGCCCGCCTGATCCGCGATGCGTTCACCTCCGGGTAATCCAGAGAGGCCGAATCGGTGCGTCTACCCTTCGACCTCGAACGCCCGCTGGTCTTCTTCGATCTGGAAACCACGGGACTCAGCATCGAGGAAGACCGGATCGTCGAACTGGCGATCATAAGGCTCTCTCCACAGGGGGACGTGCTGGAACGCGTGCGCCGTTTCAATCCAGGAATTCCGATCCCGGCCGGGGCATCGGACGTGCACGGTATCTACGACGCGGATGTAGCGGACGACGCCCCGTTCGCCTCGAGGGCCAATGCGCTTCACGAGATGCTCGACCCGTGCGACCTCGCAGGCTTCAACATCCGGCGGTTCGACGTGCCGATGCTAATCGCCGAGTTTCGACGGGCGGGAATCACGTTCGATGTTGGAGACCGCAAGCTCATCGACGTGCAGTTGATCTTCCACCACAATGAGCGCCGCGACCTCTCCGCCGCCGCCGAGTTCTACCTGGAGCGAGAGCACCAGGAGGCCCACAGCGCCCTCGGTGACATCCGGACCACGGCGGCCGTGCTCTCGGCGCAACTCGAGCGCTACGACGACGTGCCCAAGGATCTCGCCGGACTCAACGATTACTGCGATTCGATCCGTAAGTTCGAGACGGAGTTCGACCGGTGGTTCGCGGAGTCCGACGGTGGGTTGGTCTTCAAGCGCGGGAAGCACCGCGGCGAGACCCTGGCTGAGGTGGCCCGTGATAGGCCGGACTATCTCAGGTGGATGCTCGGAGCCAAGGACATGGACAACGACGTATTGCGTGCGGTGCAGCAGGCTCTGGAGGGGGACTCGGCGAACTGACGGGCGGGAGATGGGGCTGGCCGTCCGAGGACCGCTCCAGGGACCATACGTATGATTTGAATCACTTTATACGTATACGGATCGCTCTCGACCGACTCGCCCACAAGGCCTATCAGGTCGTCCTCGATGGCGGCAGTTTTCGGACAGCTCGGTTGAAGGCGTCAGCTCCAGGTCGGCGGCCAGGTGCTTCTCGTACGCGTCGTACTCTCTCACTGCGACGGCATTGCAGATCTAATTACTGAAGGCGTATATGGGTCGAGGGCGGGCGGGCGATCGACCACCAGGAACCGTGTCGCGCGTTAGCTCGCGAGGGACCCGGGTGGAAATCCGGTGGGAAATCGGTACGTTGCACCTCATCCACCTCGGCGAACCTCCGGGCATCCACCATGAGCAATGAAATTCGCTTCGGCACGTTTGTCCGCGTGGCAACCCTTCGGCAAGACATCATCAGCTTCAATGACCTGGTCGGCGTGGACGCTGTCAGGCTTGGGGACAAGATCAGGCTGCGCCCCATCGATGCCTACCGCCTCCTAACCCCCTATGCGTCCAGCCGACTGTTCGAGCAGGCCCGGGCCGTCATCCCGCTTGCACTGTATCTGCTGCTATTTCAGGTATTCATTCTCAGGCAGGGCATCGCCGATGCGGGGCTGCTCACTGCGGGCCTACTCGCCGTCATCATCGGCCTCATGCTGTTCATGGAAGGCCTCAAGGTCGGCCTGATGCCTTTTGGCGAGACTCTGGGCAATACGCTCCCCGTACATTCGCCTTTGCCGGTGGTATTGCTAATCGTGTTTCTACTGGGTATCGGCACCACCTTCGCCGAACCTGCCATCGGCGCTTTGAAAGCCGCCGGGCAATTCGTAGACGTCACCACCTCCCCCTATCTGTATACGCTACTCAATCAATGGTCCGGGGCGCTGGTAATGGCTGTCGGCATAGGTGTCGGGCTCGCCGCCATACTCGGCACGCTGCGGTTCCTGCTCGGCTGGAGCCTGAAGCCCTTGATTTACATCACGCTGCTACCTCTACTCACTCTGACGTTCTACCTGTCACAGGATGCCGACCTGGCGCCCATACTAGGGCTTGCCTGGGACACCGGCGCAGTGACCACCGGCCCCGTGACCGTCCCGCTGGTGCTGGCACTCGGTGTCGGCATTGCGGGCGCCGCGGGCCGTGGTGACTCTTCACTTTCCGGCTTCGGCATAGTCACTCTCGCCTCGCTCTTTCCGGTACTCGCGGTCCTGGGACTGGCGCTGTTCATTGTCAACGAGCAGTCCCCTCAGGCGATAATCCTGGCCGCACAAGCACTCTCCGAGAGCCCTTCCGGCAATTGGACGACACGATCACCCGGCACGGAAATTATCGGGGGAGTCCGCGCCATTGTGCCACTCGTCCTCTTCTTGCTGTTCGTGCTGATGGTTGTCATCAAGCACAAGCCTGGGCGGCCGGCGATCACCGCCTATGGCATCACCTTGTGTGTGGCCGGCATGATCCTCTTCAACCTGGGCTTGACCTACGGGTTGTCGGTGCTGGGCGCGCAGGCCGGGAGCCTCGTGCCCGCCGCCTTTTCACCTCTCGATGGTGTCCTCGGCTCACCGCTGTATTCCTTGGCCGCTGGACTGTTTATCGCCATCGGTTTCGCCTGGGTTCTGGGGTTCGGGGCAACCCTCGCCGAGCCGGCGCTAAACGCGCTTGGTCTGACGGTCGACAAACTTACCAACGGCGCTTTTCGCAAGTCGACCTTGATGTACGCCGTTTCCTTTGGCGTGGGCTGTGGTATCGCCGTCGGCGTATCGAGAATCATCTTCGACTGGCCGCTGGCTTGGCTGCTCATCCCCGGCTACACCCTTGCCATTGCCTTCACCTGGCTTTCGACCGAAGAATTCGTCAACATCGCCTGGGACAGCGCCGGGGTGACAACCGGTCCGGTCACGGTGCCGCTGGTGCTGGCGATGGGACTGGGTTTCAGCGAGGCCGTCGGCGCCATGGATGGTTTTGGTATTCTGGCGATGGCCTCCATCGGCCCTATCCTGTCCGTAATGGGGACCGGCTTGTGGATCAACTGGAAAATTCACCGAAAACACGTCCGAAGTGAACAACGCATGCTCACGAGTGATCGAACGCCGCACACGGGTTTAGCCGCATGAAACAACGTGGAATCACGATACTGACCGATGCGTCGCTGATCACATGCATCGTGCAACGCGGCACCGCCGACAAGATTGTGCGGGCCGCACAGGATGCCGGCGCACAGGGGGCGACCATCAACTACGCACAGGGTGTCGGTGTGCGAGAGCGGCTGGGGGTCATGGGACTGGCCATCGAAGTCGACAAGGAAGTCATCACCATCATCGTCGCCAACGACCAGGCGGACCGGGTGTTTGAAGCCATGTATCTGGCAAGCAAACTCGATACGCCCGGCATGGGCATCATGACACTCGCGGCGCTCGACAAAATCGCCACCTATGTTCCCTACGAACTGGTGGAAAGACTCGCCGGCAAGACTGACCCGCAAGAATGAAGACGGTCTTGGGCAAGAAACTCATCACCTGTATCATGCCGCATGGGCGTGCGCTGCCCGTGCTCGAGGCGCTCAAGGAAGAACTCGGCATCCTCGCCACCTCCATCCATCACGCCCGTGGCACCGGGCGCATGACCCCGCTGGCGTGGCGTGGTGTCGGCGAAGCAGCGGAGAAGGACGTTTTGAGCGTCATCGTGCCGGCTTCACGGGCGGAAGAAGTCTTTGGCTTCATATACGAGAACGGTCGGATCAACCAGCCTCATGGCGGGATTGTTTATCAACAAACACTGAGTAAGAGCACCGAGTTTCACCTCCCGGATTTGCCCGATGAGGCCGCATCGAAGCGTTGAGCTGACGCCTCTCCCTGGTTTTCCTCCTCTCGACTGATCCCAGTCTGGTGTACCTGGAGAACACCATCAGCTCACGGTTTCGTTTACACACCACGCAAACTTGATGCGGGCAAACGCTTGCCGGGTCGAACCCCAGAGACTAGATCTCTCCCGCCGTGCCGGCCCCTTGGCTTCGGCTCGGACTGAACGCAATCAACTCCGTCCCGGTAAGCGCGATTAGGTGCTCACGGGCCGGCGGGAGACATAGATGCTCAACTTCTTTTTCTACGGCCACTCTGGCTTCCGGTACCTCATTCTGCTCGTCGGCATCGCCACAGTTCTCTATGCCCTCTTCGGCGCGATCGCCAAGAGGCCGTACGACAAGCCTATGCGCGCACTCTCGTCCGGGCTTGCGGGGGCGTTGCACCTGCAGATCCTGCTCGGCCTCGCCCTCATTTTTTCCGGGCGTTTCTACCCGGCGATCACGATTCACTTCATGATAATGCTGCTCGCCGCCGCCTCGGCGCAGATTCCGGTTTCGGTCATGCGCCGGCGTCCCGCCGAGGAAAGGTCTTATCTTCCCCACGCCATATGGGCCGTCGTCGCGCTCGGCCTGGTCGCAGCCGGAGTCATGGCAATAGGGAGGCCCATCGTAGGCAGCGGCTGACTGGAGCCGTAAGGAACGAGTCCCTCGAGAAGGGAACCCTGTTGACGCGGGAGCCATTGCTTTCAAGTGTTGTTCCATAGTCTTCCGCTGGCCGACCCGGCCCCGATGTGATCGATGCCATACCCGAGATGACGTCCACTCCCGACATCCAGTCCGAGGGCCGTATGGAACCCGCGTCGCCTGACCGAGCCGACCCCCTCGGCCTGGTCATAGGCGGTGGTGGCGCTCGTGCGGCCTATCAGGTCGGCGCGCTGCGCTACCTCGCGCGGCGATTCCCCGACCTCAGGATTCCCATCATCACGGGCGTCTCGGCGGGGGCTATCAGCGCTGCGCTGCTGGCCTCGCATCACGGCTCCTTCAAGCAGGCGGTGGACGAGTTGGTGTCCCTGTGGCAGAACCTCCGTGTCGAAGACGTCTTTCGGGTCGACGCGCCATCCCTCGCCTGGAGCGGCGCACGGTGGGTGTTCCAGCTCTTGTCGGGAGGTCGCGGTCGCGGCGTCCGGGTCAAAGGACTCGTGGATACGAGCCCGTTGCATGACTACCTGTCCGAGACGCTGCACGCGGTGGACGGTGAGCTCACCGGAGTGCAGTACAATCTGGCCAAGGGGAGGCTCCAGGCCGTGGCGCTGAGCACCTCGAGCTACACGACGGGGCAGTCCATGACTTGGATCCAGGGATGCGATCTCCAGGAGTGGGAGCGCCCGCAACGGCGCTCTCGGAAGACCGTGCTCACAGTGGACCACGTGATGGCGTCCTGCGCCCTTCCGTTGGTCTTTCCGGCCGTGAAGATCGGCGACGCATGGTACGGCGACGGCGGCATCCGGCTGGCTGCCCCCCTGTCGCCGGCCCTCCACCTCGGGGCCGAGCGGATCCTCGCGATCTCGACCCGCTACGACCGCGACCAGGTAGAGGCCGACCGCCCCTCTGTGCTCGGCTACCCGCCTCCGGCGCAAGTCATGGGCTCCATCATGAACGCTGTGTTCTTGGATCTCATTGACCAGGACGCCCTCCGGCTGGAGCGGCTCAACCGGCTGCTCGAGCGACTGCCCGAGGAGGAGAGGGAGGGCCTCAGAACCATCAAGCTATTCATCCTCAGACCATCGGTGGATCTGGGCCGGCTGGCGAACGAGTTCGAGCCGCAACTGCCGAAAACCTTCAGGTTCCTGATGCGTGGCCTTGGAACCAAACAGACGGAAAGCCCGGACTTCCTGAGCCTGCTGCTGTTCCAGCCCGACTACCTCACCCGTCTGATCGAGATCGGAGAGGCCGACGCCGAAGCTCGCTCAGAGGAGATCGATGCGTTCATCATCAACGACCAGAGTCAGGGTGCCGCGTCCTTGGTGCAGCCGCATGGACAGCACCGTTAGACCCGCTCATGGGTTAGGTTTGCAGATACTCAGTACGCATTAGCCCGGCGCCCCTCAGATGCCGGTTTGGCGGGAGGCACGAGATGTCAGACGATACGACCAAGAAGCTCGCCACCGTAGACGAAGCCAGGCAGGTAGCCGAGGCCGCCCGAGAGACCGAGTGGAAGGACAGAAGCTTCGCTCGCGGTCTCTTCGAGGGACGCTTCCAACTGGATGTGCTGGACCCACCGCCACAGCAGGACCCTGAAGAGCAGGCGCGAGCCAAGCCCTTCCTCGAAGCCCTGGACGAGTTCGCTCGCAACCACATCGACGGCGACAAGATCGACCGGGATCGGTGGGTGCCCGACGAGGTCCTCCAGGGCCTGGCGAAGCTCGGAGCGTTCGGGATCAAGATTCCTCAGGAATACGGTGGCCTCGGACTCTCTCAGGTCTCCTACAACCGAGCCCTCAGCATCGTGACGAGCCGCTGTGGTTCGACCGGCGCGTTCCTGTCCGCGCATCAGTCCATCGGAGTCCCTCAGCCGCTCATCTACTTCGGGACCGAGGAGCAGAAGAAGAAGTATCTACCGCGCCTCGCTGCCGGGGCGCTGTCGGCGTTCGCCCTGACCGAGATGAACGTGGGTTCGGATCCGGCCAACATGGCGACCACGGCGGTACTCTCCGAAGATGGCGACGCCTGGGTCTTGAACGGCGAGAAGCTCTGGTGCACCAACGGCCCCCGCGCGGAGATCATCGTCGTGATGGTGAGCACGGCCCCGCGTGAGGGCGTACGCAGCAGGCGGCCGATCACCGCCTTCATCGTCGAGACAGCGTGGGAAGGCGTCGAGGTCATCCACGAGTGCACGTTCATGGGCCTCAACGGCCTCTCGAACGGAGTCTTCCGCTTCACCAACGTGCGGATACCCCGCGAGAATCTGCTCTGGGACGAGGGCAAGGGCCTCAAGCTGGCCCTCATCACCCTCAACACGGGCCGCCTCTCTCTCCCCGCGTTCTGCGCGGCTGGGGCGAAGGGATCGCTCCAGATGTGCCGGAAGTGGGCCAAGGAGCGCGTGCAGTGGGGCGCACCCGTCGGCAAGCACGACGCCATCGCCCAGATGCTCGGACGCATGGCCTCGCATACATTTGCGATGGAGTCGCTGGTCGAGCTGACCTCGGCCATGGCCGACCACAAGAGCTTCGACATCCGGCTCGAAGCCGCCATCGCCAAGTTGTGGAACAGTGAGGTGGGCTACTCGATCGTGGACGACGCTGTTCAAATCCGTGGCGGCCGTGGCTACGAGCGCGCCGACTCGCTCAAGGCCCGTGGGGAGACACCGTACCCGGTGGAGCGCGCCCTCCGTGACATGCGCATCAACCGGATCTTCGAGGGCTCCAGCGAGATCATGCGCCTCTTCATCGCCCGTGAGGCGGTGGACCTGCACCTGACGGTTGCAGGCGACATGATCGACGCGCGCGCGCCGATGACCCGGCGTCTGATGTCACTCGTCCGCGCAGGCGTTTTCTACGCGTGGTGGTATCCGACCCGTTGGCTCTCCTGGGGTAGATGGCCCCGCTACACCGACTTTGGACCGCTGGCGCGGCATATGCGGTACGTGCACAGGACGTCGGCCCGACTGGCCCGGTCCATCTTCTACTCCATGATGCGATTCGGCCCCGGCCTGGAGCGAAAGCAGGCGGTGCTCGGGCGCTTGGTCGATATCGGCTCCGAGTTGCTGGTCATGACGGCCACATGCGTGCGCGCGAAACAGATGACGGGTGCCGACCCCTCCGATACGAGCCCGACTACCCTGGCAGACCTATTCTGCCGGCACTCGCGGCGGCGGGTGGAGGAGAGCTTCCACACTCTCTTCTCCAACGACGACACGGCGACCTACAAGGTCGCCCAAGAGGCCATGGAGGGTCGGTTCGAGTGGCTGGAGCAGGGCATCGTCGAGATGGACTGGCAGATACCGGGCGCTGAGCCGCCCGCTCCCGCGGAGTCGGAGGAGAGCGAATCGTCGGAAGATCAGGCTCAGGCGGAGCCGGTGCCCTCGGCCTGACGAGCTTTCAGCCGCGCTCGCCCACCTCGGTGCTGGCGAGAGCGTCCTCGAACTGGCGACGGTAGAGCCGGTCGTATACGTGGCTTCGCCGGAGCAGCTCGGAGTGGCTGCCCTCTTCGGCGATCACCCCGTCGTCGAGCACCAGGATGCGCTCCGCCCGGATCACGGTCGACAGCCGGTGGGCGATCACCAGCGTCGTGCGGTCGCTCATGAGGCGCTCCAGCGCGTCCTGTACGAGTGCCTCGCTTTCTGCGTCCAGGCTGCTCGAAGCCTCGTCCAGGATGAGGATCTTCGGGCGTTCCAGCATGACCCGGGCGATGGCGATACGCTGCCGTTGCCCCGCGCTGAGCGTGACGCCGCGCTCGCCGATCGCTTGATCGAACCCCTCCGGGAACGAGGTGATGAACTCGTAGGCGTGGGCGGCCCGAGCGGCCTCCTCGATCTCGCTGTCGGTCGCCTCGAGGTTGCCGTATAGGAGGTTCTCCTTCACCGTCCCGGCGAACAGCATGGGCTCCTGGGGCACGAACCCGATCCTTTTCCTCAGCTCGTCGAGCGCGGCCTCGCGCACGTCGATCCCATCCAGCGTGACGCGCCCTTCCTCCACGTCGAAGAAACGCGGAAGCAGCGAGACCAACGTGCTCTTGCCCACACCCGAACTGCCGACGATGGCGACCGTCTCACCCTCCTCCACAGTCAGATCGATCCCGCGGAGCACCAAAGGAAGATCGGGGCCGTACCGGAAGCTCACGCCCTCGTAACGCACGACGCCCCGCGAAGGAACGGGTAGCCGCGTGGGAACGGCCGGAGCGACGATCGCCACCGGGGTGTCCAGGATCTCCCAGATGCGCTGAGCCGCACCCGCCGCCTCCTGGAGGTTGCCCCAGAAACCCGCCAACGAGGTGATAGCGCCTGAAATCGTGACCGCATACATCAGGAAGGCGACCAACTGTCCGGACGTCAGGTCGCCCGCCAGCACCAAGCGGCCACCCTCCCAGATCACCAGAACGATGGCTCCGAACGCTACGAAGGTCACGATGCCGGTGAGGCTGGCCCGGGCCACCGCCCGCCGGAGACCCTCGTCTCGAGCCGCGTTGACCTCGGTGCCATAGGCCTCGGTTTCCCACGACTCCCGGGTGAAGCTCTGCACGGTGCGGATCTGCGTGAAGACCTGCTCGGCCCGTGCCACAGCGCCGGCGAGACGATCCTGAATGGTGGTGCTGAGCCGACGGACGCGGCGTCCGAAGAACCACCCTACCACCACCGCAAAAGGGATCGCCGTCAGGGTGACCAGGGTCAGCCTCGGGTTCGTGTAGGTGACGAGCGCCAACGCGCCGACCAGGAACACCCCCTGCCGAATCAACTCGGGCACACCGAAGCGGAGCACGCCCTGGATCAGCCCGGCATCCGAGGCCAGCCTCGATGTGAGCTCGCCGACCCTCCGAGTCGCGAAGAAACCCGGTGGCTGATAGACGAGAGCCCGGAAGGTGTCATTCCGCAACTCCGCTACCACGCGCTCCGACACGGAGGCCGTGAGATAACTCTGTGTGAAGTTCACCACCGCTTGCCCGGAAAAAAGGCCGATCAAGCCGATGGCGATCGAGTTCAGCAGGGCTTGGGAGGGAGCGTCGATCAAGGTGCCCACGAGCAACGGGAAGGCCAGGCCGACTCCCGTGCTGAAGAGCATGAGGACACCGGCGCCCACGAGATGGGGGCGGTATGGTTTCAGCCTCGGCAGGATGCGCCGGAGAAACCCCAGCGTCTCTGCGGGGCTCGCTTTTTCTTTGGGCATGGGTCCAATCTAATTTCGGTCGGGGAGGCCGCCTAGTCGTGGGCTTGTCAGGTCGAACAGAATCCGCCAGCATCCCCGCATGATTTCTCCACAACATCACCGCGCCTTCGGAGTGACCGTGGTCTGGACGCTCGGGCTACTCCTGCTCGGCAGCATCGTGCATGCCACAGAATCCAGCCTGGCTTGCCCCGACTGGCCGACGTGCTTCGGGACTCTGATGCCCGAGATGGAGGGTGGGGTGTTCTGGGAGCACCTCCACCGCCTGGTCGCCGGTGGCTTGGTGCTGATCTTCGTCGCCGCCACGTACCTGACGTATGGCCTGGAGGCGAACCGCCCATGGGTTCGCAATAGCGCTTTCGCAGGGATAGCGCTCCTGGTGGTACAGTCGGTCTTGGGCGGCGTCACCGTGCTGATGCGGCTCCCGGATATCGTGTCCACCACCCATCTCGCGCTCGCGTTCGCTTTCCTTGCGCTGGCGGTCGTGCTCTACACGGTGACCGTGCCGGGATGGGGGGAGCGTCCCTCAGGGTCGGGCACCGCCTTGCGGCGCATGCGACCGCTCGCCGGTGCTGCGGCTCTCCTGACGTTTGCCCAGTCCGTGTTGGGAGCCGCAGTGCGTCACATGGATGCCGGGCTCGCGTGCCCCGACGTGCCTCGGTGTCTGGGCCAGGTGGTGCCGCCACTCGTCACGGACGAGGTGGCCGTCCACTTCTCTCACCGTGTCGTGGCGATCCTGCTGGCGCTGGCGGTCATGACGCTCGCCGTCCACGCGATGCGCGCTCTGGGACCCTCCGTCGCGCGGCGCCTGGCCATGGCCGCCGCGGGCGTCGTGCTCGTGCAGGTGGCGCTCGGCGTCCTGTCGGTGACCACAGCGCTGGCGGTCCCGGCGGTCTCGCTTCACACTCTCGGGGCGGCGCTGCTTCTCGCGATCCTCGTGGCCCTCACGACCCTGACCTACGAGGCCGAGGTGCCCGCTGTCGCCAACCGGGTGGCACCGGCCCTTCAACCTACTACCGAGGATGGACGCTGAAGATGGACGCTGAATCAGTCGGGGCGATACTCGCCCCGTTGAACGCCGCCCTGAACGCGAGCAGCCTCGCGTTCCTGCTTGCGGGACTGGCCTTCATCAAGCGCCGCGAGGTACGGCGGCATCGGTTCGCCATGACCGGCGCCGTGACTGCGTCTTCGCTGTTCTTGGTGTTTTACGTGATTCGCTTCTCACTCACTGGGATCCACGAGTTCGCCGGCGAGGGTGTGGCGCGCGTGGTTTACCTGGGCATGCTGTTCTCGCACGTGACCCTGGCCATCATCATCGTTCCGATGGTGATCCGGCTGCTCTACCTGGTTCGTAAGCGGCGTTTTCATGCGCACGCCAGGCTCGCACGGTGGACCGCACCCCTTTGGATCTACGTCTCGACTACTGGACTCTTGGTGTACGTCCTGCTCTACCACGTCTACGGGTATCGCTAGTTATCCACTCAGGAGTTGCTCGATTTCGTCGGCGTGCCCTTCGGGTTTCACCTTCCGCCACACCTTGATGACCACCCCCATCTCGTCGATCAGAAAGGTGCTCCGCTCGACACCCCAGTAGTTCCGGCCGTACATCGACCTCTCCTTCCAAACTCCGTAGGCCTCGCATACGGCGTGGTCTTCATCGACGAGAAGTGGAAAGTCGAGGTCGAACTTCTCCTTGAATTTGGCGTGAGACGTTTCGGAATCCGGCGACACACCCAGCACCACGGTTCCGGTCTTCTCGAAACTCGCGGTACGATCACGAAAGTCACACGCCTGGACGGTGCACCCGGGAGTGTCGTCCTTGGGATAGAAGTAGAGCACCACCTGCGCGCCAAGGAAGTCACTCAGGCTCACGGAGTCCCCGGAGTCCGTCGGCAACATGAACGATGGCGCCTTTGAACCATCAGTGACCACGGGCATCTCCCTTTTCGAACAACTCCCACCGGCAAACCGCATCCCCACGCGATTCGCATGCGACATGGCTCACCGAGGTTGTAATGCCGAGCGTGCGCTGCAGCACCGGACCGCAGAAGCCCGAAACCAAGGCGCAGGCATCTCCACCCGGATCGCTCTGAATGAAGAGCAGCGAACGCCCTTCCATCGTGAACGGACCGGCGGCGAACCCTCCGACGCGCCGACCGAACAACGACTTGAGGGAACGCCTCACGGCACGGCGAGCCACGGCGAAACGCAGCCTCGACGGGAGCACCCGCCATCGCTTGCGAGGACGCACGCCAGTGCCGCCGGACAGCCGTTCGCCGATGAGGCGGAAGACCTCCTCGGAGTCCGGCCGCCGACTCACGAGGCGCACCAGATCGTAGAACTCGTCGTCGGAGATCCGCAGACCCCGTTTCACGTCCTCCCGGACATGCCGAATGCGCGCCTCCACCACGTTGCTCAACCCGAGCTTCCGAGGCATCGTCACCGACGGATCCTCCTCCTCGAGCACTTCGGCCGGGAGATCCTGCTGTCGGATCACCTCGAAGAGGGTCAGAACCACGATGGACCTGATCCTGCGACGAGGACTTCTATTCGTCATCGGCGTCGGCTGTGGTGGAGAGGATGTCCAGGCACGGCGTCGTCCGGCCAGGTAAAGGACATGTGGACTCAAGGTGTGGCGATGGTCACGGTCCGGCAACGGCCTGTCTTGCGACCTTACCCCACCGTACCGATTTGAGAGTGACATTCCGAGTTCCGCTCGGTATATAGGCGGCACAAGAGAAGCGGGCGGAGAATTCGACAAAGCCTCGTGAGGCCACCCTGGGGGGGCTGGTTTCGTGCCTTGAGGTCTGTCACCTCCCCCGCTTCTCTTTTTTTGGGCATTCCACTCCCCTTGGACCCTCAGGACCGAGTACCTAGTTTCCTTCCAACCCCTTGTGACCAGCGACCCCCCACGGCTCATGCGACGATATCCCGCCTTCGACCCACCGGAATACCAGAACTGGGAGCCCGATCTCGACTTGGTACGCGAGTTCGTCGAGACCGTCCTGTCCGACCGGGCTACGGCCGACATCGTCAAGGGCATGAAGGAGGAGACGCACCTCTGGCTCTACCGCAGTCTCCTCGTAGCGCGCTTACACGATACGTCGCTGAAGAGGTGGGTTCGGCAGGGAGTGATTTCAAAGGCCTGGCTGGGGACCGGAGAGGAAGCCGTTACGGTAGGCAGTGTCGCCGCCCTCGACCCGGCGAGAGACGTTATCACTCCCATGATCCGCAACGCAGGTGCCTGTTGGATGATGGGCATGCCGCTGGCCGACCTCTTCCGATCGTATCTCGCAACCGCCGACTCACCGAGCGGGGGACGGGATCTGCATGTGGGGGATCTATCCAAGGGGGTCCTGCAACCGGTCAGCCACATGGGAACCAATGTGCCCGTGATGGCAGGAGTGGCACTCGCGTTCAGGATCCGTGGAGAGGACCGGGTATCGCTTACATGGATCGGAGATGGGGCTACCAAGACGGCTTCCTGTCACGAAGGCATGAATTTCGCAGCGGTACAAGACCTGCCCGTGGTGTTCGTGATCCAAAACAACCAGGTCGCTCTGGGCACCCGGGTCGACCAACACGGTGCGGGTGACCTGGAGCACTGGGCGGACATGTACGGTATTCCCAGTCGCACGTGCGACGGCAACAACGTACTCGATGTCTACGCCGCCTCCGTCGAGGCCGTAGAGCGTTGTCGGCAGGGCGAGGGGCCGGCCGTTGTCCTGGCCGAAACGTTTCGCATGGGAGGCCACGCCACCCATGATGAGCACGAGGCCCGTGCGACATTTTCCGAAGAGCTATTCGCGGCCTGGGGGAAGCGGGACCCGATCGGGCAGTACGAAGAGTACCTCGTGGCTCACGGCGTTCGTCGCACGCATCTCGAGGAGATCGAGAACGGGGTTACAGCCGAGGTGGCCCGGGCGGCGGCGGAAGCACTGGCATCGTCTGGCAACGAGCCTGACAGCCGGAGTGCCCTCTATGAGGGTTTTTCGGAAGGCGGCCCGCTCGTTGGGCTCCTGAATAGACCGGTGATGACTGTCCCACTGAAAGACGGGGCTTGAAGAGCAAGGGCCGTCCTGCCATATTCGGGGGAGATAATCAAGAATGATTCTTATTCCCGACTCGTGCGGGCCTGCATCCTGACCTCTGGCCCGCTGTTTTTCTTCTCGTGGCCGACCGCACCGATACGGGCGGCCAAAAGGATGGCATATGGCTCCGTGCAAGGCTGAACCCGTCCTCGCCGAGGATCAGGTTTTAGGCGCACTCAGCGACGAGCAACTCGTCACGGAGCACCTTGCTGGACGCTATGGGGCGTTCCAGGAGCTCTACGACCGGTATCGGTCCAGGCTGATCCACTTCATCACCCGAAAGACTGGCGATTCGGACCGAGCCCAGGATCTGGTGCAAGAGGCCTTCATTCGCGTCACGCGTCACCTGCATCGGTTCGACACCTCCAAGAAATTCTCGACCTGGGTCTACACGATTGCCGGAAACCTTTCGAAGAATGAGTTGCGTAACCGGTCGCGAAGCCCGCTCATCCTATTCCAACGCCTGACGAGCAACTGGGACGATGATCACCGGCCGATTCAGTTCGAGGACTACCGCATGCGACCGGACGATCTCTTCCGAAAGCGCTTCCTGCGACGCCTGGTGGAAGACACGGTCGAGGAGTTGCCGGAGCACCATCGGCTCGTCTTCCGCCTCCGCGAACTCGAGGGGAAGAGCTATGAGGAGATCTCCGAGATCACCGGCGTGAACCTCGGTACGGTCAAGAGCAGACTGCACCGGGCCCGGAACTCATTCGCCCAGCGCATAGAGCCCTTTCTGAACTGACCGCAGCCCACCCGTGTGAGCCACCCCTGGTAAACCGCCGGGGCGGTAGTACCTTAAATCATGTTCGACAATCTGCGCCGCGCCTTCCACGAGGCGGTCGAAAACTTCAAGGAAGAACTCGGCCGCGACGACGTGCCCGAGGCCGTCGATCAACTCCTTCGCGGGATGAAGGAGGAGACCGCCGACGCTCAGGCCGACGTACGCCGGCTCGAATCCGAAATCGAGACCACCCTCCGGAAGGTCAAGAAGGAAGCCAAAAGCGCCGAGACGTGCCGCCGGAGAGAACGCATGGCTCGGGAGATCGCCGACGAGGAGACGGCCACCGTCGCGGCGGAGTATGCGGTCAAGCACGAAGAGCGCCACCGCGTCCTCGAGCAGAAGGCCGAGGTCCTCAACGAAGAACTCAAGGGCCGGAAGGCGGAGGTGCAGGACATGCTGGCCGCGATCAAACAGGCCGTCAAGAACCGGGACACACTCGCCGCAAGCGCAGGCCGCCACCAGGCGAGGAGCAGTCTGAGCGGCGCCGACGCACTCTTCGAGCAGCTGGACCGGATGGAGAGCGCGATCGAGCACGACGATGCGCAGCAGAAGGCCGAGCGTGAGGTCGGCGACCTCGACTTTGGGACCAGCTCGACTGATGACTCGGAGTTCGATGATCTCGAATTTCTGGATCCGGAAGCCGAAGCCGAGGCTCGGCTGGAAGAGTTGAAGCGAAGGATGGGGAAGGACTAGGGGCCCCTAGGTCTCATTCCTTGTTCAGGCCAAGCTCCCGGTAGAAGAGCAAGCCCGCACACTCCCCAGCCAGAAAGAGCAGGTCCTCCCTGACACCACCCTGCAACGCTTCGCCGGGTGGGCCCCGGTCGTCGAGGACCAGGTACCACAGCCGGCCCTCCCTCGTGCCGAGAAAAATCCCAATGCCTGTGGAGTGCTCCCTCACTGTCGGTGCCTCCGACGTCTCCAGGCCCGCCACCAGATCGTAGCTGAAATCGACTCGAGCCGACTCCGCGCCGAGGTCCAGCACGAAGTAGGGCGTCAGCACGCCCGGCATCTCATCAAGATCTTCCCAGACAAGACCGCCTCGGCCTCCACCCACGAGGTAGATCGACCGCCACACCGGGAGGGCGAACCGCGAACGATCCCCGTCGCCGCCCCACACCGAGAAGTTGCCGCGCGACCCGCCCACATCGGGACCGGCATCGGAACCGATGTCGGAGACCGCCTTGGAGCGATCGAGATACTTGGTGAGATCAATGACGTCGTCGTCCACATTGAACGCTTAAGCCCTCCGTCTCCCCACGTCAAACTGAGAAGCCCAGGACCAGCGGTAGCGGGCTTCCAGGCTCCAGCATAGATTTCGCGCGTTCATTAACGAGCACCGTACTCCGAGTGGTTAATGGAAAACTGGATAGGAATAGGCATCTGGATCGTCATGGGCGCGCTCGTGGGGATCATCATGCGGGCGCTCGTGAAGCGGCCTGAAGAAGCTCCTGGCCATGTTGCTGTCATCATGGTCCTGGGCGCCTTCGCAGCTGTCATTGGGGGGATGCTGGGCGTGGGCATCCTCGAATTCGATGAACCGCTGGCCCTCAGCACAGGCGGCATGGCCGGCGCCGCGCTTTTCTCGGTGATGATGACGTTCGTCTACCGTTGGGGAATTCGCGGCCTCATCTGACGAGCTCTGACATTCATGGGAGCCCTAAATGCGAGGGAGGCGCCGACCCAGGGGGGTCCGACGCCTCCGTTCACGCACCTTGCAGATAGCTCCACAAGATGATAGAAGTGGTCCGCCTGAAAGGTGACCAACCTCCCTGACCGTGCGACTCAATTCGGTCGTGGCGAGTATCCGTTCAGTGAGGAGGTCTTTTCCCCTCCACCCATCCCATCCACCTCTACTAAATAAGATACGTAGATCGCCTAAAAGGTTTACTCGACTACGGAGCTCCCCCCAAATGTCCGACCCAGAATCCTACATCGCCGAGTCACTCCCACGCTGGCGGGACGAGCTCGACGAGTTCCTCCGTATCCCTTCGATCAGCGCGCGCTCGGAGCACGACAGCGATACTCGAGCTACGGCTGAATGGCTGTGCGACAGGATGCGGGCGGCCGGTCTTGAGACCGAGGTGATCGGCACGCCGGGGCACCCGGTGGTGCTCGGGGAGTGGCGTGGTGCGGGGGCCGACGCCAAGACCGTTCTAGTTTACGGCCACTACGACGTCCAGCCCGTCGAGCCGCTCGACGAGTGGACGTCGGCCCCCTTCGAGCCGGAGGTCCGGGACGGACGCCTCTATGCCCGCGGCTCCGCCGACGACAAGGGACAACTCTACCTCCACATCAAGGCCGCCGAAGCACATTTGAAGACGACCGGTTCCTTGCCGGTCAACCTGATCATTCTCGCGGAGGGGGAGGAGGAGATCGGATCACCCAACCTCGTGCCTTTCGTCGAGGGCCACCGCCAACGCCTGGCGTCGGATGCGGTGATCATCTCGGACTCTTCGATGTTCGCGCCCGGCCTACCGTCGCTTCTGTTCTCGCTGCGGGGTTTGGCCTACTTCGAAGTGCCCGGTCTGGGCTCTGACGATTTCGACGTCACCTACGCTGGCCACACGCTCACCATCAAGGGCCACAAGTCCGAGGCGTCGCAAGACAGCGCAATGACTTGCCTGCGTCGGGAGCGACGATTCGGCAGCTTCTCTCTGCGGCACCTTTACCAATTGCGCCGCGCAGCGCCAGGAAATCAAAGTCCTCCAGAGTCAAAGCAGCGCCGCGCCGAACATCCGCCGCATCGACGACCTGGGGGGTGTAACCGCCGCCATCGACGAGGGGTTCTTCGTGCGAGAGATTGCCCAGGCGGCCTACCGGCACCAGCGGGAGGTGGAGGAGAAGGAGCGCATCATAGTAGGTGTAAACGAGTTCGTGTCGCAGGAGCCGCTCCACATCCCCAGGCTGGAGATGGACGCCGAGGGGGAACGCCGCCAGCTCCAGCGTCTCCAACGGCTGCGGCGGGACCGGGACAACCCGCGGGTATCCAGGAGCCTTG
>JADFRS010000229.1 GCA_022561145.1 Gemmatimonadota bacterium
ATGGATGCCTGGTACGAGGAGGACGAGCAGGTGTGGGTGCACGCCCGTGACCCCTACCACCGGGTGGACGTAGTTCGCAGCTCGCGCCACGTGGAGGTGATGGTGGCGGGTGAACGGGTCGCCGACTCCCACCGCCCCTGTCTGCTCTTCGAGACCGGCATGCCGGTCCGCTACTACCTACCCAAGCTGGACGTGCGCATGGACCTGCTGCGGGCCACCGACACGCTGACCGACTGCCCCTACAAGGGCCGTGCCCAGTACTGGTCGCTGGTGCTGGGCAAAACGGTCCACGAGGACGTAGTGTGGTGCTACCACACGCCCCTCCCGGAGACCGCCAAGATCACCGACCTGGTCTGCTTCTACAACGAGAAGGTGGAAATCATCGTCGACGGCGTCGCCGAGGAGCGGCCTGTCACCGGTTTCTCCACACCCGATGTGCAGGCCACCGCAACCCGCAGTTTCTGAGCTGAGAGAGATAAGCTGGAGGGCACCGCCCACGAACCCCGGTTGGCGTCTTTCGAGCAGTTGTTGCCCCTCGGAGGGTCTTCCCGTCGTCGCGTGACCGCCTCCGCGTGGGTGTTGACCAGGACCGACCATGAGTGAAATGAAAACCAAGATCCTACCGGTGCTACCCCTTGGTAACGGCGTGCTCTTGCCGAACATGGTGGTGCCGCTGGCCCTGGAAACGTCCGACGCGAAGGCTGCCGTGACGGCGGCACGGGGCTCCGACGGCGTGCTGATCGTGGTGGCCCGTGTCAAGGGCACCTACGCGCCGGTCGGCTGTGTCGCCAAGATCGCCAATACGGGGCGGACGCTAGGCGGTATGGATGCGATCGTCGTCGAAGGGCTGCATCGAGCGACCATCGGTTCCGGGGTACCGGGTACGGGAGATGCGCTATGGGTTCAGTACGAGGCTCGGCCCGACCCCGAGGAATCTTCCGAACGATCTCACGAGCTGGCTCGTGAGTACCGGGCCCTCGTGGAGAACATCGTCGAGGCCAGAGGTGTGCCGGAGGTCGCAGAGTTTCTCCGGGGCATCAGCGAGCCTGGCGCGCTGGCCGATGCCGCGGGCTATGCGCCGGACCTCTCGGTTGCACAGCGGATCGAGCTCCTCGAGATCTTCAACGTGGAGGAGCGTCTTCAGAAGGTGATCTCCTGGGCCCGGGACACCCTGGCGGAGGTGACACTCAAGCAGAAGATACGCGCGGACGTCGCCGAAGGCATGGACAAGAGCCAACGCGAGCACCTGCTGCGTCGGCAGCTCGAGGCGATCAAGAAGGAGCTCGGCGAAGTCTCGGGCGAAGCCTCGTTGGTGGAGGAGTACCGGAAGAAGATCGCTGCATTGAAGATGCCCGAGCAGGTGCTGAAGGAGGCCGAGCGCGAACTCGACCGCCTCGAGCGCACGAGCGAACAGCAGCCCGAGCACGGGTGGATCCGCACGTACCTCGACTGGCTCTGCCAGATTCCCTGGAGTGAGCGGACCGAGGACCGCCTCGACATCCAGGAGGCCAAGCGTATCCTCGACGAAGATCACACCGGGCTCGAGGATGTGAAAGAGCGCGTCCTGGAGTACCTCTCTGTGCGGAAGCTCCGAGCGGAGCGTGGGATGGGCCCAGCGAACGGCAGAGGGTCCGGTGCGATTCTGACACTCGTCGGACCGCCCGGGGTCGGCAAGACGAGCCTCGGCGAGTCCGTTGCACGGGCCTTGGGGCGCAAGTTCACGCGCATGTCGCTGGGTGGCGTACGAGACGAGGCGGAAATTCGCGGCCACCGGCGAACGTATGTCGGAGCGCTGCCAGGCCGCATCGTCCGAGGTCTCGCGGACGCCGGAACGATGAACCCGGTGTTCATGCTCGACGAGATCGACAAGGTCGGCTCGGATTGGCGCGGCGATCCGGCGTCCGCGTTGCTCGAGGTGCTCGACCCCGCGCAGAACCACACGTTCAAGGATCATTATCTCGAGGTCGCCCTCGACCTCTCGGAGGTGCTGTTCATCTGTACGGCGAATGTCGTGGAGACCGTTCCGACGCCGCTGCTCGACCGCATGGAGGTGATTCGCCTCGATGGCTACACCGAGTATGACAAGCTCGTCATCGCCCGAGATCACCTGCTGTCGCGGCAGATCGACCAGAACGGTCTTCGCGTCGACGAGGTGGAGATCACCGAGGCGGCGCTCCGCCGGATCATCGCCGACTACACGCGCGAGGCGGGCGTCCGTAATCTGGAGCGCGAGCTCGGCAACATCTTGCGCAAGGTGGCGACCCGAATCGCATCGGGCCAGACCGGTCCCGCGGTTCACGTCGACGAAGGTGACGTCAGGGGCTATCTCGGCCGGCAGAAGTTCTTCTTCGAGGTTGCACGCCGTACGTGCGTACCGGGCGTCGCGACGGGTCTGGCCGTGACCGGCACGGGCGGCGACGTGCTGTTCATCGAGGCCACCCAGCTCGACCAGCCTGGGGACCGCCCCGGCGGCGGTCTCATCCTGACCGGCCAGCTTGGGGACGTTATGAAGGAGTCGGGCCAGATCGCCCTGTCCTACGTGGTTTCCCACGCCGAACGGCTCGGGATCGACTCCGGACGGCAGGTCTCTGGTCGGTTTCACCTCCACATACCGGCGGGCGCCATCCCGAAGGATGGCCCTTCGGCGGGCATCACCATGGTCACGGCGCTCGTCAGCCTGCTTACGGGCCGACCGGTCAAGCCCAGCGTGGGTATGACGGGCGAGGTGACGTTGCGTGGCCAGGTCCTACCGATAGGCGGCCTCAAGCAAAAGGTCCTGGCCGCACATCGGGCAGGTCTTCGGGAGGTGATCTTACCCAAGCGCAACGAAGGAGACCTCGAGGATGTGCCGGAGCCGGTCCGCGAGCAGATCAGCTTTCACCTGGTGGAGAACGTCGATGAAGTTCCGCCGATCGCGTTGGCTGCCGAACCGTGCGAGTAAGTAGCATCGAATGCGCTGCAATCGCATCAAATCATGCCAGAAACTGTCCCGGAACGGTACAGTTTCTTAGGAGAGGAGACCGATGATCGTCGTCCGCAAAGTGGAAGATCGAGGCCGCCGGGTTGGGGCTGCGCGTCTCCTCATGGCAAGGCCCGGCTAGCGGACGCGGTCGTGACAATCCCCGGAGCTCCGCCGTGTGGTTCTCTCGCGAATGCTACTCCCCCGTGTGGATCACTGCGCGGAGTTGAGACTCCAATCGTATTTCTGATACCGGAGCTTCGCTCGATCGCCCGCGTCGCGAATGGCCTCGGATATCGCCGCCGGCGAGTACTGGAGAAGGAACTCGACCACTCCCCCCCGAGGCTCGAAGTCTCTCGCGTACCATTTGAAGATACGCGAGACGCTCACCTCCAGCACGGGACGGCCGAGCCACGTCGATCCCTCCTTGACGCTGACGTTGCCAGCCGAGGCCAGGAATGCTCGTGTCGCCCGATCAAGCTGCTCGTCGAGGGTGTCGCCTCGGTAGCTCTCCCGAGCGATGGGCGGGCAGGAGCGCGAGGCGCAGTTCGCCGCGAAGTGAATCCGCGGATCCCCCGATTCCTTGCGCAACCGGCTCTCGAGGTTCACCAGGGAGAGGCGCTCGCCACCCAAGCTCAGGCTCTTCTTGGTGAAGATCTGGTAGGGATTGATGCCACGGCTGAGATTCTTGATGGAGCCCGGCGGGTCACCCTCGAGAACGAGCTCCAGCACTTTCGCGTTGTAAAGATTGATGTAGAGGGCGTATCGCGCCGGACCGACCAGGTCCCCGGGATCCGTTTTTTGGAGGAAGGCGACCACCTCCCGAAGGGCTCGCCGGTCCTCTGACGAGCGCCTCCAGTCGCCGTACCGGACGCCTCGCTGAGACACGTACCGGCTCAAGAGCGCGTCATACTGTTCCATTCGATCCGCCACGGGAGCGCTCGCCGGGGGACCCGGTGCCAGGGCGGCCACGGCCAGAAGCAGGCTAGTCTTCACCGATAGCATGGAGCTCACACCCTGGACCGTAGACTAGATCGCGATGGGGAGCCGTCTTTCTCTCCGGCCTCTCCCGCCTCCACGCTCCCGGAATAGACCGCCTCGCGCCATCCGGCCACGTTCACCTCGCACATCGGGATCATGCGGCTACCCACCGGAACCCTGAATACGCAGGCGTTCAGCCGCTCCCTGCCCAAGGGCGTGTCGATTTCATCCCGGCTCATGAAGTGGTGGGAGGTCAGGGTGAACACGCCGATCCGGACCTTCGACATCAGGAGATCCGCGAACAGGCGAAACGGCCCCGTTCCGCACTCGCGCAGCCGGCCGGTCGCCCATCTCCGACCGGGGCCAGCCAGCCAGGCTGGATCCTGCAGGATCCCCCCCACCGTCCGGCACGCTCTCTCCAGAAGCGTGTCGTCTCGGAAATTGAGCCCGCCGAAGCCCCGCTCGAAGTATTCCCTGAGCATCTCCCGGTCCTCCAGGTTACCGGGCCTGAATAGGGGCAGGACCCTGGTACCGCAGGCTCCCTCCGTGTTCCCGCCCAGCGGGAGGCCGCTCTCCCATCCATGTCTCCGCAGGCCCTGGGCTGCCGGCCTAGGGGCCCGCTCCCTGTGGGTTCGCTCTTCCGGGATCCTCTCGACGACGAGAAGGGGTTGCATCCGCGTACAGGCCGGATGCCCGAATTGAACCGGGCTTCCCCAGTCCGATCCGGAAGCGCCAAGGGACCCCGCCCCGTAGGGAGCCAGGGCCCCCTCCATGCGGCTCCAGAGATCGGAGGCCTCCACGCCGGGTCCCGCCTCCCGCGTGCGGCCGACCTGCGCGCGAGGCTGAAACGAGACGAGGCCGAATACGTCACGGTTGCTCAGGCACCACGTGACCACGTCCGGGATCTGATCCAGGTTCCTCCGGGTGACGGTGAGGGT
>JADFRS010000068.1 GCA_022561145.1 Gemmatimonadota bacterium
CGGATTCGCCCCCCGGAGTCAGGCAGGCCTGGACGTCGAGTTCGAGAAGTATACCCTCGACAACGGCCTGGACGTGATTTTCCACGAGGATCGTTCCGACCCCATCGCCGCGGTAGCGGTGCTCTATCACGTGGGCTCCAACCGTGAGGAACCGGGCCGAACCGGTTTCGCTCACCTCTTCGAGCACATGATGTTCCAATCGTCACAGCACGTCCCAGAGGACCAATTCTTCCAGAAGATCCAGGCGGCCGGCGGCACGTTGAACGGCTTTACCACCAACGACAACACGGTCTACTTCGAGATCGTGCCCAACA
Source organism: Gemmatimonadota bacterium (assembly GCA_022561145.1). Classification (GTDB taxonomy): domain Bacteria; phylum Gemmatimonadota; class Gemmatimonadetes; order Longimicrobiales; family Gaopeijiaceae; genus JACZXQ01. Next base: position 315 of record JADFRS010000068.1, read on the forward strand.
ACACGCTGGAAATGGCACTGTGGCTCGAGGCCGACCGCATGGGTTATCTGCTACCGACCGTGACGCAGGAGGCGTTCCTCAACCAGCAGGACGTGGTGCAGAACGAAAAGCGCCAACGGGTGGACAACGTCCCGTACGGACATACCGGTTACATGATCGGCAAGATGCTCTACCCGGAGGATCACCAGTACAACTGGTCCGTGATAGGTTCGTTCGAGGACTTGGCCAACGCGACCTTGGAGGATATCCGGGGGTTCTTCACCAAGTGGTACGGCCCGAACAACGCCACCCTGGTCGTGGCGGGCGACTTCGACGTCGCGCGCACGAAGGAGTGGGTCGAGCAGTACTTCGGCGAGTTGCCCTCGCCTGAGAAACAACCGGATCCGAATCCTAGGGCGGCGGTGCTGACAGAGACGAAGCGTGCCTTCCATGAGGACAACTTCGCCCGCTCGCCTGAACTCAACATGGTCTTCCCGTCGGTCGAGCAGTACAACGAGGACGCCTACCCGCTTCGGTTCTTGGGCTTGCTGTTGTCCGACGGCAAGAAGTCGCCGTTCTACAAAGTGATTGTCGAGGAGGAGCAGTTGGCCCCACAAGCCAGTGTCTCCCAGCGCAGCCTCGAGATGGCCGGGACGTTCCGCGTGCGAATTCGCACGTTCCCCGGCAAGAGCCTCAGCGACGTCGAGAACGCGGTGATGCAGGCGTTCGACCGTTTCGAGGCGGATGGCTTCACGGAGCGTGACGTCAGCCGAATCAAGGCCCAGGTCGAGACCCAGTTCTACAACGGCATCTCGAGCGTGCTGGGCAAGGCGTTCCAGCTTGCCTCCTACAACGAGTTCACGGGAACCCCCGGCTTCATCGGCACCGACATCGAGAACATCCTCGCGGTTTCGGCCGACGACGTGTGGCGCGTCTACAACCGGTACGTGAAGGACAAGCCGTACGTGCTGACCAGCTTCGTGCCGAAAGGGCAGGTTGAACTCGTCGCCGCGAACTCCGAGCGTTTCCCGATCCAGGAAGAGACGATTTTGACTGCCGGTGTGGCCGGCCAGGAGCCGGTGGTGACCAGTGAAACGACCGTCGAGCGCCTGCCTTCGTCGTTCGACCGTTCCGTTCAACCTCCGAACGGGCCTTCCCCCGCGCTGACGGTGCCGCAGATCTGGACCCATACCTATGCCAACGGATTGCGGATTCTTGGGATCGAGCACAACGAACTCCCGCTCGTCCAGTTTTCGCTGACCATGAAGGGCGGCATGCTCCTGGACGACATCACCCGAGTGGGCGTCGCGAACGTCATGACGGACATCATGATGGAGGGCACGAGGAACAGGACGCCCGCCGAGCTGGAGGAGGCCATTGACGAACTCGGGGCCAACCTCAGCATGTCCACGGGGCGGGAGTCGATCACAATCCGGGCGAACACCCTCCGATCGAGGCTGGACGGAGTGTACGGCCTCTTCGAGGAGATACTACTCGAGCCCCGCTGGGATGAGGTCGAGTTCGAGCGGATCAAGCGTGAGACCGTTGAGACGATCAACCGGCGCGGCGCGAGCCCGGCCAGTGTGGCCACGAATGTTTTCCGCCGGCTGCTCTACGGTGAGGATCACATTTTGTCCAACCCGACGATCGGGACGCCGGACATCGTGTCTTCACTCACGATCGAGGATGTGCGCGACTTCTACGAGGCCAACTATTCGCCTAGCGTGTCCCATATCGGGATCGTTGGGGACATCTCCAAGGAAGAGGCCATCGCGCTGTTCGAGCCGCTAGAGCGGAAATGGGCTGCGAAGGAGGTGGCGTTCGCCGTCTACCCGGAGCCACCGACGCTCGACGAGCCCACCGTGTACTTCGTGGACGTGCCCGACGCCAGGCAGTCGGAAGTCAGGATCGGCCATGTCGCGCTGGCGTACGAGCACCCCGATTACTATGCGACCACGGTGATGAACTATCAGTTGGGCGGCAGCTTCAACGGCCGCGTCAACATGATTCTCCGCGAGGAGAAGGGTTACACGTACGGAGCGAGATCGAGCTTTTCAGGATCGAGTTACCCGGGATCCTTCATGGCCTCGTCCGGGGTGCGTTCGAACGTGACGCTCGAGTCCGTCCAGATCTTCAAGGACGAGATCGCGAAATACCGCGAAGGTATTGACGCGCAAGATCTGACCTTCACCAAGGGCGCGCTCATCCAGTCGAACGCCCGGCGCTTCGAGACGCTGGGTGCGCTGCTGGGCACGCTGAATACGATCGCCACCTACGACCTGCCGTTCGACTACATCAAGGATCGAGAGCAAGTGGTGAGCGACATGACCCTGGAGCGCCACCGGGATCTGGCCGTAAAGTACATCCTGCTCGACCGCATGATCTATCTGGTGGTGGGTGACGCCAAGACGCAGTTCGCCCGCTTGCGCGAACTCGGCCTGGGCGAGCCCATCTTGCTCGACAGGAACGGCAAGCGGGTGTCGAACGTGGTGTTCTAGGACGTCGGTGTTGGCAGGGTCACTCGTATCGGAGCGCCTCCATGGGGTCGATACGGGTGGCCCGGCGAGCGGGAATCAGCGACGCCAGAAATGCGCTCCCGGCCAGCACCGCGCTGATCAGCCCGAAAATCGCCGGGTCCCACGGCTCGGTCTCGAATAACAGCAGACCCATGCCCCGCGACAACACGGCCGCGATTCCCAATCCGACGAGCAGCCCGATCGCGATCTGACTGAAGCTCTGCCGCAAGATGAGCGCCTGTACCTGTTTGCCCTGTGCGCCCAAGGCCATGCGGATACCCAGTTCCCGCGTGCGCCGGCTCACTCCGAACGACATGACCCCGTAGAGTCCGATCGAAGCGAGGAACAGGGCGACCGCACCAAACACCAGGAAGAGCGTGCCGAACGTGCTGTAGAACCATGTGTTCTCGCCGATGCCGTCGGTCATGGTCTGGACCCAGTAGACCGGCACTTCCTTATCCATCGCGGACACCTCGTCACGTACGACCGATGCGAGGTCGAGTGGATCGCCCCGCGCCCTAAGGGCAGCCGTCAAGAACCGGCTGCCGATCTGGGCGACGGGGAAGTACATGCCCTCGGGCTCTTCGCTGTTGTTGTCGCCGATTCCGTCCATGCGGAGGTCGGGCACGATTCCGACGATGGTGGCCCACTCCTCGGTGCTGTCAGATCTGCCGCGGCGAATCCTCCTTCCGAGTGCATCCTCGCCGGGGAAGTCGCGGCGCGCGAAGCTCTCGTTCACGATGACCGCGCGACTAGCGCCGTCGTCGTCCTGGTCGGTGAACGCGCGCCCGCGAAGCACGTCCACGCCGAACGTCTCGAAAAACGTCGGAGTGATCATCGCCCAGCGGGCACGGGGGTAGTCCTGGTCGGTGGTGTAGCTCTCGCCGTCTTGGGCGTAGAAGGTGTTTCCGCTGCCCAGCCCTGGCATGCTACTCGCGAACGCGACGGAGGCCACACCCGGCCTGGCCTCGATGCGGCGCTCGAGCTCGTCGTAAAACCTGACTCGGGTTTCCAGGTCGGAGTAGTCCTCCGTCAGGCCGACGCGGACCGTAAGGACATCCTCCGTGGCGAACGGCAGATCCAAATTGCTGAGCTTGGATACTCCCTTGATCATGAGTCCCGCAACCACCAAGACGCCCGTCGACAGCGCGAGCTCGACGACCACCAGGGACCGGCTGAGCCGCCCGATCCGGAGACTCGAGGAACCCCGTGAGTCGTCCTTGAGAACATCCTGAGGGGAGCCGCTCGAGGCCTTGATCGCCGGGATCACTCCCGAGATGATCGCGGCCGTCATGGTCAGGCCCACGATGAAGATCAGCACGGGGCCGTCGAGCTTGAAGACCAACCAATAGGGCTCGTCGGTCCCCTGGATGATCTTCGCGAACCAGTCGATTCCGACCCAGGCGATCCCCACGCCCAGGAGGGCGCCCACCGTAGACAGCGTCAGGGCCTCGGCCAACAGTTGGATCATGACCCTGAAGCGGCTCGCTCCCAGGGCGGTGCGGATCGCCACCTCTTTGGATCGCATTGCGGCGCGGGCCAGCAGGAGGTTGGCCACGTTTGCGCACGCCACGACCAACACCAGGAAGACCGCGATGAGCATAGAGTAAAGGACAGGTGCTGCGTCGCCGCCGATGTACTCCCGTGTAAACGGCTGCATGATGACGCGCACTCCCTGGTTCGCCTCGGGGTACTCGGCCTCGAGGCGGGTCGCGATCCCGTTGAACTCCACGAGCGCTTCGTCAACGCTCACCCCAGGATTCAACCGCCCGAAAACCTCCAGCCAGGTGCCCGAGTCGCGCTCGAGCTCCACGGGATCCAATCGCAGCGGTGCCCAGAGGTCGTTCTGGGTCGGGAACCTGAACCCTTCGGGCATGACGCCGATCACGGTCGTCGCCTCGCGATTCAGGTGCACGGTCTGGCCCACGATGCCCGGATCCTGTCCGAACCGGTCGGTCCATACCCGATGGCTTATGATCATCACATGTGGGCCCCCCGGGCCATCCTCGTCCTCGCGGAACAGGCGCCCCAGGATCGGCTGCACGCCCAGGGTCGTCATGGCGTTGGCCGTGATGAATACCCCGTCGTAGCGGTCGGTACGCTCCGTGCCCCTGAGGTTGGCCGTGCCAGCGTAGAAGGCGCCCAGCTCCTCGAACGAGGATTGCTGGTCTCTCCAGTCCCTGTAGTCGTGGATGGAGACCGCCATGTCGGTGATGCCCTCGGCGAGATTGCTCCGTTCGATGTGGACGATCCTGTTTCCATCCTCGAACGGAAGCCCGCGGAAGAGCGCCCCGTGAACGATGCTGTACATGATCGCGGTGAGGCCGATCCCGAGAGCGAGAGCGACCACGGCGATGGTCGTCACGCCCGGGTGTTTGAACAGCATCCGGCCGGCGTAGCGAAGGTCTTGTAGCAGTCCCGACATGTGATCCTTCCCGAGATGTCCCGTTTCACAACCCCCTTACGCGCAGTCGCAGGTGTCGGTTTCGGGAGACTCGCCTTGATCATGGGCAGGGAGCCGGGCATGTTGCCCAGGTTGCGGGACTCTTACCGGAGGCGCGACGTGAACCGACGAGACTTCGGCCGCCGAGCCGGCGCTGCCCTGGGTGTCCTCGCCGTGGCGGGGACGGACGTGGCTATGCTGGGACGTCACGCTGGGCCTGCCCTGACGCGTCGAGTCCAACAGGCTTCGCTGCGCGTGAATGGTTCCCGTGCTCTGGAATGGCTGCGCGTTCTCGCCGAGTTCGGGAAGACGCCTGAGGGCGGCATCAGCCGGGTGGCTTTCAGCGAGGCCGACCGCACCGCCCGGGGTTACGTGGCCGGGCTCATGCGTGAGGCCGGTCTCTCGGTCAGCGTCGATTTCGCGGGCAATCTGATCGGCCGGAAGGCTGGAAGCGACCCGACGCGGGCGCCCCTCATGATGGGGTCACACATCGATTCCGTCCCCGGCGGTGGGAACTTCGACGGACAGGTGGGCTCCATCGGGGCGGTGGAGGTCGCCCGTACCCTCGCCGACAACGGAGTGGCCCTGAGGCACCCCCTCGAGGTAGTGATCTTCACCAACGAAGAGGGCGGCAAGACGGGGAGCCGTGCCCTGATTGGCCACGTGGAGGATGCGGAGCTCGATCTGGTCACCGCCAGCGGCCACACCATAGCTGAGGGGCTGCGCCTCGTGGGTGGAGATCCGGCTCGGCTGGCTGAGGTCCGGCGTCCCGAGGGGAGCATCGCCGCCTACCTGGAGCTGCACATCGAGCAGGGTGGCCTGCTCGAGACCCAGGAGGTGGAGATCGGAGTGGTGGAGGGGATCGTCGGGATCAAACGCTGGAACGTCACCATCAAAGGCTTCGCCAACCATGCGGGCACGACTCCCATGAACGTCCGCAGTGACGCGCTGGTGGCGGCCGCCCGCTTCATCCAGGCGGTGAATGACGTGGCTTCGTCCATGCCGGGGCGCCAAGTGGCGACGGTGGGGCGCCTCGACGTACAGCCGGGCGCTCCCAACGTGATCCCGGGCACCGTGACGCTCAGCCTCGAGATCCGTGACCTCGAGATGTCGAAGATCGATCGCGTATACGAAGTCATCGGAGCTCGCGCTGCCGAGATCGTGGCGTCGGAAGAGGCTCGGTTCACCTTCGAGCGGTTCTACGTGAGCACGGCCGCGCCAACCGCACAGCGTCTGCGGCGCGTGATTGAAGCGGCTGCCGAGCGCCTCGGATACACAAATGTTCGAATGCCCAGCGGCGCCGGACACGACGCCCAGAGCATCGCGCTACTCGGTCCGGTGGGCATGATTTTCATACCCAGCCGAGGCGGGATCAGCCACTCGCCGCGAGAGTTTACCGAACCTCGGCACGTGGTGAGTGGTATGAACGTGTTGCTGCACGCGCTTCTCGACCTGGATCGCTCCTAACGGGAGTGGGCCGAGATTGCGGTGGATGCTGGGACCGCGCAGGTTGATCGCGTGGGGTGTGGGTGGAGTCCGTCGGCGGAGGTAGGACCATGGGGATCATGTTCTATATGACATTCGTGCGCGTGTGTGCGGTCGTGATGCTCGGTGCAGGTGTCGTGGGCATGTTCAGCGCCCTTTTTGGAAAAACCCGCGAAGAGACGCCGGAAGAGGTGTCGACGTTCGTGTTGCTGCTCGCTCCCGCAGCCTGGAGCCTTTGGGGCTTCTCGCTCCTCAACATCGGTCAGCCTTGGGTCCAAGCGACCGTGCCTATCGCGATCGTCATGGGCGTCCTGAGCATCATCCTGAAGAATCGCGCGAAGACCGCCTGAGTGCTCCTTGAAGTGTTGGAATGGGGACCACCGCGTGTGGACCTCATATCCCCCTCCAGGGGTCAGGGATAAGACGACCCCGAGGTTGAGCCCTCCGGCGTGCATTGATCTCTTAGATGGGAGGCGGAAGTGAGTACGGCTGTGAGCGACCTGAAGAACCTGGCCCGAGAGTTGGATGAGCACTTTCCGCAGTTGAGCCAAACCGAGCTGAGGGTCGGTCTGGCCGCGTACCGCGCGATGACATCAGGCTACCCGGTGGACATCAACAAGCTGGTGGACGTCGTCGGGCTACCTGCGGAGCGCATCGGCGAGTTGATGAGCGAATGGCCCGGTGTCTATAGGGATGAGGAGGACCGGGTGATCGGCTTCTGGGGGCTTGCGATACGCGAGACGTCCCATCGGTTCCGGCTCGGCGAGAACCAGCTCTACACGTGGTGCGCCTGGGACGCCCTCTTCCTCCCGGAGATCCTCGGGGCGACCGCCGACGTGGTGTCGAAGTGCCCGTCCACCGGTACCGAGGTCCGGTTGAGGGTCGGTGCGAATCGGATCGAAGCTGCCGAACCGGCGGAGGTCGCGGTCTACGCTGCTCAGTCCGGACCACTGTGATGTCGCCGGCGACGGCGTCATCTCGACCTTCTGTGACCACATCCACTTCCACGCGTCTCGTGAGGTAGGCGAGGCATGGGCGGCGGAGAAAAAGAACGACACGTTCATGTTGACGCTCGAGGAGGCCTTCGAGCTCGGGCGCCTCGCGAACGCGCTGCGTTACGGTGCTCTACCGCTGGGCGTTGTATCTAGCGACGATCGGTCTGCCAGGCTCCGGAGGCAGGGCTCGGGAATGCAACGATGTGAGGAGATGGGACGATGACAGAAGGGGTTCACGAGGTTCGGCGCACGGTTCGCAGCTTGATGAAACGCCCCATGTATTCGCTTGTGATCGTGGGCACGCTCGCCCTGGGTTTCGGGGCGAACACGGCGATCTTCAGCCTCGTGCGGGGCGTGTTGTATTCCCCTCTGCCCTACCAGGACGCCGAACGCCTGGTCATGCTTTGGAACCAGTTCCCCGAGTCGGACGACGGCAATCTGGCGGTCTCGAGGGAGGAGATGAAGGATTGGCGGGCCGAAGAGGGCCTGTTCGCCGGCGTTGCCGCTATCCGTACGGGTGAACAAAACGCGCTCTGGACGCTCGAATTGGACGGGCGGACCGAAAAGCACGACGGGGCGTGGGTCACGTCCAACTTCTTCGACGTTCTGGGAGTCGACGCCCAACTCGGACGCACCTTCCTTCCCGAGGAGTCCGTCGACGGCAGTCACCGGGTGATGGTGCTGAGCGACGCCTTTGATGGTGCTGTTCGTCACCGTCGGGGCTGTGCTTCTGATCGCGTGCATCAACGTGGCCAACCTGCTCCTCGTGCGGGCTGAAGACGCTCAGCCGGAGATTGCACTGCGCAGCGCCCTCGGCGCTTCCCCTGGTGAGATGGCCCGGCCTTTTGTGATCGAGACGGCTGTGCTCGCCTCGATTGGGGCAGTATCGGGTGTGGGTGTGGCACTGGGCGCGATCGCTCTCGTGAAGCGCTTCAATCCGGGTGGCATTCCCCGCATCGGCGAGGTGGGCCTGGATCTCGGCGTTCTCGCGTTCACCGGAGCCATCGCCCTGGGCACGGTCGTCCTCGTGAGCCTCGTGCCAGGCCTCAGGGCCGCCCGCGTAGACGCGGGGGCGATGCTCAAGGATGGGGGTCGCTCCGTCTCGGGTGGACTCTTCAGTGGCCGACTCCGCAACGCGCTCGTGGTGGGTGAGATCGCGATTGCGCTCATGCTGACGGTCGGGGCCGGCTTGCTGCTCCAAAGCTTCAAGAACCTCACCGACATCGGCATCGGCATCGAGTCGGAGGGCGTCTTGAGTATGCGCATGGACTTTCCAGTTTGGCAGTATGGGGACATGGAAGAGGTGGGCCAGGTGCAGGAGGGGATTCTGGCGAGGGCCGTCAACGTGGCAGGCGTACGCTCCGTGGCGCTCGCTCACGCCGACCATCCGCTGCGTCTGAACGGCCAGTGGTATTTCGCACCGGAGGGGCAGGAAGCGGACCCCGAGGCCACCAAGTCCATGGTGGGCATCCGAGTTGCCAGCCCCGGTTACCTGGAAACTCTTCGAATTCCTCTCTTGTCCGGGAGGCCGTTCGATGAGCGGGACCGGGCCGGTGAGCCGTTCACCATACTCGTGAACGAGGCGCTCGCAAAGAAACGATTCCCGAACGAAGACCCGATCGGAAGGCGCCTCAAGATGGTCAACGCGGGACGGGAGATGCCGCCGTTCGAGATCATAGGCGTCATCGGCGATGTCAAGAACGAGGGAATCCGGGAGAGCGTGCGCGAAACCCTCATCCTTCCACGCGCGAACCCGGCGTTCGCCGCCGGCTGGACACGGCATTTGACGCTGCACGTGCGCACCGTGGGCAAGCCGTCCGCGGTGGCGGGCGCGGTTCGGGCCGCCATCACCGAAGTCGATCCCAAGTTGACGGTCTACGACATCAAGGCGCTGGACGAGGTCATCTCCGATACCGTGGCGACGCCGAGGTTCATCACGACGCTGGTCGGACTCTTCGCGCTGTTGGCCCTCTTGCTGTCCGCTCTCGGGATCTACGGGGTGACGTCCTACTCCGTGTCGAGGCGCACTAAGGAGATCGGAGTCCGCATCGCCTTGGGCGCGCGCGCCGCCCAGGTCGAGCGGCTGGTCGTCGGACAGGGAGTCAAGCTCGGTCTCGTCGGGGTGGCTCTGGGCCTCGGTGGGGCGGCCCTCGGAACACAGGCGATGGCATCGGTCCTGTACGGGATCACGCCAGGGCACGCTCCGACGTTCGCGGTGGTGGCGACGATTCTGTTTGGGGTGGCGACGGCCTCGAGTTACCTGCCCGCACGGAGGGCCAGCCGGATTTCGCCGATACAGGCCCTGCGCGACGACTGATCTCGGGCACTGCCACTCCGCCCATGGTGGGTCCCTCCGCCCGCCTCGGGCCCTCCGCCCGTCGCTGGGGCGGAGACGGGTCTCAGCTCTGCTTGAAGAGCGTCGCCAGAACCTTGGTCAGGCGGTCGATCCGTTCTTCCTGCTCAATGGGGTCCTCACAGTGGATAAGGCAGGCTTTCAGCTCGTCCTCCACGAGCGTCGAAGCGAATCGGTTGAGCGCACCTTTGACCGCAGCCACCTGAAGCAGGATCTCGTCGGCCCAGTCGCGCTCATCGACCATTCTCGATATGGCACGTACGTGCCCCTCCATCCGGGCCAAACGGGCCATAAGCGCCTTCTTGGACTGGTCGTCCAAGTATCCACGTAGGCTGGCGGCCTTGGAGACCTCATGCGGACTGGTCATTCTTGCGCCTCCCTGCGGTTGAAATCGATCAACTCTCCCCCACCCCTGGGAGGGGATATGGTTCCTGGGAGGGATCAGCGTGCCAAGACGCTTTGAGTCAGAACCGGTCGGGCCTCAACGCCCGGACCTCCACCGATGGTGCCCCGTCCTGGATATACTCCGCGATAATCCGCCCGGTGATCGGCCCCAACGTCAACCCGAGCATGCCGTGCCCCGTGGCCAGAAGGAGCCCGTCGCGTCCCGGCACCGGTCCGATGATCGGCAGGCCGTCCGAGGTGACCGGCCGCAGTCCACACCATTCGGAGATCGGTTCGGCGGCTCCAAGACCGTCGATGTACTGGCGTGCGGCCTTGGTGAGCTGTTCCAGCCGCCCCTTTCTCATGCGGTGGTTGAGGCCCGAGAATTCCATGGTGCCGGCGAAGCGCACGAAACCGTCGAGGGGAGTACAGAACACCGAGCTCTCGCTCAACACACATGGCACCTGCAGATTGGGAGCTCCGCCATCATCCAAGGCGAGGTCGCGGTGGTAACCCTTCCCCGGCTGGATGGGTAGGTCCAGTCCCAGCTTCCTCGCCAACCCCGGGCTATAGGCGCCGGTGGCCAGGACCACCGAGTCGGCTTCGATGACTTCGCCGTCCGCCAGTCGTACGCCGGTCACGGCGGCGCCACGCTCCATGATTTCGGCCACTGTCCGCCCCGTGAAAAGCTGTCCCCCGAGCCGGCGCGTGCGCTCGGCCACCTCGAGGACGAAACGATGCGGATGGCATGTGGCCGCGTCGGGAAAGTAGGCGCCGCCCGTCGTTCCGGCGGCAAGCGCGGGCTCGCGCTCCTTCAGTGCTTCTCCGGTGAGGGTGACGGCACCGTATCCGTGCTCCCTCAGCAGCTCCACCTCGTGTCGCGCCTGTTCGGCACCTGCGGGGGTGCGGCACACCTCGTAGTAACCGCCGGGAATGTATTCGCAGTCGAGGTCCTCGTCCTCGACCAGTCTCCCGAACTCGTCGATGGCCTCCCGGCCAAGCGGAGCCATCACGCGCATGCACGCCTCCACGTGCGCCGCGGTGCACTTCCGCGAGAAGGCCCAGAGCCACCGAAAGAGCGAAGGATCCCATCGGGGTGCCACGTAGAGAGGGCTAGAGGGGTTCAGCATCTGGAGCACGGCTTCCCGGATTCTCCCAGGCCGGTTTATGGGTGGATGACCCGGCGAGATCGTGCCGGCGTTGCCGAACGACGCCCCGCTTCCGATCTCATCGCGCTCGAGCACGGTCACGCCGATTCCCCGGCGGGCCAGAGAGTAGGCGCAACACATGCCGATTACGCCCCCTCCGATCACGAGGGCTCGATGGGTCCGCATGACGTCCTCACCTCAAGGGTCCGTGTGTCGTGGGCAGTATCGGGCCTCACCGACCGCTCCGCCAATCAACGCCCACCGGCCTCCGCGCGTGCACTCGCTGTGGGAGATCGGGAAAGCCCGGCACGCACGGTGTGCTCGCGTATTCGGTCGGCCAGCGGCGCCACGAGATCGGCGTGCGCATGGCGTTGGGTGCGCAGGAGGGGCAGGTAACACGCATGGTCCTGAAGCAGGGCCTGTCGATGGCCGTCGTGGGGCTCGCGATCGGCACCCTGTTGGTGATTCCGCTTACCATGGTGATCGCCAACCTCCTGGAGGGGGTCGCGACGGTGCAGCCGATTACCGTGGTCGCGGTAGGGGCGATCTTGTTCGCGGTCACCATGATCGCAAGCGTGGTGCCGGCCCGCCGCGCGGCGCGCGTGGATCCCGTGGACGCGTTGAGGGCGGAGTAGGGGACTCTTTCGGCTCGCGATCCGGGCCGCTACCCGGGCCGGCCGGCTAGCGTGCCCGAATCGGTATGCGAACCCACGTGTTCTCCCACTCCAAGACCAGGATCGCCGCGTCCGCCCCGGCCTCTTCGGCCCGAATGGTGAACATCTCGACGTGGCCGTCGGTGGTGCCGCTACGGACCATAGCCCTGCCGACCTCCTGGGCTCGAACACCCTCCGAGTACTGGCTACGGCCGCCGCCCACGGTGGGCGTGACACGGCCCCATTGATTGGTCGAGGCGTTGACCACCACCACCCAGTCGCCCCGGCTCGGAATGGTGAGGATGGCGTAGTCGCCGGGATCCACCGCGATGCCTGCGATCTCCGCGGGGAAGGGGAGGTGGATAACCGTGGCTTCGTTCGCACCGGTCCTCCACAGGTCGTCGTAGGGCACCAGGCCGCCGAAGATCTTGCGGTCCCGCACTGACGGACGGCCGTAGCAGAGCTTCGCCTCACGGCCGCCGAGGCGGACCATCACGGAGTCGGGTGGGCTTCCGCGCTGGGCTAACCGCTCCGGGGCGCCCCTCAGCTCACAGGTCAACGTGGCACGCGTCTCGGCGAGTCGGATGGGGATGCGTACCTGCGTGCGTTCCCACTCGAGCACGAGGCTGCCGGTGCTGGAGCCGGCTGGCTCTCCGTGCACCGTCAAGCGCTCCACGTACCCGGCGGTTCCGCCGGCCCGAACCATCGCACGCCCGGCCTCGCGGGCATGCGCGTCCTCGGAATAAGGCTCGCCGGACAGGAAGCCGTCCGTGTCGGGGCTCAGAGCGATCATCCAGTCGGTGGAGCTGGGGATCGCATAGATCGCGTAGCTCCCAGGATCCACACGGATGCCGGCCACTTCCACCGCGGCGGCGGTATGGATCACCATGCCGGTGTTCCAGAGCGTGTCGTACTGCACGACCCACCGGGTGTCCGTATACGTCAACGAATGGCCGAACACGGGCCGTCCGCGGGCCGACGGCGCGCGGTAACAAACCTGCAGGGCCTCTCCGCCGATCGTGACGGTGGCCGTATCGATCGGGGCGCCGAGCCCGTCGGCTCCCGATGACGGGGCCGGCTCGCACGGGAAGGAAGCGGCCTCGTCGGTGGCCTCCTGCCCGCTTACCCCAGGTGCGGGGAAGGCGAGGAACCCCAACACTATCAATGCCTGTAGGGTGCAAGAAACTCCTTGCGAGCCGTGCCTGCTGTTCATGATCTCTCCCGATATGAGCTGACTGCTGTCGATCGTCATGGCCGCGCCTTACTGGTACTAGCCCCCAACACCCGCAGCAACCTGATCTGCCCTCCGTGGTAGGTGTCATGGAGCGCGATCCCCCGCAGCTGGTCACGCGCGGTACTGCCCCTGGCGATCACCCGGTCGAGGTCGGAGTCCTTCAGGGTTCCCGCGTACTCTCGGATGGCCCGGTGGGTGTCGGTGAGCAGGGCCAGGTCTTCGCTCCACTTCTCGTCGGAGGGCTCGTCGGGCAGATTCGGAAAGTTGCTGCCCCGCCGTGCAAATCGCGCACGTTCGCCAGAGGCGCGGGCCCGCACCCGGTACTTCCAATAGGCGCAGTGGAGGGCCAGCTCCCAAATACAGTGCCGGTCACCATCGGGTCGCCACAACGCCTCCTCCACCCCCACTCCGGCCAGGGTTCTCTCGAGGCTCGCGCCGTGCCGGCCCCTTGAACGCCTCGTCCATCAGCGTTGTGATCATGGAGACCTCACCGCGCATGCCGCACCTCCCCTGGTTGCCGAGCCCTCGCGCCCGAACGGTTGGAGCCTCAGCCTCCCGTGCTGGTCGTGACCACCAGTGCCGGATCTTCCCTGATGGTCAGCGTGCCGCTCCTGGTGTCGCCACCCGCGGTGATCTCGACCCTGTACGTACCCGGTTCTGCCGCCGCTCCCCGCAGCTGTCCGCCGAAGCCGCCGCGTCCACCACGCCCGCCGAATTGTCCCCCGGGCTGCGCTTGCCGCCTCCGAAAAGCCTCACGCTCCTGGTCCGTCGGATCGAAGCGCATCTTCCAGTAGTAACGGTTGATCCCCTGCCTCACAGGCAGATCGGTCGTGAAGACGTTCTCTCCAGAAAGGTCCGAGATCTCGAGTGTGATCTGCCCCGAGACGCCCGCGCCCACGTAATAGTGGATCGCCGCCGAGTTGACGAGCTGGTTGGGTGAGTTGCCCGGCGGGACCTGCTCGATGGTGAGTGGGTTGCGCCCCGTGAAGAGCCTGTGGCCGCGCGTCGCGCCGCGGCTGATGCCCTTCCACTGCGTTGCCACCCGACTCTGGAACAGGTGGATGGAGGACGATAGCACGTTTTCGTCGAGCTGCTGGAGCGGCGTGATGTCGTCGAGAATCCACACGCTCCGGCCGTGCGTCGCCGCGATGAGGTCTCCCTCTCTTGGGTGCACGACCAGGTCGTGGACCGCTACGGTGGGCAGATCGCCCATAAGCCGCGACCAGCTCTGTCCGCCGTCCACCGTGGCGTAGGCTCCGAACTCGGTGCCTACGAAGAGCAGGTCCCGGTTGCGGTGGTCCTCCGTGATGACGTATACGGGCTCATCGTCCGGCAGGTTCGAAGAGATACTCTCCCACGACTCGCCGAAGTCGGTGGTCTTGAGCACCCACGGCCGGAAGTCGTCGCTCCGGTGGCCGTCGAAGGTCACGTAGGCGGTACCCTCGTCGAAACGGGACGCCGTGACCCGGCTGACCCAGAGGCCCTCGGGCACGTCCTCGATGTTGCGACGCACGTCGGCCCACGAACTCCCGTCGTCTCGGGTCAGCTGCACCCGCCCGTCGTCCGTTCCTACCCAAATGAGTCCTGGCGTGATCGGGGACTCCGAGATGGTGATCAGCGTGGCGTGCGTCTCTGCCTGAGTAACGTCGCGTGTCAGTCCGCCACTCTCCTCATCGGTCAGCACAGGGTCGTTCGTCGAGAGGTCGGGGCTGATCATCATCCACGTGTCACCCCGGTCCGTGCTCTTGAACAGGTGGTTGCCTCCGAAGTAGACGGTTGTCGACCTGTGCGGCGAGAGGATCAACGGCGAGCTCCAGTTGAAGCGGAAGCGGTCGCGCGGCAGGCGGTTGCCACCCCCACCCCTTCCACCGACTCCGCCGTCCGGGAGTGCGGCCACGGGCGTCAGGTCGGCATAGAAGTCGGTCAGGTTGAGGATGTTGCTCCGGTTGGGGGTGATGTTCTGCCCTACCTGCCGGAACACCGCGTCCAGGCGCCGGATGTTGCCGCCCTGGCTCTCGGTGTAGACGGTCCGCCAGTCGTTCGGGTCCGGCGTGGTGTGGAAGCCGTCACCGGAGTGGAACTTGAACCAGTGGTCGTTCAGGACGCCGTTCCAGTCCCGGCTGTTGCTCGGGCCGCCCCAGTTTCCGTTGTCCTGAAGGCCGCCGTACACCCAGTAGGGGTCGCGGTTGTCGGCGGTCACCGCGTAGAACTGCCCGATGTCCATGTTGTCGAACATCGTGAACGTCATGCCTCGGTCGTAGGTGACGTACGCGCCCTTGTCGTTCCCGACGTAGAAGATGTCGGGGTTCTCAGGGTGGACCCAGAGGGAGTGGAAGTCACCCGAGATGCCCTCCATGTTCCTGCTGAAGCTGCGCCCGCCGTCCTCCGACACGTTGGCGCTGCCCGCAAGCACGTAGACCTGTTCGTCGTCGTTCGGATCGACGTAGATGTGGCTGTAGTAGAACGGCCGGTTGTTGTAGCGGCTGATGAACTCCCAGCTCTCGCCGCCGTCTTCCGATCGGTAGATCCCCGTGCCCAACCTCGTCATGTCGGTGTACTCGGGATTCGGCTCTCCGCCCCCCCCACCACGGCCTCCGCGCCCACCGCGGCCTCCGCGGCCACCTCGCCCCTGTTGCGGCTGATAACCGTGTTCCACGATGGCCATCACGATGTCGGGATTCTTCCGGTACACGGAGATGCCGATCTTCCCGGTATCACCTTCGGGCAGCCCGTTCGTGAGCTTCGTCCAGGTGTCCCCGCCGTCCGTGGACTTGAAGATGCCCCCGTTGGGGCCTCCCGAGTCGAACCGGTACGGCTGCCTGAGTCGCTCCCAGAACGCGGCGTACAGCACGTTCGGGTTGCTGGGGTCCATCTTGATGTCGGTAGCGCCGGTGCGTCCATCGCTGGGCAGCCCGTTTCCGAGCAGTTCCCACGTGTCGCCGCCATCCTTGGTGCGGTAAAGTCCTCGCTCGCCCGTGTGACCCCAGAGATGCCCCTGGGCCGCCACGTATACGATGTCGGGGTCGAAGGGGTGCGTAATGACCTCTCCGATGTGATGCGTGTCCCGGAGGCCCATGTTGACGAACGTTTCGCCGCCGTCCGTGGACTTGTAGACGCCGTCTCCCCAGCCCACGCTGTTCCGTGTGCACGACTCGCCGGTGCCGACCCACACGATGTCCGGGTTGGGCTGGAAGATCGCGATGTCCCCGACATTCGCGGTGCCGTAACCCTCGAAGATGGCCTCCCAGGTCGTGCCCGCGTTCACCGACTTCCAGACCCCGCCAGACGCTGCAGCCACGTACACGGTCGTGAAGTCGCTCTCCACCGCCTCGATGTCGGTGACCCTGCCGGCCATGTTGGCCGGGCCGATGTTGCGCCACCTGAGATCCTGGAAGAGCGCGTCCTGAGTGCTCTGGGCGGCCAGCGGGGATGCCGAGACCGACAACACGGCGACCAAGGCGAGCAAGCCAGTCAGAGAGAGCCTTGAGTCGCCGGAGTCGCATGAGAAATCGTACAAGAGAGCCTCCCGTTCGGTGGGCGTGCCATCCTCTAGTACCGTAAACCTTCTCGGAGTTTAGAGGGGTGGGGAATGTCGGGGGGTGCGGGGTTTCCGGCAAGCGGTGATTCTACGGCCCCACCGGCCCCGGCCGCTCCAACTCCAGGAGCGCCTGGAAACGTGGGTTGTCGCGCAGGGGGTCCCACAGGGGATCGAGGCGCAGGATCCCGGGGCTGACCGACAAGAACTCCACAGCAAGATTACCCTCGAGGCTCTCCAGAGCAGCGTCATGATCACCCAGCAGCAGCTCGATGACTGCTTGCTCGAGCCGTGCCAGCCCGTATTCAATCGCGTCTCTGCTCTCGAGGATCTCTAGGGCGCGTTCATTCCTCTCCCGTGCTGCCTCTCCGTTGCCCAGAACCAGCTCGGCAAGCGCTAATCGTCGCAGGGCCGCCGCTTCGTCGAAGGGTAGATCCCTCCCCTCGATCGTGTTCAACGCTTGCAACTCCGCGACCTTGACTGAATCGGCAAACGCTCGGGCACGTTGCTCCTCGCCGGCCTGGAGGTGGAGGACCCCGAGCCGGGCACCGCTAATCGTCGCCCCAAACCCATCTGGACGCCGACTGACAAGACTGTCCGAAACCGCCTGAAAATCCCGCTGGAAGTAGTGATCCAACTCGAGTGCCCAATAGAAGGCGCCATACTGATCGGTACCCTCGTCGAGGAGAGCCCGGGCACGCGCCGTATCGCCCCTCAGGATGAGCGACTCGTACCAATAGGCGGCCAAAGCCGTCCCCTCGCTCTGTTTGAGAAGGAGTCCTCTTGCCGCCGCTCGATCCACGTCCTCGAACCGTGCCAACCATCTATTGCCGATGACCAATTCGACCCATGTAGTCACCGCCGCAGGATCGAGCCTGGCGGCACGCTCAAAAACCGGGATCGCCTCCTCATAACGTCCCTGGCGCTTGAGCATGGTCGCCAGCCAAAGATGGATCGCACTATCTCCAGGCCGCTTCACGAGCGCCGCTTCGAAATGTCGGTTGGCGGTCTGGTAGTCGCGTCGGCTCCGGTAGGCGACGAGCCCCTGAGCCAGCAGAGTCTCAAAGGCGTCCGGGGCCAGAGCGATGGCCTTGGCTTCCGCCTCTCGGACCGCGTCCCATGATTCTGGTCCGGCAAAGCTCTGAAAAATCGCCCTACTCCGCTCGGCCGCGAGGGCCGCCCAAGCGACCGCGAAGCTGGGATCGATCCTGACCGCCGCCTCTAGCCGCTCGATGGCCTGACGACTCTCATCCCTCCCACGACGAGCCGCGTGGACCATGCCCTCCAGGTAGGCGGAGAACGCCTCTTCGCTCTCGGTGGGCAGCTCTTCGATCGCTGCCTGCTCTTCCTTGGTGAGGGTCGCTCTGAGCGCCGTCGTAATAAGCCGCGCGATGTCGCTCTGGATAGAGAGGACGTTCTCGACCGTGAACGGGCGGTCGAAGGTTTCGGCCCACAGGTGCTCGTCCGTGCGCCCATCGATGAGCTGCGCCTGCACACGCAACTGGTTGCCGGCCCGCTGAACCACGCCCTCGAGCAGGACCAGGACGTTCAATTCGGCGGCGATCTCGGGAAGGCTCTTGGTCGTGCCCAGGTAAAGGGAGGTCGAGGTCTGCGACGTGACCTTGAGGGAGGCGACCTTACTGAGCTGCGTCGTGAGGTCCCCGTGAAGGCCGGCCGCGAAATTAAGACTCTCCTCGTCCGAACCCACGGTCTTGAACGGCAGCACGGCCACCGAGTTGAGGAGTTCCTCAGATACGCCCTCGGTGGAGATCATTCGGACGGTGGCCCCCCCAAGCACGATCCACAATGCCCCGGTGAAGCCCAGCGCCGCGAAGGCGAGCACGCCGCCGGAGAGGGCGTTCCGCCACGTGAACAGGTAGGCGCCGGCGGCCGGTCTGGTGGCCGGCTCCGGTGAGGCGTCCTCCGCAGAAGGTTCAGCCCCGGCACCCTCTCCGCCCATGCCTTCCTGCACGAACGCCGTCGCCAAAACGATGGGCAGGCCGATGATGAGCAGGACGATCGCAAGCGCGGGGAACCACTCGGGCAGCCGGAGACCCTCGGTCAGGGACTGAACCACCTGGTAGGCGACCCACCCGGCCACGACGTAGATCCCCAGCACCTGCCACATCGAGCGGCGATGAATCTCGCGGATCAAATGCTTGAGACGGGACATGGACCGCAAGATGCGCCGCTTACCGGCAGGGATCAAGCAAAACGCGCCCCCCGCTTCCGGGCCCGAGCCGAGCCCCGCAACCCACTAGCCCACTAGAACAATGGTGACACCGTACTGGCTCCAGAGACGTCCGCAGAGACAAACGGATGGCCCAGGTAGCGTCACACGCGGGCCGTGATCCCCTCCATCCACCCGGGTCAGGGGTGGGTGAACACCCTGCCCCCCATCATGACCCAGTCGATGCGCTGCGTGGCGCTGATGTCCTCCAGGGGATTACCCGGCATCGCCACCATGTCCGCCAGGCGGCCTACCTCGATGATCCCACGGTCGTCTTTGCCGAGAAGGTCGGCCGCATAGAGCGTGGCCGAGCGCAGGGCCTCCAGTGGCGTCATCCCGCGATCCACCAAGGACACGAACTCCGCCGCGTTCTCCCCGTGTGGGTACACGGCCGCGTCGGTGCCGAACGCGATCTTGACGCCGGCCGCGATCGCCCGTCTCACGCTCGCGATCGCGAGCGGAAGGACCTCTTCGGCCTTTCGGCGCACCGGCGGGGGGAGCACGTCCAGGTCGATTCTCTCTGCCAGGTAGGTGGTTGGAACCAGGTAGGTACCGTGCTCCTTCATGAGCTCGATGGCCTCGTCGTCCAGCATCGAGCCGTGCTCGATCGATGCTACGCCGGCCCGCACGGCCGCCTTGATGCCTTCGGTGCCGTGGGCGTGGGCCGCCACCTTGATCCCGTGGCGTGCCGCTTCCTCAACCATGGCCACCAACTCCTCCTCGCTGTACTGCTGGGCGCCGACGGGCCCTTCGAACGAAAGAACCCCGGCCGTGGCGCATACCTTGATCACCTCGGCACCGTGCTTAATCTGGTATCGCACGGCCTGGACCACCTGCCAGGGGCCGTCCGCGACTCCCTCTTTAGGACCCTGCTCGAGAATGCCCGGAGAGAAACCCGTGATGTCGCAATGGCCTCCAGTGATGCCCAGGGAGTTGCGTGAGGGCACGACGCGCGGCCCCACGATGTCGCCCCGCTCCACCGCGTGCTTGAGCGAAACGGTCACGTCGCCCCCGAAGTCACGCACGGTCGTGAATCCGGCCAAGAGCGTGATGCGCGCGTGCTTGGCGGCCGCGAACGCCGCGTCCGCCTGGTTATCCGTGACGTCCCGCGTGAACGAGTCGGGTCCGAGTTGGCCACTGAGGTGCGTGTGCAGGTCCATGAGGCCCGGGAGCAGCGTGCGGTCACCCAGATCGATGACCTCGGCATTAGGTGGGGTGGAGGACGGGTTCACCGCGGTGATGCGGCCATCTTCGACGACGACCGTGACGTCCTGGAGCATTCGGCCGGCCACCACGTCGAGCATGCGGGCGGCCTTCACCACGATGGGCCCCTCCTGGGCGGCGGCCCTCTGGGGCGTGGTGAAGACGGCCACAACAATGAGTGTAGCGAGGGCGGTCGCACACAGGTGTCTAAGCATCATGTCACTCCTCGAGGGAAAGTTCAGGATCAGTCGGGTGGCGACGAACACGGGGCGAGTCATCGGGAATGACACGCGGGGCACCTCCCCTGTGGGCTCACTTCGCATGGCTGGGGGGCCGAGACCTTCGGCCGCTCGGAGCCCACACGGTAGTGCGCCCGGTTCCCGCGGTCCAGTTGTTCGGGAGGAGCTTGTACGACCGTCCCTTGACGGCTCGGTCATGGGTTGGCGACTGTGGGGGTTCAAACCATGTGGGGATGTGCCTGAGCTTAGTGCATCTGCGACTCGCCGACCGTTCTTACGGAGATATTCGTGAACGACCAGAATCCGCTGACCGACCCGCTCACCGGGCTTTCCAGCCAGTGGCACTTCGACGTGATCTTCGACTTCGTATTCGAGCTCGGTGATCGCGGCGTTCCCATGACGCTGGTGCTCTTCGAGCCGGACGGCCTGGCCGCGCGTATCGCCGAGGGAGGAGCGGATGCCAGAGAAGCCGCTGTCGGTGGTTTTGGGCGAGTGCTGGCTGCGGGCAGTCGCAAGATGGACCTGGCGGCCCGCCACGGCGACGATCGCTTGATATGCCTGCTTCTGGCGTGCAACGTGCAGGGGGGCATGGTCTTCGCCGACCGCATTCGGGCCGAAGCGGAGGAGTTCACGGCCTCGACCGGGCTCACGCTGAGCGCCGGTGTGGCTGCGTACACAGGCGACATGAAGGAGCGCGGCGACCTCGCGACCGCGGTCGTGAGGTCCTTGGAGGCCGCGCAACTCGCCGGCGGCGACCGGATCGGTCTTCCTCAAGATGTGACTGATTAGGGCCTGTTAACACTAAGGGATAATTGTAGTATATTGGGACTATGAAAATCACAGAGGCCCAATATCGTCGGATAGAGGCTTGCTTTCCGCGGCAGCGCGGCAATGTGAGC
>JADFRS010000069.1 GCA_022561145.1 Gemmatimonadota bacterium
TCTACTGGCATGAAGTTGCCCGTGCTTTGGCCGAGACGGCTAACCACCGCGGGAGGCTGGCGCTCGTCCTCAACGGCGTAGGCAACATACATCGAGACAAGGGGAACCTCCCCCTGGCGCGTAATTGCCATGAGGAGGCGCTGCGGATCGCAAGAGAGGTCGGCGATCAGGATACCCTCGGAACCGTCCATCACGACGTCATGGTTCTAGAAGAACTCAGCGGTCGGCCGGAGATCGCGGTGCGACACGGGTGGGAGGCGGTCCAGTCGTTCCCATCCAAGCAGAAGAGACTCAGAGCGTTGACCGACCTGGCCTGGGCGTTCGTAAAACTCGGCGAGCTCACCGCGGCCGAGGACGCGTACGAGCTCGTGGCGGCAGGCACCGACGAGTTCTTGTACAAGGTCTACGCGCTCGATGCCCTAGCCTACATCGAGGCGCTCCGGGGGAACCGATCCGAATTCGAACATCGCCTGCGGGCGGTGGACGCAATGGCCTGGCGGAGTGGTGCGAGCTTCTTGGTTGCAGAACTAACACTCTACCGAGGAAAGGCGTTCTGTTTGCTCGGTGACAGCGCCGAAGGCCGTATCTGGCTCCGCGAGGCGATGGGGGTCGCGGAGAAGAACGGCCACGGTCAAATCTACTTCGACGCCGAACAGGAGCTTGAGCGGCAGGATACCCGCAAGGAACCCACGCCGCTCAAACGGCCTGAGGAGATGGCGCGTGAAACGCTGGCCGATATCCGTGACGGACTCAGCCAGATGCGCGTTGCCGTCGGGGCTTGACTTAGCTGCCGGTTCCCGGGTGGTGTGAGCCGGTTCCGGGGTGATGCAGCAAGCACTCTGGCGCGGTGGGATTCTCCTCGCAGTCCTCCAGGCCTAACGGGGACGACGAACAGGCACCTAGGGCCAGGGAGACGATGGCGATGCTGAGCAGCAGGCGGAACTTCTTCATGGGAGTCCTCATCTGTAGGTCTTCTTTCCGGGGCTGAGGCCCCGGCCACCAACACTAATTAAGCTTTGATCCTCGCGAATAAGACCCTAGACTCATTTTACGGTAAGGGTGTATCTTTTCCGAAGATCTATGGCTCTCATCGGTATCTATACTACGAATCGTGCGCTCCGGGATCAGATTCGGGGCGCCCTCGTACCGCTTCACGGCGTTGTGGATGCGCCGACGTGGGATGTTTTCCTGCGCACGGTCCGCGAACGGCCGGTGGGTGGCTTGCTGGTGCATCTGGGGGAAAAAGGGATGGGAAGCCGCTCGACGATCGCGCCCCTGCTCGACGTCAGGCGGCGCTTTCCGAGCATTGGGCTGATTCCGGTCCTTGACGACACGCGGAACCCGCAGGCCCTGTTCGAACTCGGTAAGGCAGGCTTCGAGAACCTCGTCCTCTTGTCGGTGGGAGGATTGGAGTGGGAGCTACGCCGGTGGGTAGCACGGGCCAGCCTACTCGGGGTGACCGCCACGGTGCTTCGTTCTCTGAGCTCGTTCGTGCCACCGAGAGAGTTGGGCCCTGTGAGGACTGCCTTCGATAGCGTCCATAAATGCTGGTCGGCGGAGGAGTTCTCGGAGGTCGTGGGCCTCTCGCGACCCTACCTGAGCGAGCGCTTCAAGCGATGTGGCTTGCCTTCCGTCGGGCACCTGCTGGTGTGGGTCCGGCTGATGCATGCGGCCCAGTGGCTCCCGGACCCCGGCCGCACCGGGCAAAGTGTGAGCCGGCAGCTCCAATATTCGTCGGGGGCGGCATTCAGACGAGCCCTCCAGAATTACGTGGGGAAAACCCCGACCCAGGTGGCTGAGAAGGGCGGGCTAAGCTACGTTCTCGGGCGCTTCATGGCTGCGTGCGGATTCGTTCAGCGGTGGCCTTTCGGTCGCGCGGACGCGGCCTGACTTCAAGACTCACGATCAGGCGGCTTATGCGGGAGTTCGCGGACGAGAACGGCCAGGTCTGGGTAGGCACGATCCAGGAGGAATCCGGCGACGACTACAAGGGCCGCTTCTACTTCGTATTCCATGAGGAATCCGAATCCGAGGGCAGCGTCGTGAGCCTCACCGATGTGAGGTGGAACAGCGAGCGCACGGCCGAGCGGACGCTGCGCACCATGTCGGATGTCGAACTCCGGCGGCGTCTCCGCTCGGCGCGGGGAAGGTCTGTATAGGGGACCGGACGGCGGCGTGACCTACGCGACTCGGGAGATTCACGTGCGGGACGAGGAGGGCGTCGCAGCGGCGGTGCACCGAGCCCTCCAGGAGCAAACACGCTTCCGCACAGCGGGCTCGGGTGGCTCCAAGAGCGACATCACCTCGCAGCGTGATTGCCTGCTCCACCTCGGCCAGCCCACCGACACGATCGAGGTCCACGGTGATCTCGTCACCGCCCCGGCAAACATGACCAGCGGCCGGCTCCAGTCACTCCTCGCCCCCCACGGACTTGCGATTCCTACCGTCGGCGAGTGGCAGAACGCGACGCTCGCGGGGGCAATGGTGACGGGCACTCACGGTGGGTCGGCCAGGTACGGGCTCATGTCCACATCGCTGCGCGAGATGCGTCTCGTGAACGGCCTCGGCGACCTCGTGACCGTCGACTCGGGGCATCCCGACTTCCAGCACTCAGGGGTGAGTCTCGGCCTGATGGGGGTGATCACCCGCGTGACGTTCGAATGCATTGAGCGCTTCTCGCTCAAGCTCGAGACCGATGTGGTGCCCTTCGCCGAGTACGTGCGCGACCCCGTCGGCCACGAGTCCAGAAGCGAGTTCCATGCGTCCGTCTGGGCGCCGGAGGCGGGGAGGGTCGTGCGGTTTGCGGCGGACCGCGTCGCGGGGCCGCCACACCCCATCTCACGCGAGCAGCGTTTCGGTTGGCGCACGGCTGTGGCCACTTTTCTCTCGCGGCGGCTGGGCTTGCACGCAGCCGTGTCGTCCGCGGTATTTCGGCGTACGGTCGTGGGCGACGTTTCGGACATCCTGTCGCCCCTCGACCTGTCCCCGCGAACGGTGCGTTTTCGGGTGGTGGCCAACAAGATTCTCCCCCGAGCGGTGGAGTTTGCGGTCGATGCGGCGCGGGCGAGCGAGGCCCTCTCCCGCTTTCAAGCCCTCTTTCGGGCTCATCCCGGCCGCCTGCTCAACCCGATCGGGCTGCGCCTCACTGCCGGTGACGAGTTCACGCTCAGCCCCACCCTGGGGCGGCATACGCTGTGGATAGACGTCTTCTACTACGGCGGGGAGCCGTTCGTCACCGAGCTAGCCACGCTCGCCGAAGAGCTCGGAGCGCGTTGCCACTGGGGTAAGACGCTGCCGCTGGCTCCCGACGTGATACAACGCCAGTATCCGGGCTGGGATGCCTTCCGGCGGGCCCGCGAACGGTTCGATCCGAACGAGGTGTTCGCCAATTCGTTCACAGACCGGCTCGGCCTCACCGGGTACGGGTCCAGCGGAACCGCGGGATCGGCGCGATGAGGGGCGAGGGCTGATGGACCGCATCGCGATCACTGGTGCCGGCGGGTTCTTCAGCCGGGCCCTCGAGCCGCGGCTGGCGGAGCGGGCGCCGCTCCGGGGGCTGTTTCGGTCGTCGTCCGACCGGTCGGAGGCGTGGCGGGCACAGGGGCACGACGTTGTGTTCGGCGACCTGGAGGACGACGTGGCGCTCCGAGCCCTTCTGGAGGGCGTGGACGTCGTCTATCATCTGGCCGCCCGTCGAGGCAAAGACGATGCGGCGGCGAGCCGGCGCGTGAACGTGTTGGGGACCGAGCGACTGGGGCGTGCGGCGGCGGCCGCCGGGGTTGGGCGGTTGGTCTACGTCAGTTCGATTTCGGTTTACGCGGCGACCGGCCCGCCTGACGGAAAGATCACCGAGGAAGTCGAGCCCCAGGGCGTCTCCCTTCTCAATCCTTACAGCGAGACGAAGTACGAGGGCGAGCTGGCCCTGCGACGCCTGGCCGAGGCCGGCGACGCGCCTCCGGTCACCATCGTACGACCTACGAATGTGTACGGCCCTTGGGGCCGGTCGTGGTTCCTGGACTGGGTGGCCCGCCTCCGGCGTGTGCCGGTCGTGATCGGCGGAAACATTCCGGTCGACCTCGTGCACGTGGACGATGTCGCCGCCGGGCTGATCCAGGCCGGAGAATCCCCAATGGCTGAGCACGAGACGCTGCATCTGGGCCACGAATCCGTCCTGCTGGCCGACTTTGGAATTCGGGTAGGAGGAGCGGTGGGCATCCGAGTGCGGCGGCTTCCAACACTGCCGGATTATTTGGCTCGGGTCGCCATCGAGCACGGGCACAGGCTCCTGCACGGCCACCGCCGGTCGACTTCGCTCACCCGGCGAGTGAGCTTTCCGCACGAGCGGGCGAAGCGCCTGGTGGGGTATGCGCCGGGAGTGTCGCTCGACGAAGGATTCGAGGGTCTCGAACGCTGGTATCGAGACACGTTCGGGGACCGGTCAGTCCAGATTTAAGTGCCGCTGCGCCGGAACGCGGCCAGCCTCGCTCCGAAGCGGTCTTCAACCCTCTTGGTGGCGGATTGCCGTACACCATTGGCTACGATGCTGAACAAGATTCGCTCGCCGTCTACTGAACGGACCATCCCGGACAGAGCCGACACGCCGTCCATGGTTCCCGTCTTGGCCCTGAGATTGCGGGCTGCGGGCGTGCGGAACATACGTGGAAGCTCACCGCGCCGGCCTGCCTCCGGAAGCGTCGCGAGAAACGTATCCCACAGGTCTGTCCCGGACATGTACTCGAGCACGCTCACCAGCGCTGCAGCACTCAGGCGGTTGCCCTCGGAGAGCCCGGACCCGTCCGCCACCTCGATGCCGGCCATGGCGATCCCGGCCTGATCCTCCAGAAAGCTCATGACGACTCGGCTGCCGCCCGTGAACGATCCGTCACCCGAGACGACGCGCCCCAAGGTCTTGAACACGGTCTCGGCCAGGAAGTTGTGGCTCTGCTTGTTGACCACCGTGAGATAGTCGACCAAGGCCCGTGACGTATGCCGCGCCACGACTACCGGTGTGAAGGATCCGGCCCGTGATCCCCAGACATGTCGGCCGGTGACCTTCGACTCCCCGGGAGCCACGGGGTGCGGCGTTCCCGTGATGTGAACGCCCTTCTCCTCCATCACCCGCGCCAGCGCCGAGACGGCGAAGAGCGAGGGGTTGAAGATCGGCATCTCCCGCCACAGGTCTCGACCATTGATCGGCATCTCACCGCCGATCCGGATCGCTTCCCCCGGGCGTTCGCGGTCCACCCACAGCATGGGCCTCGGCCGTGTGTCCACGGTGCGCGCGAAGTTGTCCTTCAGGAATACGGTGGGGTCAGGGAGTACGTGCACAATGGGACGCGCCCCCACGGTAGGCCCAGCCTCGACCTGGATGCTGACAATGTTCTCGTTGAATGAGAGCCCAGAGACCGGGGCTGTGAACCAATCGTTGAAGTCTCTCGGATTCCATCCCGGGCCAAGCACGGGACCACTGAAGAAGGTTCCGTCGCCCATCACCTTGCCATCGACGGTGGTGATGCCCCGAGCGATCAACTGATCGACCAACAGTTCAAAAACGGCTGTGTCTGTGCGGTAGAACCGGCTCGAGATTCCCGGATCGCCCGTGCCGTAAAGGATCAAATCGCCCTGGAGGCGCCCGTCCACGACAGGACCGTCGGCCAGGAGGAATGTCTGGTAGCGGAAATTGGGCCCCAGGTGGTGCAGCGCGGCGGCCGTGGTCACCAACTTCATGTTGGACGCCGGCGCCAACGCATCGTGCGCGCCCTGGTTGAAGAGCGTGTCCCCTCGGTCCAGCGATATCGCGAGCACGCTCCAACGTGAGCCCCGCCACTCGGGAATGATCCGGCTCAACTCTGTGCGGAGCGTCCGAATATCTTCGCTGAGCGGCGGTGGGGCGGATGATGTCGCGATGACGCCGGCGATGGCGACGGGCTCGAGGGTTGGAGATGGGGAGAGGCTGATTACCCAGGCGCTGGTAAAGGCGGCGCCGAGTAGTGCCGCCGGCCTGAGCAGGCGGTACTTCAAGCCGAGGTCCGCGGAACTCCCACGTCCAGACCGGGGGCACATGCCACGCAGTATCCCGTCAGCTCCAAGCGGTAGCCTATGACGCGGAATGACCCGGAGCGGGCATGCAGATCCTGGAGATAGCGATCCGGCAGGTGGCCCGGTATGTCCGACACACTTCCGCACGCAAGGCAGCGTGCGTGGTGGTGTGGATCCGTGCGCCCATCGTAGCGGGCGCAACCGTCCGAGTAGCTGAGGCGAGTGGCGAGGCCGCACCCAACGAGTGTCTCCAGGCTCTTGTAGACCGTAGCGAGTGAGATGCCGGGCACGTTGCTCCGAACGTTCAGGAAGACCTCGTCGGCGGTGGGATGAATATTGGTATGGGCCAGAAACCGGTAGACGGCCGCGCGCTGCTCTGTGAATCGGTGGCCGTTCGCCTCGAGAGCCGCCCGGAGGGTCGAGTCGCTCGAATCGTGATTGGCTGCCATGTTTCTCGCGTGGCTGGTCTCATCAATGAGAACGATAGTTATAATCTGTTGCACGCTTACCCGAGACCGTCGACCTGGATCCATGAGCGAATCATCCACTCCGCTACTGACTCTGGAACCGCTGCTCGAGGCGGTGCAGGATGGCATCGAACGTGCCGGCTGGGCGCTGTCGGGGCTCCAGAAGACCACCAGCCTCCAGTTCGAGGGGCGCTGGGAGGGGGAGTCCACCCGGAGCGCCTACCTGTTCTTCCACCGCGAGGGCTTGCCCGACTGGGTGAGCCTGGACGTCTTTCTCGACGAGACGTCCAGGGGGCTCAAGGGGAACTTCGCGTTGGTGATCGACGGGCCTGAGTTGGGTGAGCTCGGGCCGATGGACGACTTGCTCGAGGCCCTTGCGGCCGTGTCCAGGGACGCCCTGCCCGAGGGCTACGCCACCCCCGTGTCCGTGCGGTTGCGCTTGCCCAAGGCGAGCACAAAGCCCGCCGAGGCCGACAGCGAGTTCCGCCTCAAGATCCGCATTCCTCAGCGCGCCTACGAGGCGGGGCCCGATGCGCTCTCGGCTTTGGCGAGCGCTTCGGTGACCGCGTTCGAGGCTGCACTCGAACACCCCGGACTCAGGCCCTTCCTGAGGGACGGCGATTAGTCATGGGCTTCCTTGCACCCTGGCGGAACGCGGACGTACCATTACCCTCCCTTCCCGCATCGACGCCTACCGTGGAGACACCAGCATGAGTGACGAAGGCCACGTCCTCGACGTTCTCCTCACCGAGAATCGGCGCTTTCCACCGCCCGAGGGATTCTGTGACGGTTGCGTGGTCTACGATCCCGCGGTCTACAGCGCCGCCGAAGCCGATCCGGAGGCGTATTGGGCCGGTTGGGCCGAGAAGCTGGACTGGTTCGAGAAATGGCACACCGTGCTCGAGTGGACGCCGCCCCATGCCAAGTGGTTCCTGGGCGGCAAGCTCAACGTGGCGTACAACTGCCTGGACCGGCACCTGGTGGGCCCGCGCCGTAACAAGGCCGCGCTCATCTGGGAGGGTGAGCCGGGCGATACGCGCACGTTCACCTACTGGGACCTCCACCGCGAGGTGAGCAAGTTCGCGAACGTGCTCAAGGGCCTTGGTGTGAAGAAGGGCGACCGGGTCGCGATCTACCTGCCCATGATCCCCGAGGCGGCCATCTCGATGTTGGCCTGTGCTCGCATAGGCGCGCCCCACTCGGTGGTGTTCGGCGGGTTCAGCCCGGAGTCGCTGGCCGACCGCATCAACGATGCCGAGGCCAAGGTGCTGATCACGGCCGATGGAGGGTACCGGAAGGGAAGCATCGTGCCGCTCAAGGCCAACGCGGACGAAGCCGTGAAGACCTGCGACTGCATCGAGCACGTGGTCGTGGTGGCTCGCGGAGCGGGGCTCACCCAGGAGGTCGCGGCCGACATGGCTGAGGGTCGCGATCACTGGTATCACGACCTCATGGCGGGCGCCTCCGCCAAGTGCGATCCCGAGGTGATGGACTCGGAGGACCTGCTCTACATCCTCTACACCTCGGGCACGACGGGTAAGCCCAAGGGTGTGGTTCACACCACGGGTGGCTACCTGACGCAGGTGTACGCCACCACCAAGTCCGTGTTCGACCTCCGCGAGGAGGACGTGTACTGGTGCACGGCGGACGTGGGATGGGTGACGGGCCACTCGTACATCGTGTACGGGCCTCTGGCCAACGGCGCGACGGTCCTCATGTACGAGGGTGCGCCGAATTATCCGGACTGGGGTCGTTTCTGGCAGCTCTGCGAAAAGTACGGCGTGACCATTTTCTATACGGCGCCTACGGCGATCCGGGCGTTCATGCGCGTGGGCGAGGAATGGCCCAACAAGTCCGACCTGTCCAAGCTCCGGCTGCTGGGCACGGTGGGCGAGCCGATCAATCCCGAGGCGTGGATGTGGTATCGGGAAGTGATCGGCAAAGAGCGCTGCCCGATCGTGGACACCTGGTGGCAGACCGAGACGGGGGCCATCATGATCACCCCACTGCCCGCCGTCACCGAGACCAAGCCGGGAAGCGCCACCAAGCCATTCCCCGGCATCGCGGCCACCCTCCTGGACGACGACGGCAACGAGACCTCCGCCGGCTACCTGGCGATCACCAAGCCGTGGCCTTCGATGATCCGCACCATCTACGGCGACGACGAGCGCTACCGCGAGACCTACTGGTCCAAGTGGGACGGCATCTACTTTCCGGGGGACGGCGCCAAGAGGGACGAGGACGGCTACCTGTGGATCCTGGGCCGAGTGGACGATGTGCTGAATGTGGCCGGGCACAGGATAGGCACCATGGAGGTCGAGAGCGCCCTGGTGGACCACCCAGCGGTGGTCGAGGCCGCCGTGGTCGGCAAGAAGCACGACATCAAGGGCGAGTCGATCGCGGCGTTCGTAACGCTCAAGCAGGGCATGGACGGCACCGACGACCTGGTGGCCGAGCTCAAGGAGCACGTGACGAAGAAGATCGGCGCGATCGCGCGGCCCGACGTGATCATGTACGCGGCCGAGCTCCCGAAAACCCGTTCGGGCAAGATCATGCGGCGGCTGCTGAAGGATGTGGCGGAGGGGAAGGCGTTGGGGGATACGACCACCCTGGCGGATCCGGCGGTTGTGCAGAAACTGCAGGCTCAGTATGAGGAGGAGGAGGGGTAGCGGGGAGGGGGGAGTGGAGCCGGGGGCCTCACCGGCCCTTCAGGGCGCTTCGGCATGTATACGTATGTTTTGAATCGGTTCATACGTATAGATCGATGAACCCCAAGGACGTGGCGACGCCTGTCGCTATTGGGTGACCTTGCCGACATGCGTCGCATGATATTCGCCAACGGGGCGATTGGCTGATGAGCTTCGGGAAGAAATCGTTTCGGACACGGCATCTTAAGAATTAGTCAGGTTCACCTCATGAAGCGCAAGGCAAGATCCCGTGAGAAGATTAAGACGCTCCTCCGAGGCCTCGCCATCCTCCTGATGGTCCTGGTGAGCAGCGTGTGGTCGGGAGCTGCCGTCCATGTGGGCGCCACGTACGGACTGCCACGACTTGTGGGGGTGAGCCTGGCTCTGGGCGGACGGGTCGATGCCCTGGACCTGAAAGGGCGCACGCCCCTATTTGTGGCGAGCCGGGATAGACGGCTTCCGGTGGTCGAGGTGCTCCTCAGAAACGGTGCGGTTCCCAGCCCGGCTCTCCACATTGCAATCGAAAAGGGTTGGGTCGGAATAGTTTCTATGCTCCTGGCCGGCGGGGCGGATCCGGACTTCACGGCACAGTCGGGCGTTTCCGCCCTGGCAAAGGCGTTGCACCGGTCGGACTCCGAGGTCGGTGCCGAGATCGCTTACCTTCTTCTCGATGCCGGCGCCGATCCGACTCGCGGGGGCGGCAAGGATGCACCCGCGCTCGTACTCGCCGCGCTGGAAAGCCCCCCTCTCCTCGTCGAAGCCCTCCTGGCAGCAGGTGCTGATCCGAACCCACGCGTAGACAACCATACCCCCGTACAGATCGCAGTTAAGCGTGAGAGATACGATGTGGCGAAGCTCCTACTCGAGGCGGGTGCCGACCCGAACCCGGATACCGGGTGGGCGGCGCTTTTCTGGGCCGCTCGAAACCAGGATCTGGCCGCCGCCGAGCTCTTGTTGGCATTCGGAGCCGATCCCGATCCCTCGTCACCCGCGTCCCCACTCTTCAAGGCGGTCCAAGACGGACATGTCGAGATGGTGCGGCTCTTCTTGGAGCACGGGGCGGATCCCAACCTAACCGCCTACGGGTTTACGGTTCTGGGGACCGCGATCGGCCAAGAGAACGAGGGGTTGGTACGATTGCTCTTGGAAGCCGGCGTCAACCCGAATGGTTCACCAGAGAGGTCCCGGTCACCCCTCGAGCGCGCAGTGGAGCTTTCGGACGCCGGCATGGTCGGGCTCCTCCTCGACGCCGGTGCAACGGTGACGAAGGAGCTGCTGGAGTACGTGTCAAACAGGCGCAGGTCGCTGGGATTGTATCCAACGGAGCGAGAGCGCTTCGCCGCTGTGGCTAGGCTCCTCGATGAGGCGTCTCAGCTCGACTAGAATAGATATCCCGCTCCCGTGCGTGCGATCCTCACTTACCTCGATCTTCCCAGTCGGCCTTCTTACAGGCTAGGTCACTCCTCGCGACTCACCTCGTCGAAGTGGAAACCGATTTCCTGTACGTTCAGGAGCTGCTCGGATACAGCCAGATCAAGACGGCCGTCCTCTATACACACGTAGCTCGGAAGGACGCGGTTCAGGTTGGACCGGCTGTTCCGGGACGAGTAACTAGGCAAACGTCGCATATGGGGGAACGTG
Source organism: Gemmatimonadota bacterium (assembly GCA_022561145.1). Lineage (GTDB taxonomy): Bacteria > Gemmatimonadota > Gemmatimonadetes > Longimicrobiales > Gaopeijiaceae > JACZXQ01. The sequence goes on from JADFRS010000069.1 coordinate 10,835, forward strand.
GCGACATCCGTCGCTATTGGGTGACATTAGCGACACGCGTCGCGTAATGATCGCGAACGGGCCGATCAGCTGATAAGCTTCGGGAGGAAATCGTTAACTGACACACGCCTTCAACTCGGGAGAGCGGTGCTGGTGGCTCCAAGACTCCAACTTCGACCGGCCGTCACTTTTGCGCTGCCAATACTCCTAATCGCCTGCTCGGAGGGTCGCTCGAACCTGGGCTCCGATATGGTGATCGACACGCTACCCAGCGGAGTCCCGGTCGTCTCAGGTCCCGTAGCAGGACTCTGGCCTTCTGGGGGAGCGTGGCGTCTAACCGAGCGCGTACGGCTGGGGAGTTCGGACGACACCGGGCCCGAGTTGTTTGGAGCAGTCTGGGACGTCGAATTAGATGTCTACGGCCGGATCTACGTATTGGATCGGATGGTCAAAGAAGTACGCGTGTTTGGACAGGACGGAAGCTTCATCCGAGCCTTCGGCGGAGCAGGCGAAGGTCCCGGAGAGTTCCAAGATCCGTTCGGTTTGGCGTGGAGTGCCGATGGTCACCTTTGGGTTGTGGATGTTCGGCTCTCCCGATACTCGGTATTCGATACGTCCGGTGCTCATCTTCGGGAGTACCGGCGACGAGTTGGGGGGTATTCATGGCCTTGGCCAGGGCGGTTCGACGAGGCTGGTACGCTGTATGAGGTGTCGCTGGCGGCGGGCGACCCGGATCCTTTGGTAGCATTCACGCCGTCCGACGAATTGATCCGAGGAGACTCTTTTCCAAACGCGTTAACCAGACCTGAGTCAACCAATTTCTGGGATCTTCGGAACGAACGCGGCTTCGGGGCTTTCGTCCCGATCCCATTCGGGCGAAGTAGTGAATGGGTCCTCGACTCGGAGCCCGCTGTCTGGGTAGGGCACAGTCGCGACTATAGCATTGCCAAGCGAACTCTCACTGGTGATACGATCCTTCTCATGGTGAGGAGGACTGATGCTGTAGCCGTGTCAAAGCGTGAACGTGACCGCGAGATTGAACGACTCGATGAGTATACTTCACATCCTAAGATGGACCTCTCACGCATTCCAAGTACGAAGCCGTTCTTCAGGAGACTCATTCCCGACGATGACGGGAACCTCTGGGTCCTGCGTGAGGGCCGGGATGAGGACTGGTTCTTCGATGTCTTCAATGACGAGGGCGCCTACTTGGGCGCTGTCGATCTCCCGGTCACTCCATCGCTTATTCCCCCTCCGCTGGTTCGTTCCGGGACGGTATTGGTAGTGACGAGAGACGAATTCGACGTCCAATACGTTGTAGCCTTTGAGATCAGAAGACCGTGAGGGTGGCGTGCATCAGCTAACGCTGGTCATCCCGCACGGGCCCTATCGCGTATTTGATGCGCAACAGGTATCGTGAGCAGGGTCCGGCCGCTTCGGGACCTACGCCGCATGTATGGCCTCGGTCGGGAGCCCATTAGCTCGTTATGTGAAATCGCGCGAGCGTCTCCGTGAAGGCGGCCCTTCTCTGCTACGTAGCAGAGAAGGGCTGAGATTCCGCAAGTCTGGAGGTGAGCCGTGGCTGTAGCTACTGAATCTGTCCGGATCCGCGTCGCGCGTTTCGCACGTCGCACCCTCGGCCTCGGCGCGTATGCAGCGGGGACGGTCGTAGGATCCCGATATGCACGCCTATTGGGGCTCCGCTCCGCCTCTGAACTTGCCCTGGTCAACGGCAAGCTGGACCGCGCCGAGCGGTTGGCAGAGGAATTGCTCGAGCTCGCGGTGGAGTATAGCGACGATTGGTATTACGGAAATGCGCTCCACAATGGGCACGTGGTCCTTGGTCTTGTTCAGATGCAGCGCGGAAATCTCCAGGGGGCCGAACACGAGCTGCTTCGAGCGGGTGAGAGTCCAGGTTCTCCTCAACTCAACTCCTTTGGTCCAAGCCTAGTCTTGGCTCGTGACCTTTTGATGGAAGGCCGGGTGGACGCGGTGCTTGAGTATCTGGAGCTTTGCCGCGTCTTCTGGTACCCGGACTCTCGGTCGGAGTCCTCCGCTGCAAACGCAGTCCGGGTGGGTGGATGGACCGAGGAGATCCGAAGAGGTGAGGTGCCGGACTTCGGCCCCAACTTGATCTATTAGCAGCGGGACCCTGGCTGTCTCCAAGTCGACATACAACTCATCGTTCCGGATGGGGGTGTCCACATGCAAGTCGCCCGCACCTACGATCGCACCGAGAACAGCCGACCCATGCTGAGTGAAAGGCAGCCCAGCGACCTACACCGCTACGCGGCTCCGGTCGGGAGCCCATTAGCCCGGTACAAGCCATTACTGAAGGCGGAGTGATTAGGATGAGTTACGCACCCACACGACTTCTCTACAAAGCGGTTTTGGCCGCGTACTCCGAGGCCTTGCGGCTCGGGCACAACTTCATCGGTCCCGAGCATTTGATTGTCGGGTTGCTCCAAGTGGAGGACGGCATAGCCTCCACGGTTTTCGACGAACTCGAAGTGGACCGCGCGGAGCTCCGCGGCGTACTCGAAGACCGCTTGCCGGAGCCTGAAACGACTCCCCTAGCAGGCGAGCTCCCGTATACCCAGGCCGGGGCCTCAGTCTTGAAGGGCGCCATGGCCGAGGCCGACGATGAGAGCGTGACTTACATGTCCACGGGGCACCTTCTGATGGCGGTATTTGACGCCGAGGCGTGGCCAGGTGATAGAGGCACGAGCGTAGTCGAACTCCGGGAGCGAGTTGAGCGGGTGGCGGCGGCGTCGAAGGAGCACGACGATCTCTTGTCGGAGGAGCCGGAGGGAGGCAACCACTTGTAACGCCGCTCTCCTGCTCGGGCCCACGGGCTGGCGCCGAACTCTGGCCTCCTGGTCAGGTTGATCGGTAGCCGTCGACGGGACGGAACCTGATCGGAGCCTCTTCATATTCCTCGAGAGAGTGGGCCAGCCACCCAGCGCTGCGGGCTATGGCGAACAATTCCGTCTGACAAACGATTGCGGCCGTCGTGGAACTCCGCGCCGGGAGTCATTACCCCGCCAGCGGATCCTCGGTCGGAGGAGGCCGATCCGCCTGCGGCTTCTTCTTGACCATCTTGGCCGGGATGCCCACGTAGATAGAGTGGGGCTCGGTGTCGCGCGTGACTACGCCGAACGAGCCGATCATGGTGTCGTCGGCAACGTTCACGCCCGACATCACGGTGGCGTGGTAGGTGATCCGTACTCCCTCGCCGATCACGGTCTGGGGCGTCTGGATCTCGCGCGACTCCACAACGTCGTGCGAATGGCTGTAGATGTTGGCGAAGTCCGACACGCTGGCCCGGTTCCCCAGCTTGATCCCGCCTCGGTCGTCCAGGAGTACGTGGCGGTGCACGACCACGTCGTCGCCGACCTCCATGTTGTAACCGAACGAGAGCTTCACGAAGTGGAACGCCTTGAAGTTCTTGCCGCACTTCCGGAAGATCCGCTCGGCCAGAATGCGCCTGAACTTGACGCCCAGGTAAACGTTCTCACCGAGGGGGCTCTTGTCGAACATCTCCCACATCCAGAGCAGCGGCTTTACCCGGCCGTACTTCTCGGGATCGGTATCGGCGTAGTATTCCGGCTCGCGCGTGACGTTGCGCGCGTCCATCTGAGCCAGCGTGACCTGTGTGGTAAGCGGTAGCGACGCCGGGTCGGCATCCCCCACATCGGGGAAGTAGATGTCCGTGAGCACCCGCCGGCACAACTCGTAGCGATCGCAGTCCGGCCGGTCGAGCTCCTCCTCGAGAGAGTCCAGCCACTCGTCGTAGAGCGCCGACGCGTCTTGGGAAACCGGCACTGGCTGGTTGGGGAGAAAGGCCATCCGCTCGTGGGTCTTCCGCGCTGAGAGTGAGGGTGCGTGACGGGTGCTTGAACACGATACGGCGTTTGGGAGAGGGGGCAAGGTCCGGCCGCGCGTGTTAGGTTTTAGCGTTGCGCATCAGACGGTGATTTTCCGGGACAACGTAGGGGAGACTCATGCACGACGTGCTTCGCCAGCGGTTCATGCGGAAGCTAGAGAGTTTGCCGGAGGAGCAGATCTATCAGGTGCTCGACTACCTCGAATTCCTCGAATCGAGGTACGCGGGCGATCTGGCTCAGGAGGCCTCCGGCCTGCAACGCTTTGCCGAGAAGGTCGAGGACAAGATGCGCCAGAAGGCCATGAGCCCGGCCACCATCCGTGAGGCGTTCAAGGTCATCTCGGCGGCGGACAAGGTGTTCTCCTCCGTGTCCAAGGCGGGCAAACAACTCATGGAGGATATCACCTCTCCGTTGACCGCTGATTCGGATGATGAGGATGAGGCCGAGTCACCGGCTGATGAGCCGGCTGAAGACGGCAGAGAGCCTACGGCGGAGCCGGAGGGCGAGGCCTCTGGATAGCATCTTGACACTCCGTCTTCCGGGCCGGTACTATTGCCCATGGAAAGACCAAACGCGCCCGCTCGCCGAGCATCCACAAGAGGATTCGCCCGGCGGGTGGGCGTCTCGCATATAGGCATATAGGCGCTGGGAGATAAGAGCCCATGTCCGACGGCCCTGTGAAGAGCGCTGTCATCATCAAAGAAGCCCTGACCTTCGACGACGTCCTGCTGATTCCTGGGCATTCGACCGTGCACCCCAAGGATACGTCGGTGACGTCGTTCCTCACGGCCGAAATTCCGCTGCAGGTGCCGCTGCTCACGGCCGCCATGGACACGGTGACGGAATCGCGGATGGCCATCGCGATCGCTCGGGAGGGCGGCCTGGGATTCATCCACAAGAACATGACGATCGAGCGTCAGGCCGAAGAAGTGGACCGGGTCAAGCGCTCCGAGAGTGGCATGATCCTGAACCCCATCACGCTTTCGCCTGACAAGACGCTTCGGGACGCCCACGACCTGATGGCCCGGTTTTCCATCAGTGGCGTTCCCATTATCGAAAGTGGTGGCGCGCTGGTGGGCATCATCACCAACCGTGACCTCCAGTTCGAGACGGACCTTGACCAGCCCATCGGCGCCGTGATGACTTCCGAGGCGCTGGTCACCGCGCCGGTCGGCACCACGCTGGAGAGCGCCGAAAGGATCCTGCACGAGCACCGCATCGAGAAGCTCCCGGTGGTCGATGACGATGGATCACTCGCGGGCCTTATCACGGTGAAGGACATCGTCAAGCGCCGGCAGCACCCGAACGCGTGCAAGGACCGGCACGGGCGTCTGCGGGTCGGTGCGGCGATCGGCGCCTCGACCGGAGACATCGAGAGGGCTCGCGCCCTCGTCGACGCAGGGGTCGACGTGCTGGTGGTCGACACCGCTCATGGCCATTCGGAGGGTGTGCTCCAGGCGGTAGCTCGCACCCGGGAGGCGCTCCCCGACGTGCAGCTCGTGGCGGGCAATGTCGGCACCGCTGAAGGGGCGGCAGCGCTGATGGAGCGTGGCGCCGACGCGGTCAAAGTGGGCGTCGGCCCGGGCTCGATCTGCACGACCCGAGTGGTGACCGGGGTGGGTGTCCCCCAGCTCACGGCCATCATGGACGCGGTCGAGGGGGTCGAAGGCCGTGTGCCCATCATCGCCGACGGTGGCATCCGTTATTCGGGCGACATCGCCAAGGCGCTCGCGGCCGGCGCCCAATCGGTCATGATGGGCTCGATGTTCGCCGGCACCGAGGAATCACCGGGCGAGAGCTTCTTGATGGAAGGTCGCCGCTTCAAGACCGTGCGCGGCATGGGCTCGCTCTCTGCCATGCAGGAGGGATCCGCCGACCGGTACTTCCAGGATTCCGATGAGGAGCTCAAGAAGCTCGTACCCGAGGGGATCGAGGCGCGCGTGCCTTACAAGGGGCCCATGACCGACACGGTCTTTCAGCTCGTGGGAGGCCTTCAGAGCGGCATGGGATATTGCGGCTGCGCCGACCTCGAAGAGCTCCGTAACAAGTCGCGGTTCGTGCGTGTGACGTCGGGCGGCCTGCGCGAGTCCCATCCGCACGACATCACGATCACTCGAGAAGCCCCCAACTACCACCTCTGATCCGGCACAACCAAGCCCTCCATGCGAGTTTCCGACATACAGCCCGTATTGCTCCTCGGCCCGGGTCCGTCACCGGTTCGCGAGCGCATCCTCACGGCCATGGCGCACGATACTGTGGGCCACTTGGATCCTCAGTTCCTCACGATCATGGACGAGGTGAACGAGGGCCTGCGTGTGCTCTTCGGCACTCTAAACCGGATGACGTTCCCCGTCTCCGCGACGGGCTCCGCCGGCATGCAGGCCTCACTCGTCAACCTGTTGGAACCGGGTGACACGGCCATCATCGGCGTGAACGGTGTATTCGGTGGGCGCCTCGCCGAGATGGCCCGTCGAATCGGCTGCGAGGTCGTGACCGTAGAAGCGGAGTGGGGCCGCATCATTCCGCCAGACGATGTGATCGCCGCGCACAAGGCGCACCCGGACGCCCGCGTTGTGGCGCTCGTGCACGCGGAGACGTCCACCGGAGTACGCCAGCCGCTCGACGAGGTGGGTGCCGCGCTCCGTGACAGCGCCACGCATTTTGTGGTCGACGCGGTGACGTCGCTCGGGGGCATTCCGGTCGACGTGGATGACAACGCCATCGACGTGTGTTACTCGGGCACGCATAAGTGCCTCGGCGTGCCGCCGGGGGCTGGCGCCCATCACCTTTTCCGAGAAGGCGATGGCCCGCATCGAGGGCCGCACGACCCCTCCACAAAGCTGGTATCTGGACGTATCGCTTATCGCGGGCTACCTCGGCGAGGAGAGGCGTTACCACCACACGGCGCCGATCAACTCGGTGTATGCCCTCCACGAAGGTCTCGTGATCATCGAGGAGGAGGGTCTGGACGCTTGCTTCCGCCGACACAACGACGTTGGCACCTCGCTCCAGAATGCGATGGTGGAGAGGGGGTTCAGCCTGTTCGCGCAGGAAGGCCACCGGCTACCTCAGCTCACGTCGGTCGAGCTGCCGGACGGTAGGGAAGAGGGCCCACTGCGGAAGGCCTTGCTGGAAGATCACCACATCGAGGTCGGCGGTGGACTCGGCCCGGGCAAGGGCAAGCTTTGGCGGATCGGGCTCATGGGAGCGGGCGCCAACCACAAGAGCGTGGAGCGGTTGATGGCGGCGGTGGACGCCGTACTCGCGGCGGGGTAACGGGTTGGCCAGGGCTCCCCTCCGCAGTGGACTGGCGGCGCTCCTGGCCGCTTGGCCGCTGGCGGCATGTGCGAGCGCTACACCTGAAGCTCCGAGTACCGTACCCGCTCCGGCGGTGGACATCGCCCGCCCTCACGTGCCGACGGGTGGGCCATCCCCGGCTCTCCCGCCGCCGCCGGCCGGGGTGCCCGACGCGATCATGGACTCCCGCTTCGCCAGGCACCCCGACATATCCGAGAGGACGGACGAGTGGGTACGCTATTGGTCGGAGGAGGGCCGGAGTAATTTCCAGGTCTACCTGGAGCGCATGGAGCGCTACCGCCTCGTAGTCGACCCGGAGATCACGGCGCGCGGCATGCCGCCCTCCCTACGCGTGCTCCCCATCCTAGAGAGCGGCTATCGGCCCGCTGCGGTCAGCCCGGCCGGCGCGGTGGGCCTATGGCAATTCATGAGCGGCACGGCACGGTCCATGGGCCTGACCGTGACGTCCCTCGTGGACGAGCGCCGCGACCCTGTGCGCTCGACGCCCCTCGCGCTCGATTTCCTTGCGGAACTGAATCAACGGTTCGGCTCGTGGTACGTCGCGCTGGCGGCCTACAACGCCGGCCCCGCCCGCGTCGCCGGTATCCTCAGGCGGCACGATCCCCTGGCGCCTTCGGGAGACAGCCTGTACGTGGAGCTTCGGCGTGAGCTGCCGCCCGAGACGAGCGACTTCATTCCCAAGCTGCTGGCGGCTTCACGAATCGCCGTCGACCCTCGGCGCTACGGGCTGGAGCCGCCCGGCACGGTGCCGATGGTTTTCGACGAGGTCACTGTACCGGAGGCGACGTCGATGGATGTGCTCGCGGATGTGGCCGGCGTGCCCCAGCGCGAGATCGAGGAGTTGAACCCCCAGCTTCTGCGTGGATTCACGCCGTATCGGGAGCAGACCAGGGTACGTGTGCCAAAGGGTTCCGGACGGGACTTTGCGAGGCGCTATGCGCAGGTGCCGAAGAACGAGCGCCTCCGCTTTCTCGAGCACCGCGTCGGGAGGGGCGAGACGTTCTCACACATCGCCCTACGCTACGGCGTACGGCTGGCCGCACTCCAGGCGGCGAACCCCGGTATTCGTCCGCGCCGTCTCCAGATCGGCCAGTGGTTGGTCGTGCCCAGAGTCCCGCGGGCGGGGGAACGGAGGCGGAGCGGTACGCGGTAAGGCGGGGTAGCAATCGGATCAGGGCGAGTCGTCGGAGTGCCAGCTCCCGGAACGTCCGCCCTCCTTGCTCAGCAGGCGAATCCCCTCCAGAACCATCCCGCGGTCCACGGACTTGATCATGTCGTATACGGTGAGGAGTCCAACGCTCACGGCGGTCAGGGCCTCCATCTCGACGCCCGTCGGGCCAACGATGCGTGCCTCGGCCGTGACCCGAATCCCCGGGAGATCGTCCACCGGCTGCACGTCCACGGTCACGGAAGTGCCGGGAAGGACATGGCAAAGCGGGATCAACTCGCCGGTGCGCTTCCCCGCCATGATTCCAGCCAACTGGGCCACCTGGAGCGCATCCCCCTTGGCGGTGCCCCCCGAGCGGATGGTACTGAGCGCCTCGGCCGACATGCGAATGTAGCCCTCGGCCACCGCGGTGCGGCGGGAAGGCGCCTTGGCGGTGACGTCCACCATGCGGGGGTTACCCTCGGAGTCGAGGTGCGTGAGCCCTTTGGGATCGTCGCTCATCGGGCTGCACCTCCGGCGACCGTGGCCGGCACGATCAGCGCCCGCCGGAGGTCCATCATGAGGCCCGCCACGATCAGTTGGGGATTGACGTTTCCGGCGGCCATTTGGCTTGCCTCCTCGACCAGGTCCACCGCACGGGCCGCCGCGAGGGGTTGGATATCGTAGTCCCGGACGGCCTTCTCGAGGAAGTCCACCGTATCGACGTTGACCACGGCGTGCTGGGCGCCGTAGGCCACGGCGGCAAGGTCCCGCAACGCCTCCTGAAGGAAGGCAAACAGCCCCAAGAGTCCGCGCGCCCTCGCCGGGGGGAAGCCGATCGCCGCCCCGAGTCCTTCAGCTGTGCCGGGCGAGAGGGCGGCGCGCAGGAGCGTGAAGGCCTTTCGCCGGACCTCCTCGAGAGGGCCCGGTTCATCGCCCTCCGGGAGAAAGCCGAGCGCCCGTCCGATGGATCCCCGTGCCAGCGCAGCAGCCTGCTCGGCTTGGTCTTTGGGGGTGCCCACCACGTCCGACAGCAGGCGCAGTACGGTCTCACGAGACAGCGGCGGTACGTGCAGCGGTACGGTGCGGGAACGTATGGTCGTCAGTACCTGCCCTGGAGCGCTGGAGGTCAGGATGAGCGTGGTGCCTTCGGGCGGCTCCTCCAACAGCTTTAGGAGCGCATTCCCCGCCTCCTGACTGGCCTCCTGCGGCACCAGGCTTTCGGCCTGGGCGATCACGAACACCTGGCGCGGGCCCATGGATGGTTTTTTTTGGGCACGCGATCGGAGCGAGCGGGCGATGGCCAAGTAGAGTCCGACCGGCTCGGTCGCCGGCACCGAAGCGTGGAACGGCTCCTCACGCCGCTCGGCGAGGGTGTCCATGCGAGCTTCCTCGAGCGCTGCCGCGAGCTTTTCGGGAGTCTTCGATCCTTTGGGACGGGGAAGCGGAAAGTACCAATGGAGGTCGGGGTGGTGGAGCGACACGGCAAGACGGCAGGACTTGCATTCACCGCAGGGTCCCTCGGGTCCTGGGGCGGTACAGAGAAGAAGCTGGCCTATCCAGAGCGCGACGCGCTGCTTGCCGACTCCCTGAGGGCCATACACCAGCATGCTCTCGGGGAGTGAATCGGCGGCGTGGGCGCGAGCCAACGCACTCCTCAGGCCATCTCGTCCGACTAGAGCGGGCAGGGTCAATTGCCGCGTGGCCGGAGCCACTGTAATGGGTCCATGGCCCGAGGGGCTTGGCCGCCGGACGGCGCTCTGATCTGGAACTCGATGTGGGAGCCCTCGGGCGTGTCGGTGCCTCCCACAGTGCCGACCACCTGTCCGGACCGCACCTCACGACCCTGCACCACGCCGACCTCCTCGAGGTAGAGGTAGAGGGTGTAGAACCCGTCACCGTGGCTCAATACGACGGTTGGGCCGTAGCCCTCGAAGGGGCCTGCAAGCACGACGGTACCGTCCTTCACGGCCCGAACCGGCGATCCCGTAGGGGCTTTGATTCCCACACCGTTCCAGCGCAGGACCGTGCCGTTGGGCTGCCGCTCCCGCCCGAAGCTGTAGATGAGGTCGCCGTCCACCGGCCACTCCAGGGTGCTGGCATCGGTGTTGGAGAGCCTCGCCGGCCCGTCGCGAGCGGTGTCCCGTGACTCCGCCTCGCGCCGCCGGGCCTCGAGGTCGTCGATCAAGCTAGTAAGGCGGGACTCGTCACTGTCCAGTTCCTGCATTCGGCCCGTGGTACGGAACTCCGTTTCGTGAAAGCTCTCGAGCGCCTGGGTGTGCTCGGCCTCGACCTTGCGTAGCTCGGCGACCTCGCCGAGCTTGGCGTTCCGGAAGACCGC
>JADFRS010000230.1 GCA_022561145.1 Gemmatimonadota bacterium
CGGTCTTGTCGCGTTCGCTTCGTCGTTGGACCAGATCGGCGTACTGTCAGGGTCGGTCGTCGATGCGGCCGAGGTGCTGGGCGTCATCTCGGGGCACGATCCCCGCGACGCCACTTCGTCGGAGCGGGAAGTGCCGGATCTGGTGGCTGACTGCAGCGGTGACGTGGATGGTCTCGTGATTGGCGTGCCCGAGGAGTATTTCCCCGACACGCTCGACGCCCAGGTACGGGCTCGATGTGAGGCCGCCCTCCAGCGGATGGAGGAGGCCGGCGCGACGGTCCGGAGCGTATCTTTGCCCCATACCCGGTACGCGATTCCGACGTACTACGTACTCGCCACGGCCGAGGCGTCGAGCAACCTCGCGCGCTATGACGGAGTGCGCTACGGCCTCCGCGCGCCCGAAGCGGCCTCGGCCGAAGCGGTGTACTGCCGCACTCGGACCTCGGGCTTCGGAGCCGAGGTCAAGCGGCGTATCGTTCTGGGCACGTACGCTCTCTCGGCCGGCTATTACGACGCCTATTACGGGCGTGCGCAAAGAGTGCGGGAACGGCTCGTGCAGGAATTCAACGACGTGTTCGCAAGTGGCGTGGACGTTCTCTTCACGCCGACCTCTCCCACGGTGGCCTTCTCCCTGGGCGAACGTGTGGCCGATCCTGTGAGCATGTACCTCTCTGACGTGTTTACCGTGACTGCGAACCTTGCGAACCTACCGGCCATCTCGGTCCCGGTGGGTGAGGTGGGCGGGCTGCCTGTCGGCGGCCAATTCATGGGTCCCGTCTGGGGAGAATCCATCATGTTTCGCGCGGCGGCGGCGCTCGAGCGTGCGATGGACGGCTCAGCATGAGCGCCGTGTACGAGACGGTCATCGGCCTCGAGGTCCACGTCCAACTTCTCACGGAGGAGAAGCTGTTTTGTTCGGACAAGGCAGAATTTGGGGCGCTACCCAACACCCGGGTGTGTCCGGTCTGCCTCGGACTGCCTGGCGCGCTTCCTGTGCTCAACGGGCAGGCCGTCGATCTGGCACTTCGGGCCGCGCTGGCGTTGGGGTGTGAGGTGCACGAGACCAGCGTGTTCGCGCGCAAGAACTACTTCTATCCGGATCTGCCCAAGGGCTACCAGATCACGCAGTTCGAACTCCCCCTCGCGACGGACGGTTCCGTGACGGTCACAACCGACGAGGGCGAGCGGACCGTACGCGTTCGGCGGATCCACATGGAGGAGGACGCGGGGAAGTTGTTGCATGATCGCGTCCCGGATCAAACGGCGGTGGACCTCAACCGAGCCGGAGTGCCCCTGGTCGAGATCGTCACGGAGCCCGACTTGGAGAGTCCCGCCGAGGCCCGAGCGTTCTTGGTGGAGCTCAAGCAGATCCTGGGCTACCTCGACGTCAGCGACTGCAACATGGAGGAGGGCAGCCTACGGGTGGACGCCAACGTCTCCATCCGGCCGGTCGGCGCGACTGAACTGGGAACCAAGACCGAGGTCAAGAACCTCAACTCCTTCTCAGCTGTAGCCAAAGCCATCGTGGTAGAGGTGGAGCGCCAGGAGGCGTTGCTGAGCGCCGGGGAGCCCGTCATCCAGCAGACGCTGCTTTGGGATGAGGTCGTGGGCACGGTTCGGCCCATGAGGACCAAGGAAGAGAGCCACGACTACAGGTATTTTCCGGAACCCGACCTCCCGCCTCTCAGGCTCGATCGAGCACGTATCGACGCGGCTCGAACGTCGCTGCCAGAGTTGCCGGCCGCACGCCGCCGCCGCTTCGTGGAGCAGTACGGCCTGCCCGTCTACGACGCCGGCGTGCTCACCGCCTCGCGGGCTACGGCGGACTTCTTCGAGGCACTGGCCGACGCGGGCACCGTTGCAAAGGCGGCGTCCAACTGGGTGATGGGGCCGCTCATGGAATTGGCCAACCAGCGAGGTGTCGAGGTGTCCGTGCTTCCGGTAACCGCTGAAGGCGTGGCCGAGTTACTGGCCTTGGTCGCAGATGGGACCATCTCACATGGGAGCGGCAAGGACGTCCTGGCTTTGATGACCGAGTCCGATCGTAGTGCTGCGGAAATTGTGGAGGTGGAGGGCGTGGTGCAGGTGGCCGACGAGGGTCTGTTGGAGGGTTGGATCCACGAAGTCATCGCGGCGCACCCGGACGAGGCCCGGCGCTACCGCGAAGGGGAGGACAAGCTGCTCGGGTTCTTTGTGGGGCGGGTCATGCGCGCCTCTCAGGGCAAGGCTGACCCGAGGCGGGTCAACGGTTTGCTCAGGACCCGGCTATAGCGAGGCGGATCATCCGGCAGAGGAAAGAACTCGTCGGCTGTGCTCTCGAGCAGGGCGGGGTCCTCCACACCGCCGCGCGCCATGGTCAAGCGCCGCACCTTCTTCGCGAGCCTCAGGTTCAAGTCGCCCACCGGATCGAGTGCCGCCGCAGCGGACGTTGCACCCTCCGCCAGGTAGCCGACGACGTGCTCGAACGAGAGCGCGAAATACTCCTCCACCAGATCGTCCGGTAGATCGAATCGCGAATTCTTCAACACCTGTTCGAAGACCTGCTGCCAGCGGTCGTTGTCGCTGATACGGATCATACCACGAAAAATCCTGCGGTTCGTCCGAAAGCTGAAGATGGTCCGGCTGAGAACTTCATCGAACAAAGCGTCGGCCTCCTCGTGGTCGTGCTCCATGACGAGCTCGCGCGCCTTCGCCAAAAAGGACTCCCCGACATGGAGGTCCATACGGTGTTCCCAGTATGTATGCCCTATCGCCTGGGTCGTGCTCGTGAGAAGAAGCTGCCTCGGCACGAAGAGATTGTGGGCGACGGTGTCGGCGGCGAGGTGGGACAAGTAGCCGTAGCCGACGGCTCGGAGTGGCTCGTTCGTCGCGGCTTCGAGAATTTCCTCTCCTACGTGCCAGCTGTGGCAGTGACGTCCTTCCGACACGTATTTCTTGGCGAAGGATATGTCCGCAGCGATCGAGCCGTACAGGAAATGGGCCGGATACCGCCCGATGACGTCTCGGATCGCCGGAGGCAGCAAGAAAAGCGCCTTGAGGAGGCTCTGGCCGAGTGCGATGTGCGTGCCCGGTCCCCAGGCCAGGAGCGGTTCAGGCGAGAAGGCGACCCAGGCTACGGCAAGAGCGAGCAGACCGACAATCTTCACACCTACTCTGGCTCCTCCGGGGCGTCGTGCCCTGCGCCGGCCTCTTCACGGACGTCCGATTCGTCCGATTCGTCTGATTCGTCGGGCTCTGCGGCCGGCTCTTGGTCTTCGGCGGGCTCGCGCGCTCCCACCCTCAGGGTGCGTGCGCCGGCGCGTACACCGTGCGCGGCGGCGGCCGCGTCCAGAAAAATTTCCTCGGCCTCGCCCTGAACCACCTGCATGAGCGCATTGAACTCCGCGATGCGGTCCTCCATGTGGTCCGAGGCGTCGTTCAGGCGGCTCGTGATTTTCGTGACGGAATCGTTGACCTTCTGAATGTCCGTGCGCACGACCGCCGAGATGTACTCGACGTTCTCGGCCGCGGCGCGCGCACGGTCGGCCACAGGCTGGAGGTGGTGCTGCATTCCGGCCAGGAGCTTGCGGATCTGAAGCAGCAGCACCGTCATCGCCAGGAGCGCCAGCGCCGACCCCACCGCGAGAATCACTAGGGAAATGTCCGCCGCGATCTCGAGGCCGTCCCTCGGTACCATGGCCGACCCCTGCGTCTGGGTCAGGGCTGCAAGCAGTGACTTCATCATGAATCGCATGTCCGAAAGGTAAGCAAAGACCCCCCCCTAAACGGCGAACTTCGCCTAGTTATGCGGTTTCTGCAATTCCTTCCGCCGCCTTGAACCCCGGTTTCGCCGTCTTTCGCCGCCTCTTGGGACACAGTCGGGACACAGTCGGGACACAGTCGGGACACAGTCGGAGCGGTGGGGGGGGAGAACTCGAGGCGAATAGATGCGGGGACGAAATGTGCAGTTTGAAATCTGAGAGGGGCCGAAGGGGTTGACTACGTCTTCGGTTTCTTCGGCGCGGGAACCACGCCTTTAGAATACAGGTGCTTATGGTACAACTCTCTGGTCAGCGGACAGGCCACGAATTCTAAAAGCTGGGCCTTGCTGTCGAGCAGAAGCTGCTTCTTAACTCTCGCCAATAGCCCGTCGTGGTAGGTCTTGTCCTTCGTACCCCGTGATAGAACCGTATACACGGGTTCTGTTGTTTGTAGGCGGTACTCGAATCGGTCGTGATCTCGCTTGCCGCTTTTGTCTAGGAAGAACCCCTTCTCCAGTAGGGCGTCCCTGATATCCTGGCGCTCAAGCGCCACGGTTCAGTAGATCCTGGGCAAAACGATACATTGCATGGGTACGCTCGCTCAGCTCGTGAGCGGGGCGTCCAGCTAGCGCGTCTACCACGTTGGCTGCTTCTTGGATCAAGTCACGGATCGCCTCTCTCATATCATCACCGCAACCGAGCAGCGACCAATGGGGGTGTGTGAGGAACACACGGCCCTCATCTACCTCGACTGTGTAGTCTTCCCCGCCAATCGGGATCTGAATGGGTCCCAATTCTTCGATGAGTTTCTTCGACGCGAGCACACCCACGGGGCGTTTAGGACTTGCGGTGGCAATGCTCACATTCTGGTTCCTGGGTGGACCTACATCGCCCCGCCTAGGGAAGCGGCGTGTCGCCGTGGCTGTTGCGGCGTAGGGGCCACGGATTCCGGTGTCCGATGATTCAGGTATGATAGTTACCCTTTCTTCGTACGACTCTGCGATTTCTTGGC
>JADFRS010000070.1 GCA_022561145.1 Gemmatimonadota bacterium
GCGCGAGGGGCTTCATAAGGGAACGACTTGCCAGACCTGCGGGCAGGTGAACGCGGACGGCAGCTGCTTCTGCGCCAATTGTGGCGCCCAGCTCAATGCTGCGGCGGGGACGGCGCCCGAGTGAGCGATCCGGCCCTTTCGGCCGCACGGGAGCCGGACCCTTTCGGATCCCCCACGCCCGCGCTCGAGGCCAGGGGCCTGGTACGCGAATTCGCGGGATTCCCCGCTGTAGACGGCATCGACTTCCAACTCGGCGTGGGGCGGTTGCTGACCGTGGTCGGCCCCAACGGCGCCGGCAAGACCACGCTTCTCAGGATCCTCGCCGGGGGACTCCGGCCCACGAAGGGGCACGTGCTCCTGGACGGCAAGGCAGTGGATGTCGGCGACCGCGAATGGCGACGCCGAATCGGAGTGGTGTCGCACCAGGGCTTTCTTTACGGCCAGTTGACCGCCGCCGAGAACCTCGAGTTCTACGGGCGCCTGTTCGGCCTCTCCGATCTGGCCGAGCGTGTTCCCGAACGGCTGGCCGCTGTGGGGCTTGAAGACCGGTCCCGTTCGGTAGTTCGAACCCTCTCGCGGGGCATGCGCCAACGGCTCGCCTTGGCGCGTGCGTTGCTGCACGACCCTGAAGTGGTGTTGCTCGACGAGCCGTACACCGGTCTCGACGCCCACGCGGCCGCAGTGCTGAATGGGGTCCTCGCGTCGCTCAAGGACGGCTGCCGCACCGTGGTGCTCGTCACGCACAACCTCGGTCAGGGCCTCGAGCTGGCCGATCGTGTCGCGATCCAGGTCGGCGGACGCTTCCGCTGGATCGACGACCGGGACCGCGTGGACGGTGCCACGTTCGAGGCGTTCTACCGGAACGTGGTCGAGGAGCGCGCTTGATGGACTACCTGCGCGTGATCTGGACCGTGGCCCGCAAGGACCTGCTGATCGAGATGCGCACCCGCGAGCGCATCGCGGCGATGGGCGCCTTCGTGGTTCTCGTGGGTGTGCTGTTCAACTATTCGATCGATACGGCCATCGTGCGTCCCCAGGAGATCGCGCCCGGAATCATTTGGATGACGATCATCCTTGGTGGGCTGCTCGGCATCGGGCGCACATTCCACCTGGAAGAAGAGGATGGGGCTTTCTCGGGCGTGCTCCAGGCACCCATTCCACTGGATGCGCTTTACCTGGGGAAGACAGCGGCCAATCTCGTTATCCTCTGCCTGGTCACGGTCTTGATCTTCCTGGTGTTCGGTGTCTTCTTCGGTCTCAGCTTCGGATCCCATCCGTTCGTTCTCCTCGCCGTAGTCTTTCTCGCATTGCTTGGCTTCGTGGGCTTGACGACGCTGTTCAGCGCGATGTCCGCTCGCACCACGATGGGCGAGAGCCTGTTGCCGGTGCTGGTGTTTCCGTTGCTGGTTCCCATGGTGATCTTCGGGGTGAGCGCGACCAGCCGGCTCTTTGCGGGCCGGCCGCTGTCCGAGGTGGCCGGCAGCGTTAGAATGTTGGGTGCATTCGCTATTCTATCCGTAGGGGCGGGCGCAATGCTGTTCCGTCATGTCGTAGAGGAATAGGACAACCCACAGGGGACGTGAGCAGCATGCCTCGAGACAGACTCCAGCGCACAGGTGTAGCCCTGGCCGCCCTAGGGACCTTGGGAGCCGTGTTGCTCCTGTGGATGGTCTTCTTCTGGGTCCCCACCGAACGGACCCTGGGCATCGCCCAGCGCATCTTCTACGTCCACGTGCCCTCAGCGTGGATCGCCTTCTTTGCCTTCGGGATCGTTGCTCTATGCAGCGGCGTCTACCTGTGGCTGCGGGATGAACGCCTGGACATGGCGGCGTTGGCCGCCGCCGAGGGAGGCATGGTGTTCTGTACGATCATGCTTCTTACCGGACCTCTCTGGGCCCGAGTTTCCTGGGGAACCTGGTGGACGTGGGAGCCCCGCCTGGTGCTGACCCTCCTGCTATGGTTCGTCTACTTCTCGTACTTCCTGGTGCGCAATGCCACGGAGAACCCCGACCAGGGAAAACGCTTCGCGGCTGTGGTGGGTATCGTCGGTGTGCTCGACATTCCGCTCATCCACGTAAGCGTTACGTGGATGCGGTCGCTCCATCCACAGCCAGTGGTCCTCCGGTCCGACGGCCCCGCGCTCGACCCCGACATGCTCATTACGTTGATGGTGGGGCTAGCCACCGCAACGACGCTTTTCCTGGGACTCTTCCTGATGCGATACACTGTCGAGTGCCTCAAGCGCGAGGTCGATCAACGCCGGACCGGCGCGCAAGCCGCTCAAGGAGCCTGACCATGACCATCCGTACCTGTCTGCTCGTGGCGGCCATCCTGGCCATCTCATCCCCCGAGCTGTTGGCTCAGGGCACCGACCTGGCATCGCAAACCCTGGGACGAGCCTACTGGCATGTGTTCGCCGCCTACGCCATCGGCTGGATCATGGTTCTCGGATGGGTGATCAGCATCGCTCGACGTTTGGTCAGCGTCGAACAAGCCCTGAAGGGCAGCTGACGAGCATCCTGCCGACTCTGGGCCGGGGCGTAGCCGCGCTGGCCTTCGCGTTGGGGGCCGGCGCCCTCCATGCGCAGACCACCCGAATGCCGAGCACGCTGCGCTACGGCTCGGGCCTTCTGGACGTGCCGGTGGCCAGCGTCCTACCACACCTTTCTCTGGTCACGAACTTCTCGGGCTTTTGGACCAGCCACGACACCGAGATCCTGACCAACGACCTCGGCGTGCAGGTGGGTGAGCGCCCCTTCAAGGGTGCGTTTCGTAGCGACGCGTCCATCACTCTCGGGCTGTTCGGACGGCTGGAGATCGGGACGTCCCTCCAGGCGTTCGAGGACGAAGCGGAGGGGGGTGACCTGGTAGGCGCATTCGGGCGGCTGCTGATCTTCCGGCCCGAAGACCATGGGATCGGCCTCGCCGTCGGAGGTAGGTTCTTGAGAACACCGGACTTCGGAGACGGCGTGGACCGCGCGCCGGGACGGCTGGGTGGCGCCGACATACGGCTTCTGGACCCGATCGCAGGCGAGGAGGTGGGCACCGAGGTCACCTTGTACGCGGTGGCCAGCGCCATGCTTCGCGGGTTGGACTCCGACGCGCTCCCGCTACACGACGTCACCGTCTCGGCGGGATGGGGCACCGGGATGTTTCAGGGAGGCGACCGGCTGCCCTGGTACGAGTTTGCCGATTCGGAGGGATGGTTCGGCGGTGTCGCTCTTCATATCGAAATCGGGGAGCACCGCCTGCTCAACCTCATCGGAGAGTGGAACGGCTTCGATGTGAACGTAGGTGCCCAGTTGGACCTGGGTGGGCTGCGTGTTGGGGCGCACGTGCTCGGCGTGAACTACTCGCGGGACCTGTCCGTCTATCGCAGCACGAAGTTCGGCATCCTGGGATCGGTAGCGCTCTGCTTCCACGAGTTGGGAACGTGCAGGCCCGAGCTTCTCGATCGCTCTCCACGCGACACGCTCCAATTGCCTGCCCCGCCGCCGGACACGGTGGTGGTGAGTCGCACCGACCCCCCCCCGCTCGGCACAGGGCGCACCATGGAGCTTTGCCTGGCTTCGGGCGTGGCCGTCGATGTGCTTGTGATGGCCACGGGCGACACCTTGGTCGGTCCGGACCGCGTGCCGCTCGAGAGCCTGCGCCCTGGACTGGCCTTTGCCGGGACGTACGCCGGGGGGCTCGCCTTCTACGAGGCGGACGATCCCGTCAGGCTGGGGGAGCGAACCTACGGGAAATCCCGTGGGTTGGTGCGCGTCTCCTGTGGCGAGGTGGTCCGAATTGGTGAATACGCCGGCGTCCCGCTGTTTGCGGAACGTGGAAGCGGTCGCCCACCCACCCGCCTATACGTGCCCGTGCGGCCCGGTTTGTGGCATGTATATGAGGTGCGTAGCCGTTGAGCGGCTCAGCCAAACTCGAGTTCAACTCTCTATCGTTAGCACCCTGTTGGTGGCGTTCATCAGAGCCATCACCGCGCCCTTCGCGACCTCACCGTCCTCCTCACAGGTGAACGAGCCCGTGAGTCGTACGGCCTCACCATCGCTCTCTCCCCGTGCCGCAGCGATGATCACCCAAGTGTCGAATACGCGCACGGCCTTTACTCCGACCAACTCGAGATTGAGCGAGCCGTTCGTGGCTGCTCCGAGGGCCTGAAGCGTCGCGTGAGCGGCGGCTCGGAGCTGGCCTTCCCTCGTCCTGATGCCTTCGGCTTCTCCGGCGTAGATTACGCCACCCTCCCACCCGAACCGCACACGCGCAGTGCAGCGGCCGGTTTGAAATTCTTCAAGAATGAACGACTCGAAGTGGAGACGCTCCCGCTTCGGCTCTGAAAGGTCTACCAAGGCTCCCTCCGACTACTGGACTTTAGAATGTGGGCGTGGGCCAATACGCTACTGATGAAAGATTTGCACGCTTGGAGCGAGGATCAAGTAAATCTTGCGTGAGTGTTGCGCGGGTCCGAGCATGGCCACGAGATCGTGCACTAGGTGGGCGGCGGTCTTGGCGGCGCGTCAACCCGTCCGCCGAACGGGCGGTTCCCGGTTCGGACCTCCGGGAACGAGGCCCACACACGCATTCTCATGTCCCGGACAACCCCTTAAGATGGGGTTCGAGGCGACGTCCGGCGAGGACCCCCTTTCGCTTTATGTTCGGGTCGTATAGAATACCCTCAACGCACCGTCCAAGAGCAACGAGGAAGCCATGGCCACGGTTGAACCGACCAACCAGTCGAGCGACAAGAAGCAGAAAGCCCTGAACACCGCGCTCAGCCAGATCGAGCGGGCCTACGGCAAGGGCTCGATCATGCGCATGGGCGACGATGGGTTCCTGGCGGAGATCGATGTGATCTCGACCGGCGCGATCAACCTGGACGCCGCGATCGGGATCGGCGGCATTCCGCGGGGTCGGATCACCGAGATCTACGGGCCCGAGTCCAGCGGAAAGACGACGCTTTGCCTCCACATCATCGCGAACGCCCAGCGCCAGGGAGGCATCGCGGCCTTCATCGACGCCGAGCACGCGCTGGACGTGGCGTACTCCCGCAAGCTGGGAGTGGACGTCGACAACTTGCTGGTGTCACAGCCCGACACGGGTGAGCAGGCGCTCGAAATCGCCGAGGTGCTCATCCGCAGCAGCGCCATCGACGTGGTGGTCGTGGATTCCGTCGCGGCGCTCGTCCCGCGCGCGGAGATCGAGGGCGAGATGGGTGACACGCACGTGGGCCTCCAGGCCCGCCTGATGAGCCAGGCGCTCCGGAAACTCACCGGCGCCGTGGCCCGATCCCAGACCGCGATGATCTTCACCAACCAGATCCGTGAGAAGATTGGCGTCATGTTCGGCAGTCCGGAGACCACGAGTGGCGGTCGGGCGCTCAAGTTCTATGCGTCGTTGCGCTTGGACATCCGCCGCATCGGCGCCATCAAGGACGGAGTGGACATCATCGGCAATCGCACCCGTGTAAAGGTGGTGAAGAACAAGTGTGCGCCGCCGTTCAGGCAGGCGGAGTTCGACATCCTCTATGAATACGGCATCAGTCACGAGTCACTGCTTATCGACATCGGTACCGAGTTCGAGATCATAGAGAAGTCGGGATCGTGGTATTCGTACGGGGATCTGCGCCTCGGACAAGGCAAGGAGAACTCCAGGGAGTTCCTGCTCGAGAACCGCGATATCCTCGAAGAGGTGGAAGCAAGGGTGCGCATGGCTCTCGGGCTGACGGAAACCGGTGGTTCGGCGTCCGAGGAAACCGTCGCCCAGGACGAAGGTACAGACGAGTCCGCCGAGGCCGTGAAGGCTGTGGGATCAACTGTGGCCGAGGCGACCCAGTCATAGGCGACCTAGCTGATTCGGACGATCCCACGAGGTTCGAGGCCCGGCGTAACGCCGGGCCTTTTCTCGTTGGGAGCGTCACCCGATTGGGGCCCGGCAGTGCGTCGCCTACCATTGGGACGAATCACAATTGATCGTTATACTTTGGCCCCATGAACGTCCCAAGAGAGTTCCGTGACCACCGCTGAGATCCGAGCCAGCTTCCTGAAGTTCTTTCAGGACCGTGGGCACGAAGTGCGCCCGAGTTCGGCCCTGGTTCCGGCCGAAGACCCCACGTTGTTGTTCACCAACGCCGGTATGGTGCAATTCAAGCGTGTCTTTCTCGGAACCGAGGAGGTGCCGTACCGTCGTGCCGTGACGTCACAGAAGTGCGTGAGAGCGGGAGGCAAGCACAACGATCTCGAAGAGGTCGGCCGAACGGCTCGACATCACACGTTCTTCGAGATGTTGGGTAACTTCTCCTTCGGGGACTACTTCAAGCGCGACGCCATCAAATTTGCTTGGGAGTTCCTGATCGACGAGCTCGGGCTCGACCCGAACCGCATGTACGTCACCGTGCACCATACCGATGAGGAGGCGGCGGCCCTCTGGGAAGAGGTGGCGGGTGTCGCGCCGGAGCGCATCTACAGGCTCGGCGACAAGGACAACTTCTGGCAGATGGCCGATACCGGTCCGTGCGGCCCGTGCTCGGAGGTGCACTACGACGTCCGCCCCAAAGAGGAATGGGGCAAAGTGCTCCCTGTCGAGGAGTTCGAGGCTGCAGGCGAGGCTGGGGTGTTTCTCGAGTTGTGGAATCTCGTATTCATGCAGTTCGTGCGAGACGAACAGGGAAAAGACCACGCATTGCCTGCGCCATCGATCGATACGGGCGCCGGCCTGGAGCGGCTCGCCGCCGCGGTCCAGGGCGTCGATTCGAACTACGACATCGACATTTTCCGGCCGCTTCTGGATGCTGTCGCAGAGGTCGTAGGTCGACCGTACGAACCCGAGAGCGAAGAGAGTGTGAGCTACCGCGTGCTTGCCGATCACGCTCGCGCCGTGGCGTTCCTGCTAACGGACGGGGTGTTTCCGTCCAACGAGGGACGGGGGTACGTGTTGCGCCGAATCCTGAGGCGTGCCGTGCGGCACGCCTGGTTGCTGGGCCGGCGCGAGCCGACCCTCGTCAACGTCGTGGAGTCCGTGATCGACACCATGGGAGAAGCGTTCCCCGAGCTACGCGACCGGCGCGAGCACCTAG
Organism: Gemmatimonadota bacterium; assembly: GCA_022561145.1. Lineage (GTDB taxonomy): Bacteria > Gemmatimonadota > Gemmatimonadetes > Longimicrobiales > Gaopeijiaceae > JACZXQ01. Next base: position 7,073 of record JADFRS010000070.1, read on the forward strand.
TCACCACCGTGAGAGCCGAGGAGGAGCGCTTCCTGGACACTGTCGAGGGCGGCATGTCCCGCTTCGACGAGTTGGCGCCCGAAGGTGGGGACGCAGGCGAAGCGCGGGTCATCCCCGGCGAGGAAGTATTCAAGCTCTATGACACGTTCGGGTTTCCGCCGGACCTGACGACGCTCATGGCGGAGGAGCGGGGGTACGGGGTCGATCTGGATGGCTTCGAGCGGGCGCTCAATACCCAACGTGATCGGAGCCGCGCCGATCGCAAGAGCCGGCAGCACCAGGTTTCGGTGGGTGACAGCCTCGAGGGGTGGACGGTTCTCGATACCGGCGAGCAGACGTTTGTGGGGTACGAGTCGCTCAGCGCCGAGACGATCGTGCTCGGTCTGTGGAGTGAAGATGATCGGCTCGGCGTCCAACTCCGCGAAAACCCGTTCTACTTGGAAGCCGGTGGCCAGGTGTCCGACGCGGGTACCGTATCGGGAGACGACTGGTCGATCACCGTGGACGAAGTTCGCAAGGTGGGCGACCGGGTTGCGGTGTTCGGGTCGCTCGACGGGGACGCCCCCTCGGCGGTCCAGGGTTCGGAGTTGACCGTGTCCGCCGTCGTCGACGGCGTCCTTCGGGGGGATACGCAGCGGAACCACACGGCGACGCACCTCCTTCACGCCGCACTCCGGGACACACTCGGGAAGCACGTTGTCCAGCGCGGGTCGCTCGTTGCTCCAGACCGCCTCCGGTTCGATTTCGCTCACACGTCTCCCATGACGCCGGATGAGATTCGCGAAGTGGAGGGCAAAGTCAACGAGGGCATCTTCCGCAATCACGAGGTCGTGATCGAGTCCCGCTCGCATGAAGAAGCGGTCGCGGATGGTGCGATGGCGTTGTTCGGCGAGAAGTACGGTGATGTGGTCCGCGTCGTGCGTATTCCCGGCGTAAGCATGGAGCTCTGCGGTGGAACGCACGTGGCGAACACGAGCGAGATCGGCCTGTTCAGACTGACCCAGGAGACCGGCGTAGGATCGGGTGTGCGAAGGGTCGAGGCCCTGACCGGCCCGGGCGTGTTGGCCTACTTCGAGGGTCGGGAAGCCATACTGGAAGAGGTGGCGAACGAGCTCGGCACCCCAAGCGAGGGGTTGGTCGGACGCGTGCGCCAGCTCATCGCCGAAAAAAAGGAACTCGAGAGCCTGTTGAACGACCTCCGTAGCTCCGGGGGTGCTGGCGAGACCATTGTCCGCGAGGCCGTGCTCGAACTGAACGGCGGAGGAGAGGCGCTATACCGGGCGGTTCGCATTCGTGCGCACGACCCGGGCGACGTGCGTAAATGGGGTGACAGCTTTCTGAACTCCGTGGGTAGTGGCGTTGCGGTGGTCGCGGCGGATCTGCCGGGTGGTAAGCACAGCTTGTTCACCTTCGTCACCGACGATCTGATCGGTCGCGGCATTCGTGCGGATGTCTTGGTACGGACCATTGCCGCCGTCGTCGGCGGCCACGGGGGTGGCAAGGCCCACATGGCGCAGGGTGGTGTCGAAAACCCTGAAGCCATCGTCGAGGCTCTGGAGGCGGGGGAATCCGCCGTGCTCGACCTGGTGTCTGAAGGGAGCGCATGAGCGAACTCGCGGATTGGATCCGACGGCGAACCCCACCCGCTCCCGAGGCTTTCCTGCCCTGGCTGGACGCTTCGTCGAGGGACCTGGACGACATCCCGTCGGCCCTACTCGAGCATGCTCTCATGTCTCTGGATGAGGCCCTCGCGCGTCCTGGCCGGAACAGGGAAGGGGCGTTGCACCTGCTGGCTGCCGATGGTTTTCTCACCTACGCCTGTGAAGCGGCGGCCGAGACCGATGATGTCGATGCGATGCTGAGAAGTTTGCTGGAACGCGTCGCGGACCACGGCGAGTGATGGAGAGCCTCCTCGGCGACCTCGGAGACCTCCATAGCCACCTGATCCCCGGTGTGGATGACGGTGCTCAAGCCGTCGAAGACTCGTTGGACGCCGTCGATCGGATGGTGCGCGCTGGCGTACGCCGAATCGTGACGACCCCCCACCTGACCGCTAGCCTGATAGACGATACGGATGAGTTCGAGGTCTATATGGCCAAAGTGGACGAGGCTTGGCAGAAGGCGCACCGCGTGGTCTCGAAGACATTCCCCGAGGTGGACTTTCATCGGGGATTCGAGGTGGCGGTCGACACGCCGGCTGCCGATCTCTCAGACCATCGCCTGAGAATGGCCGGCACATCGTTTGTGCTCATCGAGTGGCCCAGGCTCCACGTACCCCAGCGCACCGAGCGCGTTGTGCAGCGCATCCGAAATGCGGGCATCAAGCCGATCATCGCGCACCCGGAGCGGTATTCCGGATTGGATTCGGAATTGGCTGTGGTGGGTCTTTGGCGTGAGGCCGGGGCGTACGTTCAGGTGAACCACGGGTCGCTGGTAGGTCGTTATGGCAAGGTCGCGCAACGGACCGCCATGGAGTTGCTCAAGAAAGGCTGGGTGGATTTTCTGTCCAGCGATTTCCACGCCCGTAGCGGCCTCGAGCCTTACATTCGTGAGGCCAGGGAAGCCCTCTCCGATATGGGAGCCGATGAGCAGTTCAGGACGCTGACCGCCACCAACCCGGCCCGCTTGCTGGCTGACGAGGAGCCTCTGCCTGTTCAGCCGCTCTTTGTTGCACCGGGCTGGTGGGATAGGGTCAAGGATATGCTCGGCGGTAGCCGGAGGCGCCGGCCATGAGCACGGTGTCCGCCGCGCTGACGGCTCTGGCCGATCTCGCTACCAGGGTAGCGGAGGAACACTCGGACGAGATCGAGGCGGTGGCTGTGATGGCCGTGGACGTCTTGCGTAACGGGTGCAAGTTGATGTTCTGTGGAAACGGAGGCTCGGCCGCCGACGCGCAGCACCTTGCCACCGAGTACGTCGTCCGGTTCAAGCGTCCGCGGGGACCGCTCGCGGCGATGGCGCTCACCACCGACACCTCGGTCCTGACGGCCGGGGCGAACGACTTTGGCTACGAGTTCGTATTCGAACGCCAGGTGCGAGCGTTGGCCAAGGAGGGCGATATACTCTTCCTTCATTCCACGAGTGGAGAATCCGAGAACCTCCTGCACGCGGCCCGCGCGGCACGAGAGATCGGGGTCACGACCGTAGCGCTGCTCGCCAAAGGCGGCGGTCGCCTCCGGGATGAGGTAGACCAAGCCATCGTCGTGCCGACGAATGACGCCGCGAGAGCGCAGGAACTTCATCTCGCGATCGGACATGTGGTGTGCGATCTGGTCGACCACGCGTTTTCAGAGGAGGCCTGACCCCGGTGGAAGTCTCACAGGATTTGAGGTCGCTCCTGGCGGAGAGCCGGAGGCGTGAGAAGGCGCAAACCCAGTATTATCGGGCCCTCGCGTCGGTTGCTGAGAGCGAAGGTGACGGCCCGGTGTCGGAACGCCTGAACGAGCTGCATGCGGACGAGCAGCACCATCTCTCTCGTCTCACAGCCAGACTGATCGAGCTGGGTGAGAGACCCGAGGATCTGTCGAGCTTCCCCCGGGAGGAGGCGGTATTCCACGGCTGGGAGCGAGTAGCGCGGGATCGCGAGCTGGCGGAGATCGAGTGGTACGAGGAGATTTCCGCCACCATCGACGATCCCGTCACTCGGGACGTAATACTGGAAATCCTCGAGTCCGAGAGGCATCACCGCCGGGAACTCGGGGGAAAGTGGATGCCCGCATGACGAACGTAACCTCCCACTCCCTCATCGATCTGACCGGCAAACAAGCGCTCGTTACCGGTGGTTCCCGTGGCGTGGGACGCGCGACCGCATTGATGCTTGCGCAGGCAGGAGCCTCGGTGGGGATTGCCTACCGCAGCCGTAAGGACGACGCCGATCGCACGGTCGAGGACGTCGCGGCCCTGGGGGTCTCCTCATGGGCGGAGCGCGGTGATCTGTCAGACGCCACTGAGGCGGAGCGGCTGTTCACCCGCGTCGACGACGAGTTCGGAGGACTCGATCTCTTTATCGGCAACGCCGGCGTGTGGCCTGTCGCCGATGTGGCTCTGGCGGACATGAAGGACGAGCAGTGGCGCTCCACCATGGGCGCCAACCTGGATTCCATCTTTTATACATGCCGAGCCGCCGCGAGAAGGTTGCGAGAGGGTGGAGCCATCGTGCTGGTAAACTCCACGGCGGGTCAAAGAGGCGAGGCATACCATGGTGATTACGCCGCCAGCAAGGGGGCGATCATATCGCTCGTGAAGGGCCTGTGCATCGAGTTGGCCCCCATGGATGTGACGGTCAACGCCGTGGCTCCCGGCTGGATCGACACCGAGATGTCGCACCCCGTCCTCGGTGACGGCGCGCTCGAGCGGATCATCAAGACGATTCCCCGCGGACGGATCGCCTCGCCCGAGGATATCGCCGGCCCGATTGTTTTCCTTTGCTCGTCGATGGCGCGCCACATTACGGGCGAGATCCTGAACGTCAACGGTGGGGCGGTGCTGGTGGGGTGATGGACGCGATCGCGGAGGCCCCCCGTGACGTCTTGAGGATCGTCGAGCGGCTCGAGGAGGCGGGATTCGACACCTGGGCGGTCGGGGGTGCGGTCCGCAACCATTTGCTCGGGCACGAACTGGGCGATTGGGATCTCACCACACGCGCGACGCCTCGGGAGGTCATGAAGCTCTTCAAGCGGACGGTCCCGATCGGACTCGACCACGGCACGGTGGGGGTGCTGGGGGAGGACCGCACGCTCTTCGAGATCACGACTTTCCGGAAGGACGTCGAGCCCAGAGGACGAAAGGCGGTGGTGGAGTTCGCGGAGCGCATCGAAGATGATTTGGCGCGCCGTGACTTCACGATCAACGCCATCGCATGGCACCCGCTACGCAAGGAGTTTCTGGATCCCTTCGCTGGATCGGACGATCTGGACCGCCGTGTGCTGCGAACGGTCGGCGAGCCCAGTGAGCGCTTCTCGGAGGATCTTCTACGGGTGCTTCGCGGCCTGCGCTTTGCGGCGGCGTTCGACCTGACCGTCGACTCGGATACCTGGGTGGCCCTGTGCGACGCGGTAGATCAGCTGGACATCCTATCGGGCGAGCGGGTTCGGGAGGAGTTGCTCAAGGTGTTCGGTGTGAGGACGCCGTCCAGTGCCTTGTCACTTTACGCCGCTTCGGGCGTCTTGTCCGCGCTCTACCGCGAGATCGATGCGGATGCAGACGAGTGGTCCTTGTCCCTCCTTGCCTGTGATGCCCTTTCGGCCTCTCGACCCATCCTTCGCTTCACGGCGGTGCTGGGCGTTTTGGCCGAGGGACCGGGTACCCCAGGTGACCGCGCCGCGGTTCTCATGGAACGCCTTCGGTTCTCCAATGCCGAGATTCGGTTGGTGACCAGGCTACTCGACGCTCCGCCGATGCCGTCGGCTGAGGCAGGGGAGGCGGACCGACGGCGGTGGCTCTCGACTGTGGGCCCGGAGCTCGTGGAGCCACTGGGGCGTCTCAATACCGCGAGGGCGAGGGCTCGCCGAGCGGTGCAGGCCCGCCCGGCCGACGACTCTGTGGCGGCGTGGCGCGGCGTGCAGGCGACCAGACGCCGGCGTCCACCCCTCAGCCTGGACGACCTGGCGATCAGTGGGGACGACCTGATCACCCTCGGACACACTCCGGGTCGGAAGTTCGGAGGCGCGCTCCAGTCCATGCTCGACAGCGTACTCGATGACCCTGCTCTCAACACTGTCGAGCACCTCTCGACTATGGCCGCGGAGATCTTGGGCGCTCCATCCAGAAAAGACAGCTCATGAGCGAACTGGAACTGTTCCCGGGTGAAGCGTCCGAGCCGAGGCCTGATGTGCACACTGAGGTTTCTCGCGAAAATGACCGGCCGCTCGCGGCTCGCATGCGTCCTGACAGCCTCGACCGGTTCGTAGGGCAGGAGCATCTCGTGGGCGCGGGCACAGCCGTGCGGTCGATGATCGAGAGCGGCGAGCTGGGGAGCATGATCCTTTGGGGTCCTCCGGGGAGTGGGAAGACCACTCTGGCACTTCTCCTGGCAGACGCCACCGATGCCGCGTTCGTGGCGTTCAGTGCCGTGACGGAGGGGGTAGCCCGCGTGCGTGAGGTCATCGCCGAAGCGAAGGCTCGCAGGGCAGCAAGTGGCCGTCGCACGATCCTCTTCTGCGATGAGATCCACCGGTTCAACAAGGCTCAGCAGGACGCCTTTCTCCCGCATGTCGAGGATGGTTCCATCGTCCTGATCGGGGCTACGACCGAGAACCCCTCGTTCGAGGTTGTGCGCCCCTTGTTGTCCAGGGCACCCGTCTACGTCCTCGAAGCGCTCTCCGAAGTGGATCTGACCCGCGTAGTGGAACTGGCGATCTCCGACGAGGAACGCGGGCTGGGTGGGCGAGGACTCTCCGTCGAACCCGATGCGATGCGCCTGATCGCCAGGGGCGCGGACGGAGACGCCCGGCGGGCTTTGGGCGTGCTCGAGGGTGCAGCCAAGCTGGCGGGCCCGGATGGCACGGTGAGTACGGCGTTGGTGGAGGAGGCCTTGCAGCACCGCTTCGCCGTGTACGACAAGGGAGGCGAAGAGCACTACAACCTGATCTCGGCCCTGCACAAGGCGGTGAGGGGTAGTGACCCGGATGGAGCCCTGTATTGGCTCGCACGCATGTTTCAGGGTGGTGAAGATGGGATGTACCTCGCGCGGCGTCTGGTGCGTATGGCCGTAGAGGACATTGGCTTGGCCGACCCGAGTGCGTTGCTGATCGCGACTTCGGCACGGGACGCGTACCATTTTCTTGGCAGTCCGGAGGGAGATCTGGCCCTGGCCCAGGCGGCGGTCTATCTCGCCACAGCTCCCAAGTCGAACCGCCTCTACCTGGCGTATGGGCGCGCGAGCCGAGCCGCGGAGGAGACTCCCGCCGCGCCGGTGCCGCTCCATATCAGGAATGCGCCCACCGACCTCATGAAGTCCCAGGGATACGGGGCCGGCTATGAGTACGATCCCGATCAGCCCGACGGAGTCTCGGGCCAGACCTATCTCCCCGAGAAACTCGAGGGTCGTCGGTTCTACGAGCCGAGCGACGAGGGCCACGAGGACGCGATAGCCCTGAGGATGTCGCGGTGGGAGGAGCGGAGGGCCGAGGCTCGGCGGAACACCATGCACCAGGAGCCCCCCGAACCCGATGGCACGCCTCAGGGGTAACAGGGGTGGCACCTGACTGGAGTAGAGCATTCCCACACAGTTGATCGACAATCGGACGCCGGTGGACCGCGCGGTCCTGGTCGGCGCTCCCACCCGCAGCGTAGATGAGCGGCTGGCCGATGAGCACATGCGGGAACTCGCGCGCCTCACCGACACCGCCGGCGGCGAGGTAGTCGCAAGCCTCCAGCAGCGGATCCGGGCGCCGCATCCCCGCTTCTTCATCGGTGAAGGCAAGGCGGATGAATTGCGAGACCTCGTGGAGGAGTCCGAGGGTGACCTCGTGATTTTCGACGACGAGCTTTCGCCGGGGCAGGGAAAGAACCTCGAGGATCACCTAGGGGTCCGGATCATGGACCGCTCCGAACTCATCCTCGACATCTTCGCGTCCCGCGCACGCACGAGCGAAGCCAAGATGCAGGTCGAGCTGGCACAGCTCCAATATTTGCTGCCACGGCTAAAACGCATGTGGAGCCACCTCTCCCGCATACGCGGAGGGATCGGTTTGCGCGGGCCTGGCGAGACACAGTTGGAGACGGACCGCCGGCTCATCGGCAAGCGAATCTCCGCGCTCAGGCGGAAGCTCAAGGACGTAGCCAAAGCCCGCCAGGTTCAGCGCCAGGCGCGCCGGGGTAGCTACCGCGTGGCCCTGGTGGGGTACACGAATGCGGGAAAGTCGTCGCTGCTCAGGACGCTCTCGGGCTCGGACCTCTTCGTCGAGAACCGTCTCTTCGCGACGCTGGACTCCGCCACCCGCTCGGTCGACCTCGGCTCGGGCCATCATGCTTTGGTCACCGACACGGTGGGATTCATCCGAAAGCTTCCTCACCACCTGATCGCCTCATTCCGATCCACCCTGGAGGAGGCTGGTGAGGCCGATGTCCTGGTGCACGTCATCGATGCGTCACACACCGACTGGGAAGAGCAGAAGGAGGTTGTCGAAGAAGTGTTGGAGGAGCTTGGACTGCAGTCGGCTCCACAGATTCTCGCCTTCAACAAGGTGGACCGACTGACCCATGCTGAAGAAGACGCCATGAGGCAGAGGATCCGTAGCTTCGACTCGACTCCCGCTCTGTTTGTTTCCGCGCTCGAGATGGAGTCGCTCGAGGGCCTCAAGGAGACGCTCAAGGCACGCATCCGAGCTAAGCTCACCGAGGTCGAGGTCCGTGTCCCGTCGCATGACGGGGCGGCGCTGGCCATGCTCTACCGCGAGGGGGAGGTCCTGCGACGGGAGGACAACGGGCAGACGGTTACGATCACCGTGCGCCTGCCAGCGGCATCGGTCGCACGGCTGCGTCAACTGGGCGTCGGTCAAGTGGTTGAGGCGGACTAGGCCTCCATGGGCGATCGTGTGCACTTCGTCGGACCCGGGCGCATGGGGCTCGGCCTCGGCTATGCTCTCTGGCAGGCTGACGCCGTGGCCTCACTGGCCTACTTCGGCCGACGGCCCGACCCGCCCGCACACCCGTTGTTCACCCAGAGCCTGGCCGAGTACTCGTTCGGTCTCGAAGGTATTCACCTCCATCCCACCATCCTGATCCTCTCAGTGCCTGACGACGCCCTCGCCGGGGTGGCTGAGCTTGTGGCCGCGCAAGGCCCCGCACCCGAACGATGCGCCGCCTTCCACCTCTCGGGAGCGCTGAGCACCGAGGTGCTGGCCCCACTTCACGCGAGGGGCTACGCGGTGGGCTCGCTGCATCCCCTTCAAACGGTGGCGAACGCCATTACAGGGGCCGACCGGCTTCCGGGGTCGTACTTTTCCGTGGCGGGCGAGCCGGGTGCCGTCGCCGCGGCTCGCCGGCTCCTCGGGGCGCTCGGCTCGCCCACGATCACGGTGCCCGAGCGTGCCCGGCCGGTGTACCACGCCGCCGCGGTGATGGCCTCTAGCTACCTCGCCACCTTGCTGGCAGCCGCTGGGCGCCTGATGGTTCAGGCAGGCGTACCCGACGATGAGGCTCTGCCAGCGCTTCTGCCGCTGGCCAGGGGCACTCTGAGTGCGTTGGAGGAGTCGGAGTTAGGACGGGCGATCACCGGTCCGCTGGTCCGAGGAGACGTGGAGACGATCGGGCTCCACATGCGGAGCCTCGAGCCGCGTGAGCGTGCGCTGTACGCCGCCCTCGGGATGGAGCTTGCGGAGCTCATCGAGGGTACGGGGTTCGGCAACGACGCCCTCTCGGAGATCCGAACGCTCATGGAGAACCAAGGATGAGGCTCTACATCAACGTGGACCACGTGGCGACCGTGCGTGAGGCGCGTGGCACCGACGAGCCCGACCCGGTGCGTGCGGCAGTCCTCGTCGAACTGGCAGGGGCGCACGGCATCACCGTCCATCTGCGCGAAGATCGCCGGCACGTGAGCGAGCGTGACGTCCGCTTGCTCATGGCGACCGTGCGGACCGGCGTCAACCTGGAGCTCGCCGCCGCAAGCGACGTCCTCGATATCGCGTGTGAGCTGCGGCCCATGCAGGCCACGTTGGTGCCGGAAAAGAGGGAGGAGGTGACCACGGAAGGCGGGTTGGATCTCGCGAACGAAGTCACCAGGCAGGGCATTCGCGCGGCCGCTGAACGTCTCATGTCCCACGGCATCCGGACGTCGTTGTTCATCGATCCCGACCCCGACTCCCTGCGGCTGGCAGCCGAGATGGGTGTTGAGGCGGTCGAGCTGCACACGGGGGAGTACGCCAACGCCGACGAGGCCGGTAAGGATGCACAGCTCCAGCGGCTCGGTGCCGTTGCTCGGCTCGGTGGCCAGTTGGAGCTCGCCGTCCACGCCGGGCACGGCCTCACGTACGAGAATGTCACGCCGGTCGCCGCCGTCCCGGAGGTCGAAGAGCTCAACATCGGCCACTCGATCGTGTCCCGTGCCGTGCTGGTCGGAATGGAGCGCGCCGTAAGGGAGATGTGGGAGCTGATCGCCTCCGCCCGTAGAGGAATCAGATCCCGTTGAAGGGTGCCTGGCGCTGGACGCTCGGCATCGCAGTCAGTGTCCTCCTGATCTGGTGGGTCCTGCGCGACGTCGAGATCGCCGAGGTCGGGCGGCAGATGGCGACCGGCAACCCCTGGTGGTTCCTCGGCTCCGTTTTCGTAGGCACATCGGGGTACTTCATAAGGGCCATGCGCTGGAAGGTGTTCCTCCATCCGCTGAAGCCCGATACCAGCCTGCATAGTCGATGGGCCGGAATCAGCATCGGCTTCATGGTGAACAACCTCATTCCCGGACGCGTGGGGGAGCTCGCGCGTCCGTACGCGCTGGGGCGGCTGGAGCGGCTGCCTTTTTCAGGAGTGCTCGGGACCCTGGTGGTGGAGCGGTTCCTGGACACCCTGGTGATGCTGTCGTTCCTGTTCATCGGCGTACTGGCCCCCGGGTTTCCCGATTCGGTCGCGCTGTTCACGGGTGATCTCGGGTTGCTGGTCCGGGGTGCGTTCGTGTTCGGGGGCATCCTCATCGTAGTGCTGCTGGCGATGCTGTTCTTTCCGGAGCCCATGGTGCGAGCCACTGAGCGCATGGCCGTGCGGTTGCCGGGCCGATGGAGTGATCGCGTCGTTGAAGCCCTGGAGTCTTTCCTTGGGGCGATGCGCCTATTCCACAGTCCCGTGCTGGTGTTCAAGGCTCTTGCGTGGAGCTATGGATTCTGGCTGTGGCACGGCCTCTCGTTCTGGATGGGATTCAAGGCCTTTGGTGTGGACGTCGGCTTTAGCGCCGCGTTGTTCACTGAGGCCGTCGTGGCGTTCGCTGTCGCGATACCCGCTGCTCCCGGTTTTTTCGGGACCTTCCAGGCGGGGGCCGCCCTGGCGCTCATCGACGTGTACGGTATCCCCGCACCGGAAACGTTGGCGTTCGCGTTCGGCTACCATTTTGGCGGATTCATCCCGATAACCCTGTTCGGCCTGTACTACGCGTGGCGGCTCGGGTTCTCGCTCAAGGACCTCAAGATGGACAGAGCGGGCGGTGCCGATGCACCCTGATCGTCGTGGACTCCGGCTAGAGGCGCCTGCCAAGATCAACATCGATCTGAAGGTCCTCGGCCAGGACGAGTCGGGGTACCATCAGCTCGAGACCCATTTCGCGGCCGTTGGTTTGTGCGATGTGCTCACCGTGGCGCTGGCGGAAGATGGCCTGGAGTTGGTCGTAGAGGGTGCTGAGTTGGGCGATCCCTGCGACAACCTGGTACATCGGGCCGCGGCGGCGTTTCTGGCGGAGGCCGAGGTGGCCGAAGGCGCGCGGATGACGCTCGAAAAGACCATTCCGGCGGGAGCCGGGCTGGGTGGGGGCTCCTCGGATGCGGCCGCGACCCTCAAGCTCCTGAACCGCCTACACGACGATCCGCTGTCAGACGTGGACCTGGCGGTCATCGGCCGCGGTCTCGGCGCTGATGTCCCCTTCTTTCTGTTCCCCTCGCCATGCGCGCTCGGCTTCGACCGAGGGGACCGGCTCGTTCCCATCGACCCTCTACCGGAATCGCCCATCGTGTTGGCCCTTCCGCCGATCCACGTGAGCACCGCCGAGGCCTACGCGATGCTCGCGGAGTCCAGAGCAGGCACCGGTACATTCACGACCGACGAGCATGAGGTCGTGAATGTTCGGACAATGCCCGACTGGGATGGCGCCGCAAAGGGGGCCACCAACGACTTCGAGGACGTCATCTTCGACCGGCATCCTTCGCTTGGGGTACTCCGGAGCGAGATCGAAGGAGCCGGGGCCTTCCTGGCGCGCATGTCGGGCAGTGGGGCTGCCGTCTTCGGACTCTTCGATGAGGGAGAGGCAGCCGCCGAAGCGGCGAAGAAGCTGGCAGAGTCTTTCCCAGAGGTTTCGTTTGTGGTGACTGAGACGCTGACCGCATGGCCGCAGACGCACCTCGCCCGGGGTTGAGGTCCGTTCACGGAAAGCGTTAGGATTGGTCGAAAGCCCCCTGGTGTAATGGCAGCACAGCGGCCTTTGGAGCCGCTGGTCCAGGTTCGAACCCTGGGGGGGCTATTTAAGAGTAAGACTAAGCCCCGCAAGGCTTTACGGCCCTGCGGGGCTTCTTTCACAAGGGGGCCGAAAACCGGCGCGGTGACGCTAGCGGTGTCAAACGATGCTCGTCTGGAGCGCCTCAAGCCTTTCCGATAGTGCCGCCTTGTGCTGCTCCACACGGTACTCAACGACCTCTGAGCGGTGGCGTACGTCGCCAAGGTGCCCGTAAACGCGATCAGTGAGTGACCGGCCACCGTGCCCCATCTCACGGGCTACCGTCCATGGCGATACGGGAGCGCCGCGGTCGAGCGTCTGCAAGCGTGCCGCGCAGTAGGTGTGCCTGAACATCTTGGACGTAATCTCCCCCCCGGTGAAGCTCGCACGCTTCCCGGTGGCGTTGAGCATCTTCCGTAGATCCTGGAGCATCCCGCCACCGATTGGGGAGGGGAAGAGGAGCCCCGAGACCTTCCCAACACCGAACACGTATGCCTGGAGCGCCTCGCGAAGTTGCGGCCACATCGGAACACTTCGGTGGCTCGTGCGGGTCTTCAATCGGCGGTGGGCGTTCGGCCTGAATGTGACCGTGCCCCTGTTCGAACGAGATATCGTCAACGTCGAGCCCCAGGACTTCCTGCATACGCCCGCCCGTGAGCAGGAACGTCGCCACGAGGGGGTACGGCTGGGGGAAGGCCCGCTGGGCTGTATCGGGCGAATACAGGCGCGCCGCCTCGAGGAAGAGCGCCGCGTCATGGACCTCAAGCCACCGGGCCTCCTCACGGTTCGCGGTCGGCTTCTCCAGCATACCGCCGATTGGGTTCATGGTGGCGTAGCCTTCGGAGAGGGCTCGCCGGTAGAGGTTGCTGATGGCATTCAGATGATGACGGATCGTCCCACCGCTGAGCGTTTTTCCCCGACCGTTCTTGATCTTGCCCACGTATTCGCCCAATCGGCGCAGTCCTTCGGCTTGATCGATGCGACGTCCCTGTCGGCTCCGAAGAAGTCAACTGCTCGCTGGAGGTGCATCTCCGTGTCTACGAGCCATCCTTCCGTCACCTTGCCCGCCTTCGCCTTCTCGCAAAGGTGGTGGGCCGCGAACCAAGCCAGTCCCGCCTCGCCTTCTACCCCAAGCAGCGACCTGTTGCGGCGCTTCTCTTCGAGCTTCCTGACCCGCTGCGCCGCTAACTCCGTTGCCAGGTCGGCATCGGTGGTCGCGCTCTTGGCCCCTGAGGGGATCAGAGCCTCTCGGCCTCCTCCTACATCGGAGTAGTCCCTGAAGTCGCCGTAGGCACGTCTTTGGCTGCCTCTGTCGCGCCAGAAGACTCGGGTGGTGCGTTTCTTTGGCATCTCAGCCCTCCTTATTCGGCTTCTTAGTCGCTGGATCCGATTATTGAGCGCACGGCAGAGTTCCGCGTGCGCTCTTGCAGCCCCGTCGCTGGTCACCCGCCGAACTCACGTACACGGAGTGCGGTGAGGAGCGACGAGACCGCTGCCCTCTCCTGCCACCGGGGCCGAGCTGGCGGCCAAAGCAGCATCGGCCCAAGGAACATCTGCACGTAGCGCCGCACGTCATCCTTACTTACCAACACCTCCGGAGCTGTCTCTTCGAGACTCTGAGGTCCTTTCCAACCTTCGTAGTCCACGAAGAAAGCTTGGGGTCCTCTCTCCTCGTATACCTCCGCCACGAAGTAGGAGAGTTCGAAGCTGCTGATCAGAGGAGCGCCGACCTTCACGAGACACACGTGGGCCGTAGTCCTTATCTGATCCAACACCTCCCGGCTTGGATCCGGGGGAGCCTGGCCGTCGCGCTCTTTGCGTGCGACGATGCCAGTGCTCATGGCCTCCGCCTCTGTCCGTGGCCCCTCACCTGTCTTCAAGTACTCTTTCCGGACACCGAGCAGCCTAGCTGCTTCAGTGAGGAACGCATCTGACGGCCTCGTTTTTGGCCCGATCACTCGAAAACGGAGGCGAAGGCCTCGTCCAGGTGGCCAATACGGGCAGGAAGACATCCTTTTCGGGTTTCCGGATCAGCGAGGCCGAATCGCTGGGAATCAACGGCGTCGACGTGGATCTCCAGATCAGCGGGTGCTCGTTCCGCAATCCCGCCGGCGG
>JADFRS010000231.1 GCA_022561145.1 Gemmatimonadota bacterium
GCCATACTCTCTCCAATCGATTAGGGGATTTCTTTCCCTTATTCTGTATACAGTGACCATGAATCTTTGGAAAGTGGTGATGCACATTCCCCGAATAATATCTACTCGACCTCATCAATCGCGACGGCGGGCGAGATCACTGGGCCCGCGCGATGTGTGTGGTGATGGCCGGGGCAACGTCACTGCAGTGTCGCGCTCTGCATGAAGCACGTGGAGGAGCTTCAAACGCACAGGCAAGGCGGCATGAGATACAGCTGCGATCACAGTGTGCCTCGGCGGCCGAAGCTAGTGGCGACCAGCGGCCAGTCGTAGGCTTGACCACGTCATGGGGTTGGAGAGTTCTTCCAAGAGGTCCATCCGGTCGTGCTACGGATTCGCAAATCCGTTCCCAACTCGCGCCCCAACCTAGCAGGCCCCCGGCACCGGCTTGATCCATAGACCGCCGGCGGAGAAGGCAACACGACACCCATCGGGGGAAAGCACCGGAGGACGGTTAATCAAGGTACGGTCGAGGATTCTGTACGCCTCCGAGGGAACCTTCACCACCACCTCACCGCCGGAGCGGAGATTCACCACCACGGCTTCCAGGTGTCCCGACCCCCTACGCCCACACACGCTCCCATCGTTCGGGCAGCGGTTACGCCACATGGCCGCGAACCGACCGTCTCCCGAAACGGATAGCCCTGGGTTAACGCGCGCCTCCAACCCAGCCGCGAAGGTGTGGACGACCACGTCGGTGTCGTCGCGCAACCGTCGCCGCACGATCGTACCGGTGCCTCGGACGGCCACGAGGTACGGCTCACCACGATCCCAGAAGATAGTTCGTGAGACCTCCGATCCGCCGTGACCCACAATGCCTTCCGGCCCGGACCAGGCGCGGACGGTGTTGGACCGGAGATCGTACAGTTGGCCCCCGGTACCAATGTTGCCAAACCCCGCAAACGGATCCACGAGCACGAAGCTCGACCCGTCGGGCGCCCAGTTGATCCACCCCAAGGGCACCTCCATGGGGAACTCGGACCAAGTCCGGCTCGGAATGTCGTAACGACTCAAGTGCTGATCGTTGGTGAACCTGACGGTCGTGAGTGTGGACCCGTCCGGCGACACCGTGTAGCGCATTCCGATGTTCCGGGCCACCCGTTCCAGGGTGCCACCGTCTACACGTACACGATAGATGTCAGAGCCTCGTCCGGGACCGGAGCAACAACCGTTGTCGTGGCTTCCGGTTTCGTCGGTAGCGCTGAAGTAGAGGTAGGGGCCCAAGACCTGCATACCGATATAGGCGAGCATCCTCCGCTGGTCGTCGAACGACTCGACCAACGTGCGGACCCTGCGGTTCGAGACGTCGATGGCCCGGTATTCGGGGCGCCGACGGGAGCCTTCAGACGGCAGCCACCACCTATAGACGATCTCATCACCATTCGGAGACCAGCGCCACGCCGCGCAGTAGCTCAAGAGGGGACAGTCGGGGGAAAGCAACGTGATGGGTTCGGTGGAGTCCCCCGGTGAGAGGATATCGCATCCGGTCACGATGGGGATCGCAGCCAGCCAGAGGCGGATCCATGGCCGCATGTGGGAGCGCTTACGGCTGCGTCGCGTCATCGTCTCCATTCTCGATCTCCATTCTGCCGAGGGTGACATCGTACAGGTAAGATGGCCGAGAGGAAGCGGCGGAACCCTACGCCGAATGACGTAGATGGAGAGCGGAGACTACGTAGATGGCTGTGAGCTAAACCCTGTACTCCACCACCTCGCCTCTAGGCCGGAAGTGAGTGGCGGAACTTCGTGAGCCTCGGCAACTCGCAGCCAACTTCCTTCGAGATCTCCCTGAGGGGCTTCCTCAAGTCCGTGATCATGCCGCCCGTGAGTCCAGGGAAAAGCAACTCATGGGGGCCACTGCGGCCTGGAGGCGTAGCTCGGTATCATGTAACCAAGCCTCCGTGACACCGCCGGGATTGGTTCTGATGAACTCTTTGACGAATGGACCAAGGCGCACCGTGCCAGTGGCAGTGGGTTGCCCCTCAAGGTCCTCGATCCTAGCTCCAAGGAGTTTGTAGGCTTCGGCCTCGTCTGTGGTGGCGCGATTCGAGCCGGGAGATTTCAGTGCGACTTGACCCCGCCGATGTCCCTCAAATCGGCGTAGTATCGGGTCACACCACCCTGGTTTCGGGTGTAAAGCTTGGGCATGTGAGCATCCTCCTCTGTTACTGTTACAGAGAAGGTATGTCGATGCTGGCGAGAAGATCGTGCTGAAAATACACTGTTTACGCCATTTGATGCGGAATGACCCGGGTGGGGATCGAACCCACGACCTACGGATTAAAAGTCCGTTGCTCTACCAACTGAGCTACCGAGTCTGCGTAAAACTACTCGGTGTGCCGCGGGACTCAACCCGCACGGGCGCTCGCGACCCCTCTGCTCAGATCTCCATCTCGAACTGAAGCCCCAGAAAGGTGCGGCGGTGATGCGGCGTGGGGCCGTGCCGATCGATCGCGTCGCGGTGGCCTTTGGTTCCGTAACCCACGTTGGTCTCCCACCCATATTCCGGATAACGGACGGCGAGCTTATGCATGAGGCAGTCCCTGCAAACCTTGGCCAGGATCGAGGCGCATGCGATGGAGTGGATCAAGGCGTCGCCGTCCACCACCGCCTCATGCTGCCACTTGAGTGACTTCAGCGGCAAGCCGTCCACCACGACGTGTCCGGGCTTTTCAGGCAGATGCTCCAGGGCACGACGCATCGCCCAGGCGGTCGCGACCAGAATGTTCGCCCGGTCGATCTCTCCCACCGACGCTGCGCCGAGGCCGAAGGCGACCGCCTTGTCGAGAATCACGGAGTAGAGGGCCGTGCGCTGTTGGGCCGTCAGGATCTTGGAGTCGGCGGCGCCTTCGATCACGGTGTCGGGAGGGAGCACCACGGCGGCTGCGACCACTGGGCCGGCAAGCGGACCCCTGCCCGCTTCATCCACACCCGCCACCCCTGAAACGCCGCGGCTCCAGAACCGTCGCTCATACTCGAGTGGGTCCTGGAGCCGTCCAGATTCTTCCGGGTCCGGCGTATTCGCCGGGGAGGTCATTGGGCTATCGCGTGCGCTTTTCGCGAATGCGGGCCGCCTTACCACGAAGCCCTCTCAGGTAGTAGAGCTTAGCCCTCCGAACACGCCCGCGGCGTACGACTTCGACACCGCCCACCGTAGGGGCATGCAGAGGAAAGACGCGTTCAACACCGACGCCGCCCGAGATCTTGCGGACCGTAAAAGTCTCGCCCGTCCCGCCACCGCGACGGCCGATGCACACGCCCTCGAAAACCTGGACGCGCTCCTTGGTGCCCTCCCTCACCTTGTAGAGCACCCGAACCGTATCGCCAGGAGCGAAGTCGAGCGCGTCTTCCCGCAACTGCTCTTTCTCGAGCTCCTGAAGTAGATCTGACATCATGACTCCTCGTGGTCCGGGCCAAGGCCCCGTTCGTTAGAGACTGGTAAAATAACGTCGCTGCCGGTGATGTAGAAGGGGTGGACCAGCGCTAGGCGCTGTCCTCCCCTCGGGCGCGCCGCTCGTCCGTGAGACGCTTCGCCTCTTGCTCCCGCCATTCGTGAATGAGTGCGTGATCCCCGGTGAGCAGTACCTCCGGGACGGAGAACCCACGATATTCGGCCGGCCGCGTGTACGACGGGGCGCTGAGCGTGGTCTCGTCGTAGAACGAATCCGATGACGCCGACTCGTGGTCGCCCAAGGCTCCGGGTAGCAGTCGCACGACGGCATCGGTGACGGCCAATGCCGGAATCTCTCCGCCAGAGAGCACAAAGGAGCCCAGCGACACCTCTTCTGTAGCCAGGTGCATGGCCACGCGCTGGTCCACATCCTTGTAATGGCCGCACAGAAGTGTCAGTTCGAGCTGGACGGCATAGCGAACGGCGTCGGCGTGGTTGAACGTCCGCCCCCGGGCCGACAACAAGGCCACGGGGCCCACCGGCTCGAGCGAGTCGATCGCCTCGAAAAAGGGCTCGGCCTTCATCACCATACCCGCGCCACCTCCATAGGGAGTGTCGTCTACCGTCTGGTGCCTGTCGTGCGTGAAATCGCGCAGATCCAGAATGTTGTACTCGACCAGGCCCGCACTCGCCGCGCGCGCCGGGATGCTCACGGACAACGCGGCTTGGAAGAACTCCGGAAAGATCGTGACGATGTTGATCTTCAAGGGAGTCACTGGCGAGTCAGACATCGAGCAATCCGGCCGGCGGATCCACCACGATGAGCCGTTTCTCGGTATCCACCGAATGAATCATCTCGGGAATGAAGGGGATCAACACGGTTCCGGCAGCGCCCTTCACCTCGAGAAGATCCGAGGGCTTGATCTCGTAGACCTCGACGACCTCGCCGACATCCCGGCCATCCATGGCCGTGACATGCATGCCCATGAGTTGGTGGTAGAAGATTTCTCCCTCCTCCGTCGGCGCTATCTCGTCAAAGGGCCTAAGCAGATAGCGGCCTCTCAACGCCTCCGCCGCACTGCGTCCCTCATGGCCCTCGAAGCGGATCAGGAAGCCCCTTCTGTAGGCCCGACTCGTCTCGATCCGCGTCGCCGTGTCGACGTCCGGATCCAGGTTGCCGTCCGAGTCTCCCAGTTGCAAAACCACCCCGGCAGCGAACGTGCTGTCGGGGTGGTCCGTAAGC
>JADFRS010000232.1 GCA_022561145.1 Gemmatimonadota bacterium
AGCTTCGACATTCCCGTTCCCGAAACCATCGTCACAAGCAGCGCACTCAGCACAACCCACCACCTGTTCCGGATCACCCAACGCGTGTAGCGCTCCGTGCGTCCGCGAGTGGGCTCTGTCATCTTCTCACTCATTTTGTTTGCCTTCTCGTTAGATACCGACTAGTCGGTATGTTCGGCGCTACAAGAAAACCCCGCAACGAAGTTCGCGGGGAGCATCCTAGGGTCTCAGTCCTTCCAACAGGTCCAAGAACACCTCGAGTCCGGCCATGACTGCTTTCCGATCGACCGAGGTCTTCACCGAACCGCTGAGACCCTGGAAGGTGGCGAACACCAGGCTCGCCACGGCGGCGGGGTCCACGTCCTCGCGGACGCTTCCGGTCCTCTGTCCGCGTTCGAACGCGGCCCGAATCCCTGCCCTCCAGTCGTCCGCGACGCGGTTGAGGTGTTTCCTGAAATCCTCATCGGCGCCCGAGAGCTCCTGCGCGAGGTTGTTGAGCGGGCACCCGCAGCGCAGCTCCTCGGGTGTGCAGCTGCCCATGAAAGTGCGGGTCGAGTCGGCCAGCGCGCGGATCGGATCGTCGGACTCTTCGAGCGGCCGCAACCATCGCTCCATGACCATCGGCCGAATCGCGTCGTCGATGACCGCGTGCAGCAGGTCGGCCTTGCTCTTGAAGTGGTGATACAGCGCACCCTTCGTGACGCCCGAGTTGGCCAGAATGCGGTCGAGGCTCGAGCCCGCATAGCCGTGGGCGTGGATCTCGCGGAAAGCGTTCTCCACGAGTAACGCACGAGTACCCTCGGGGTCGCGCGTACGCCCCAGCGTGGGGTGTTTGGTAGTCTCTTGCGTTAACATACCGGCCAGTATGTATGAAGGGCACGGCGTTGTCAAGGGGTAATGTCAACTTGATGCGTCCGGGAGCAGAACGATGCTGGCCGACCCGTTGCCAAGGTGTCTCATCTCCAGGTAGTTCTCCCCCAGGTACCGGACCTGGGGGGAGTGTCGAGAGCAAAGAAAAGATGACGATCGGGGTCTGGTCGCCTATGTTCGTCCGTCAGCGATTCGCCAACCCCAAATCAACCCGAGTAGCCTACCATGGCGGCATACACTTGCGAGAAGTGCGGCATGAGCGTGAACATGACCTGCGGACAGTGCGGACAGGCCCTCGTTCACGAGACGCTGACCAAAGACGACGGCGGCACGGTCGACGTGTCCAAGTGCCCTGACGGGCACGGCATGATCAAGTCACCCATGTGCTGCGCCGAGGACATGACCTGCTCGCTATAGGGTCGCGGCTCATCATCCGCGGCCGAATTCAGCCCATGACACGGCTGTAGCAAACCAAGCAAGAGGAGCCCTGCGAGTTCGCCGGGCTCCTCTTCATCGGTCACGGCGTGTGGCTGTACCACCGGCTCTGCTTGACGATCCGTCTTCTTGCGTCCTCGAACAGGAGCGCCTACGGTTTGATTGGCCGTTCCCGAGTGCGAAGGCCCCCCCCAGACATCACGAACGACCGTGGAGACCGCTATGCAGCCGGACTATTGCTACATCTACGTTCAGGGGTGGAAGGCCGACGACGATTTCGAGGAGCGAGCGCAAGCGGCGGCCGACGGCGTGCCGAAGCGGGAGTGCGTGATCGTCGCTGCGGAAGAGGAATGGCCCAACTTCCTGCCCGAACTCTCTGCCGAAGAGTGCGCGTCCATCATATGCGGCTGTGAAGGTCATCCGAACGAGGGCGTAAAATGCACCGCAAATGACTACCGCATCAACAAGACGTTCCTCGACGTCGAGGGCGCTTGCTGATGCGCCGCCTCTGCTCGATACTGCTGGGGCTCACCGCCTGCCTCCCCTACGGGGCCTTTGCATCGCTAGGAGCACAGGATCATGTGGCCCAGGGGCGAGCAGCAATCCGCTACTTGGAGAAAGGCGAGCGCTCCGATGGCGGCACTCGAACGATCGCCGCGGGGCCGGCAACGATCGGGATCGACGTAAACAGCAGTATCGACATCTTGGTGGATGAAGATGCGCTCCGGACGCTGATCACGACCCTGCTTCCTGATGCTCATCGCGCCGACCTGAGGATGGTCACCGAGCGCATGCACCAGCTCGAGCTGCTCCTCGACCAGATCTCCGAGGTGACCACCGCCTTACAGGACTTGGTGGTGGCGGCCCAGGAGGAAGGCGTCGAAGACTTCATCGCACGGCGCAGGGTAAGCTCCCGCGCTGCTGCCGGGATGTTCGATGCGCTGGAGGCCGCTATCGGAAGTCGTCTCGCGGCAGAGGGGACCGCCCAAGCAGCACTCCAGGAAGCGGTGGACGCCATTCTGAACCGAACCCAACAAGGCCCGGGGCGGCTCTGGAACTTCCAGTGGGATACGGTGACGGTCATCATGCAGGAGGAGATCGAGTTCCTGCGAAGCGACCTCAACGGGCGCCTCAACGCCTCGAATGTTACCGTCCGGATCCAGGCGAATCTGCTACGGCCGGACGGCCCAGACCCCATCTTCCTTCCGGGCTACAACAAGGTCGAGACCGGGCCCGTTGTGCGTTATCCCAAAGTCGCCTTCGCCATCTCAGAGGAGGAGGAGCGCGCATTCGCCGCATACGATTCGCTGGCATCTCGCATTCGCGAGACCAACGATGCCAGGGGCGAGATCACCGCGGTCTTGCGACGCGAGGCCGTCGAACAATTCCCCGAGATCGAGAGACTTCTGGCTACCGCCTCGGCTCTGGACGGTGCCGTTGGAGTCATCGCCGTCCGGATGTCTGGCTTGCGTGCTCAGCTCCAGTCCACCATACAACAGCTCGACGTCGGACTCGGGGTTCAAGCTGACTCTCTGGCGTTGGAGCTCGAGATCTTCGGGCATGGCCTTCTGGAAGACCTTCAACCCGCAAAGGCATTTCTGAGTCTGCGTTCCCCTACGGCCGGCATGACCGCCGTCGACGCGATGGGGGAGATTCTGGGCGCGTTTCGGTTCCTCGATGAAGACGCCTTGCAAGCCTTCCGACCCGAGAAGTGGGAGGAGAGAGGGCGGGAACTGGAGAATATCCTGAGCCGCGCGTCGGCCGAGGCGGTGGCAGTGGTTCGCCGAAGCACCAGTGGGCTGGTCGACGAGCTCACCAACAGCCTGGAGGAGGCCAATACCATCCTCCAGGACGTTCACAGCTCCACGCTCGTCTTGTTGGAACGGTTGCGAACGAACGATGCGATCAATGTGCCGTTCGCTCCACCACCAGGCCTCACAGCACGCAGCTTCTCGGCAGGGTTGGACACTCGGCTCGACCTGCTGACCATCGCTGGGGGCCGGGAGCCCGGACAACGCATCGTCCTGACGTATGAGCTAATGCAAGACGGAGAGGTGCTGCTCGAGTGGACCGACGATCTCCTGATTCAGTCGTACGGACTCTCGGGCGCGACTGCTGCCTCCCTCGCCTTCGTTCAGCGCCACGGGGAGTCCAAGTTCAAACCCAACCCGATCATCACGTGGACTCTACGCTACAGGGGATGGCCGGGGGACAACGAGCGCGGAGTCGGCACCAGCTTCTTCAATCATCTGGGATTCGGGCTCTCCACGACCACGCTCGACTTCGTCGACGATGAGAGCGTCGAGATCGGCCTGGCTGCGACGATATCGCTTGGCGATCTGATTTTCGTCGGCGGAGGGGTGAACCTTCAGGCCAGCGACGACCGGACCTTCTGGTTTTTCTCGTTCCGCCTGCTCGAGATCCCGGGCGTCTTCGGGGCGCTTCGGCAGTAGAGCGGCTAGTGTGCACTGGCCAGCCTGATCAAAATCGGACTCCGATCCACGGTGAGATGAATCCCACATGAACAGCTCCTCTTTCGATGCTCAGTCATACCAGGACGAGCCGGTGCGGTACCCTCCCCTCGAGGTGGTAGATCTGGTCGCCGAGAGTACTGAGGCGGCCGAGGGCTACAGCAACATCGTGATCAACCGTGTGAACCAGCACTGCCTTCGGCTTGCCGTCTTCGAGGGAGACTACCCCTGGCACCACCACCCGACCTCGGACGAGCTCTTCCTGGTGGTCGAGGGCTGTCTTCTCGTCGACCTGGCCGACGGCCGGACCCTCCGCCTCGAGCCTTGGCAGGCTGTGACCGTGCCGGCCGGGATGGTCCACCGGACCCGCACCGAAGGGCGAACCGTCAACCTGTGCTTCGAGGAGTTGGCGGCCGACACTGTCTTTGTCGATGGGCCTGTGGATCCGTAGGGCCCACGCGGAAATGCGGACCAGAATTCAGTAGGGGGAAGCGCCATGCGGATGCCGATCTCGCTCGTGCGCCGGCCGACTACGCGGCCCATTTGCCAAAAAACACTTCCACATTGGGGTCGGTCGAGTCGTCCCAGGTGCCCATGGCTGTGGCTGTGAGATCCGGTGTATGCTTCAACGCACGTGCCGCTTCACGGGGCGGAGATCGTTGACTGTGGATATAGATGCCACGTATTTTACCAACATGAAAGCGATACAGATTATGATGGAGCCACGCCTCCTCGCCGATCTCGACGCAACGGAGGAGGTCAGGCGCAAAGGACGGTCGGCTGTGCTCAGACAAGCGGTGGCCGAATACCTGCAGCGGCGACGAAACGACGAGATCCGCGAGGGTTACAACGGCCAACTATTTTTGGAGATTGTTTCTCGCT
>JADFRS010000071.1 GCA_022561145.1 Gemmatimonadota bacterium
ACGGGGCTCTTCTTGTTCGTGGGAGGATGCGGAGATCTCTTCGACATCGAGAACCCGGGTCAAATCCTGGACAGCGACCTCGACGATGTCAACCTGATCGATGTGCTCATTGTGGGGCTCTCCTCCGACGTATCGGACTTCATGGACCAAGCGGGCTTCGACGGGGCACGCCTCACAGACGAGATGGCAGGGTCCGGCAGCTACTCGAGTACGGGTAATTTGCGCGTTGGCATTGCGATGCAGGACGAGGTCAACGGCATCTGGGAGCAGGCTCATGAGGCCGCCTGGATGGCCGAGCTCCACATCGCTCGCATCGAGAAGCTGCTCGAGCCGGCTGCGTTTTCCAGCGACCCCCGCATCGGCCGGGCGTACGTCTTCGAGGGCATCGCTCACAGAACTCTCGGCGAGACCTACTGCCAGGTCGTCTACTCCGACGAGGACAATTACGGCGGCCTACAGCCCAGGGAAGTAGCATTCGACAAGGCCGTCATTGCCTTCACCAACGCGTTGTCCTTTGGCACCGAGTTCCAGGAGGCAGCCCACGCGGGGCTGGCGTCGGCCTACGCCGACCTCGGACAATGGAGCCAGGCGGTGTCGGAGGCTCGCCTGGTCGACGACGATTTCGTTTTCGAGATTTTTTACGACATCAACGACAACTCGAACGAGATCTACGACGAGACTCACGGCCGGAATGAGATGTCCGCCTTGGGAACCTACGCAGGCAGCTTCGACCCGACGGACCCCCGGGCCCCCTTGACCAGGTGTGATACGGAAACTGGCTGTGCCGGCGGGACCACTGTCGGTGCTGACGGTGTGACGACGCACTGGCGGCAGGATAAGTTCGACGACTGGGGGAGCGAGATACCGGCTTTGACCGGCAAGGAGGCACGTCTCATCGAGGCTGAGGCAGCGCTCATGAGCGGTGACCTCGGTGAATTCACGACCCAGATCAACCGGGTCCGGGACCTCTACGGGATGCCGTCCATCACCGAACCTGCCACTGCCGGCGCGATGGAGTATCCCAACGCCTTCGACGACGCATGGTCCATTCTGGACGGCGAGCGCCACCTGACGCTCTGGCTGGAGGGCCGTAGGCTCTGGGACCTGGATCGGTGGAACCACCCGTTCCTGAACGGCGGTACGGTGGTGTGGGACGGCGAACCCCAGCGTGACTCCTGTATGCCCGTGCCGTCGGCCGAGTGCGCGGTCAACCCCAACTTCACCTGCAAGGAAGCGGCGGCAGGTACAAACAGCGGCTGAGCAGGACCCGCCGCGACTACTCAATCAGGGGCACTGCCCTCACCGCACAGTGCGGTGGGGGCAGCGCCTTTTTCGCCCCTCGCGGTTCGATGGGACCCGGGAGTGGAATACTGAGGTGCCATGGACAAGCGTGTCCTCCTTCTGCCCCTAGCCACCATCCTCCTTGCCTGCGCAGCGACGCAAGGAACCGGCCCAAGGCGCTCGTCGCGCGTGTTGACCGCCGATGAGATCGCTGAGGTGGTGGTGGTGACGGCCTTCGACGCCGTGCAGCAGTACCGCCTCCACTGGCTTCGCAGTCGGGCGTCCCCCACCTTCCTCAACCCAGACGGCAGCCCACCAGTGTTGTACCTGGACGGAATCCGCCTGGACGACATTTCCGAGTTGGGGCGCATACGTGCGGACGTGGTGGAGCGGATGGAGTACCTGAGCCCTTCGGAGGCCACGAACCGGTTCGGCACCAATCACAACGGGGGCGCCATCCTCGTCACCACCCGCTGAAGCACCGGTCCGTCTATTCCGGGGGGTTGTGGGCGGCGAAACCCCTTTCTGCCACGAGATCATTGGTATTCTGGAGGTGCGCGAGCACCGCCATGCACCAACGCCTCAACCACCCGTCGCCGCGGACCTCCGGCTCGCGACGCGGCCGACTTGCGGCACCCCCATGGGGTCGGCATGTTGGCCGCACCGCAGAAGCGCCCATCCAGGAGCAATTCCCATGCAGCCCACGAATCATCGACCTGAAGAGGACCCACCTGCGTCGCAGCGCCTGCCTCCCGGAAAGGCCTTGGCCCTCCCGGGTGGGTTGGCGATCGGGTTGCTCGCACTGGGCCTTCTGACGCGTGACCCGCTGCTTGCCCGGCCGATCCTCGGTGCGGCCGGCGTACTCGTGCTGTGGACCGCCGCCCTCTACGTGATGGCACGGCGCTCCGGCCGCACGTTGGGCGTAGAGATCGTGATGCGGCGACCTCACTACGTGCAGGCGTGCGTGCTGGTGGTGATCTACTTCTACTGGGGATGGCACCTGCCGGCCGTTCGCCTGTTCGCCCCCATGCTGCTCGTACAGCTGATGTTCGCGTACGGGCTCCACAGCCTGTTGACCTGGTCCCGGCGGGACAACTACGAGCTCGGGCTCGGGCCCGTCCCGATCACGTTCAGCATGAACTTCTTCCTGTTGTTCAAGCCGGAGTGGTTCTACTGGCAGTTCGTGATGGTGGCGCTCGCCTTCCTGGCGAAGGAGTTCATCCGCTGGAAAAGGGACGGGCGCTCCGTGCACATCTTCAACCCGTCCGCGTTCACGCTCGCCGTGTTCTCGCTGGTGCTGATTCTGACCGGGACGACGGATAGGACGCTGGGAGTGGAGCTCGCCACGACGTTGTTCAACCCTCCCCACATCTATGCGGTGATCTTCCTGGTGTCCTTGACGGGCCAGCTTCTCTTCGGCGTCGCCACGATGACGATCTCGGCGATCCTCACGACGTACGCCTTCGGCCTCGTGTACTTCGCTGCGACCGGCACCTACTACTTCCTCGACGCCTACATTCCGATCGCGCTATTCCTGGGGATGCACCTGCTGTTCACCGACCCCGCCACGTCGCCGCGCTCGGAGTCGGGCCGCATCCTCTTCGGTGTGATGTACGGGCTCGGCGTCATAGGGACGTACGCCCTTCTGAGCGCGGGCGGTGCTCCCGGGTTCTACGACAAGCTGCTGCCCGTGCCCCTCATGAACCTGCTGGTCCGGGTCATCGATCGCGCGGCCGCGTCGGGACGGCTCAAGCTCTTGGACGTCTCGAAGCTCGGCGAGAGGCTGACGGCGCCGCGGCGCCGCGTGGCCACCGTGGGCCTCTGGGTGGTTCTCTTCACCGCGATCAGTGGCGCGGGGGGCCTCGGTGACGACCACCCGGGTCAGTACCTGCCGTTCTGGCAAGAGGCCTGTCAGGCGGGGTCTGCCCGAGCCTGCGACTACGTTCCGCGCATGCTGGGCAACTTCTGCGAGAAGGACTCGGGCTGGGCGTGCAACGAGCTGGGCATCCACCTGGTCCAGCGAGAGAGCGACCGGTTGGGCGCCCTGGCCGCGATCAGGCGCGGCTGCGAGCTGGGGTTTCCCATGGCCTGCGAGAACGTGTACCGCATGACGACCGGCCCGGGGACCTTGGGGAGCGAACCCCCTCTAATTGGAGACCTGCCGATCGTTCTGAGAGGCAGCAAGGGAGCGATCCGCGAGCGCGATCCGAACAAGCTGTACGCACTCGCCTGTGAGCGAGGGTGGCCGGACACGTGCGGTGTGCGGTCCGTCGAGCCGTAGCCGCCACCCCGCCCCGCGACCGGCGCGTCGAGAGCGCGTACTCGAGTATACGTATGAATTGATCGTAATCATACGTATAGGCGGCGAAGCGTTCAGCGAGGCCCCATCACCACGTCACGGAAACCGAAGCGCTAAGGCTGGTGCGCGTCCGCTGAGGCGTGCTCGTGCGTTCACCGGTCCCGGTCGGATCGAACACGGCGTCGGCCGGCTTGTTGTCCCACACGACGCGGTAGCGCAGTGAGAGCCGAAAGCGCTCCGTGAGACTAGCGCCCACGCTCACCTTCGTGGCGATCAGCACATCGTCGGTATCCTCCAGATTCCCCACGAGATCCGATTCGATGGAGAAGTCTCCGCCGGAGCCGAATCGACGATCGAGGCCGAAGGTGAGGCCGAGGGCCGGAAAGGTCTTGCTGTCACCATCGACTTCGACCTCGTACATGAGCCCTGCCGAGGCTTCAAGGCGCCCCGACGTCTTCTCTCCCTCGGGCCGCCAACCCAGTCCCCCGAGCGTCCGCACACGGGTTCGGATTCCCTGACTCGGGTCTCGATCCCAGGCGGAGTTGAGGGCTCCGTACACGGTCCCACGGAAGTCCTTACGCACCGCCGCGTTGACTTCGAAGATCTCGAACGTGGTGGTCTGGACCTCGTCCGGTGCTCCCGGCTCTGGTGAGGAGAACGTGATCGAGGTCCGAGAGTACGTGAACGACGTACCCAGTTCGAATCGGAAGCGGTCGCCCCGGAATTTCAGGTCGTGCTCCAACGCGGCCGACGTGAAGTCGGTGCTGCCGGTGTTGTGAGAGAGGGCGACGTCTCCCGTACCGCTCCATCCACGGTCGGACTCTTGAGCCGACGCCGTCGGAACCGAGAGCGCGGCAAACAGAACTAGCATGATGATCGAGCGCATACTTCCTCTTGCGTGGATATGTGTTCGCGAAGGTTGGATCACTCCCCGGGTGTGGAGATCGTAGTTCGTTTTCGAGATCGGGCAAGGAACGGGAGGAACGCGCGCGCCGGCCGTGTTGTACTGTTCGGCATGAGTCGTAAGAGCGTTCTTCTGTTATTCGTTGTCTTGTGCTTCCGATCGCCAGTGCCGCTTGGGGCGCAGCTCGAAGTCCGCCCGGACTCCTCCGAGCTCAACAAGCAGGCGCGGAACGCGCAGGCCTCGTTCGAGCGGCTGCGGAGACGGCGTATGAAATCGACGCCCAGATACCTGGGAGGCTCGTGTGACGAGCGTATCGGACGTATCTGCCTGATCCATGGCGGAGACGACTGGACTGCCGTGCCCGATCCTCCTGCGCTGGTGAGGGCCCGCGAGGTGCTCCTGGAACGTCTGGACGAGGTGGCTCAGGGTATCCCGGGCGATCATTGGGTTCTGGGACAAAGGGTCTACTACCTGGCTGAGGAGAACCGCTGGGAAGAGGCGGCCGAGTTGGCCTCGCGATGTGCGTGGGACGGCGACTGGTGGTGTCGGGCCCTGCTCGGCTTCAGCTACCACGGCATGGGCAAGTACGGCGCCGCGCTCGAGGCGTTCGAGTCGGCGCTCGTGTCGATGCCCGCCGAGCAAGCCGATCGCTGGAGAGATCCGAGCCTGGTTCTCGACTCGAGTGCTGAGGATTACATCGAGCACCAGCCCGATTCACTCCGTGCCGCGGCTTGGTCGCGGGTTTGGCACTTGGCAGACCCGCTCTACGTCGTGGCTGGCAACGACCGGCTCACGGAGCACTACTCCCGTTGGGTCATGTCGGCGATCAAGAGCAAGGCTCGCACCCCATGGGCGATGTCCTGGGGACGGGATCTCGAGGAGTTGACGATCCGCTATGGTTGGGAGCGAGCCTGGGAGCGCGTCCGGCCCGCCGCCGGCTCATTCCAGGACAGGGGTGGGACCGTGGGCCATCAGTCCAAGGACGCCCGCGAGGTGGTGCCGCCCGGCTTTGTTCTGAAGGAGCCGGCGGCGGTCGAGCCGGGCCGCTGGATTCCGGAGAAAGACAAGCCCCGAAGCAGTCATGCGCCGGTCTATGCGCCAGACCTCCTCGAGGGTAGGGGGCAGCTGGCGGTCTTCTCGAGGGGAGAGACGTTCGTGCTCGTAGGTGCGATTGCTCTTCCCGATGAGCCCATCGACGAGCGCGGCGGCTTCTCGATCGAACCCGGGCCGCCCCCGGGCCCGGACGATGTGATTCCCTGGGCGGTTCCCGAGCGCTCAGAGGCTCCGCCACAGATCGGTTTGTTTCTGATCGCTGACGGCGGGACGGCTGCGGAGGCTCACGTTATGGGCCGGTCACAGGGCTCGTTGAGCCTGCAGGCCCCGGCCGGTGACTACCTCCTCAGTTTGGAGGCGTGGAGCGCCGAGCTCGGGCGGGCAGGCCGAATTCGGCATGGCCTTTCCGTGGACACGATTCCGCCGGATTTGGCCACCCTTTCCGATTTGGTGCTGCTCGAGCCCCGAGACCACCTCCCCGAGGATCTCGCCCATGCGGTGCCGCTGGTGCGTCCCACGACCGACCTCACGGCTGGCGAGCGCGTGGCGGTGGGCTGGGAACTCTTCGGCCTGGGGTGGGAGGCGGAGCAGGTGAAGTATGAGCTCAGTCTCTACCGGGAAGGGAGAGGATTCTTCCGACGGATTGGCAGCCTGGTGGGCTTGGGCGGCGCCGCTAAGCCACTTCGCATCCAGTGGAGCGAGCCGGGTCCCCATGAGCCGGGACCACACTTTCGAGCCCTCAACCTTGATCTCCCTGATATCGATGCGGGGGATTACCTGCTCCGCTTGGAGGTGTCGCTGAAAGGTCGGGATCCCCTATCCGTGACTAGAGCGGTGAGGCTCAAGCGGCCATCCCGCTGAGGCCTGTTGATAGGCCGATTTCGGCGTTGACTCGCCCCGAGATCCCATCTAGTTTTTCAGGCTGTGTCAACTCGCACCGAAATCGACTAGGATAAATGGACGATCCGTACGGCAGAGGGCCGTTACAGCTGCTTGCAGGGCGCGCAAACCACCCCCTGGCGTTGGAGATCGGTGAGATCCTCGGTGAGGATCCGACCGGGGTCGAGATTCGTGACTTTGCGGATGGCGAAATCTTTGTACGGATCGAGAAGAACGCCCGGGGGCGAGATGTGTTCATCATCCAGCCCACGGTGGCTCCGGCTGGGAGCATCATGGAGTTGCTACTGCTCCTCGACGCCGCGAAGCGGGCGTCCGCTGCGCGCGTTACGGCGGTGGTGCCGTACTACGGCTACGCCCGGCAGGACCGTAAGGACCAGCCGCGCGTCTCCATTGCCGCCAAGCTCGTGGCCAACCTGATCGTGGCAGCCGGTGCTGATCGTTTGGTGGGCATGGACTTCCATCAGCACCAGATCCAGGGGTTCTTCGACATTCCCGTGGATCACCTGTACGCGGCGCCGGTGATTACGAAGTATTTTCTGGGCAAGGGGCTGAAGGATCTGGTAGTGGTGGCGCCCGACGTGGGAGCGGCCAAGATGGCGCGTGGCTTCGCGAAGAGGCTGGACGCGAGTTTCGCGATCATCGACAAGCGGCGGCCCGCGGCGAATGTGGCCGAAGTGCTGAACGTGGTCGGAGACGTAGACGGCATGAACTGCCTTCTGGTGGACGACATGGTGGATACCGGGGGGACCCTGGCCAACGCCGTGGTCGCCCTCAAGGAACGTGGCGCGAAGACCGTCACGGCGGCGGCCACACACGCGCTGCTGTCCGGCCAAGCCTCTGAGAAGCTCGCTGCTGCGCCACTCGAGGAGTTTGTCGTAACGAACACCATCGACATACCCGGGGACCGGCGTTTCGACGGCCTCACGATTCTATCCGTGGCCGACCTTCTCGCCCAGGCGATTCAGTGCATTCACTCGAACGAGTCGGTGAGCCAGCTCTTCTGAGCCGGCCGACTCCAGCAAGGTAGAAGCGACATGAGCACTAAGGTGGAACTCGCCGCCGTCAAGAGAGGCGAAACCGGTAAGGGAGCCGCGCGGAAATTCAGGAGCGCCGGCCGGATACCGGCCGTAGTGTACGGCAGGGACTTGGACGCGATGTCTCTCACGGTGGACAGTCATGAAGCGCTTAAGCTCTTCCAGTCCATCTCGACCGACAACACGATCATCAGCCTTGCCATCGAAGGTGAGGAGGAGATGGACATTCTGGTGCGGGAGATCCAGAGTCATCCGTTCCGCACCGAGCTCATCCACGTCGATTTCTACCAAATCCAGAGGGGCGTGGCGCTCGAGGTCGACATCCCCGTGGTTCTGCTGGGGACAGCGGAAGGTGTCCGGACGGGGGGCGGAATCATGGATCAGGCTATCCATGAGATTCGGGTGAAATGCATTCCTTCGTTGATTCCAACGTCCTTCGAGGTCGAGGTGACCCAGCTCGAAGTGGGCGACTCCTTGCATGTCTCGGACATCACGATTGGCGAGGACATCGAACTCATCACCGATGTCGGACAGACGATCTGCACGGTCGCGCTGCCCAAGATCGTCGAGGTCGAGGAGCCCGAAGAGGAGCTCGACGAGGAGCTCGACGAGGAGCTCGAGGGCGCAGAGTTGGTCGAGGGCGAGGAGGCACCTGAGGCCGGCAGAGACGAGAGCGGGTCCGAGGGCTAAGTTTCAGCCGGCGGCTTGGCCGTGAAAGTCGTCGTCGGTCTCGGGAATCCTGGCTCGGAGTACGATGGAACCCGTCACAACATGGGCTGGTGGGTCCTCGATCGGCTCGCCTACGACTGGGGTTTCGGTCCTTTTGAGAAGCGGGGCAAGGCGCTGGTCGTTGACGGAGTAGTTGGGGAACGTGAGATCCGCCTGCTGAAGCCGACGACATTCATGAACAACAGCGGGGGAGCCCTGATCTCGCTGCGCCTCCTGTCGGAATTCGAGGTCGAAGAGGATCTGCTCGTCGCTGTTGACGACGCGGCCTTGGAGGTTGGCCGGGTGCGTTTTCGCCCCGAGGGAGGCACGGGGGGGCACAACGGGCTCAGGTCGATCACGGGTGCGCTGGGCACCGACGCCTACGCCAGGGTGCGTGTCGGTGTGGGCATTGCACCCTCCGAGGAAGATCTCTCGGACTGGGTCCTGTCGCCGATGGACGCGCAGGACGAAGACTTGGTGGTCGGGTTGTTACCGGAGTTGACCAAGGCCGTTGAAGTCTGGATTACCGAAGGTGTCGAAGAAGCGATGAGTCGGTTCAACCGGTGAGTTTTCGGATGGAATATCACTGGCCAGACCGTCATCGACAGTCGTTCCTATCCTAGAAAAGGTAAACATCGCCGATGAGCGATTTCGTGACTTGGACCACATGGGCCTGGGCCGCCGGCATGGTGGGTCTCGTGACTGCGGGATTCGTCTACCGCTACGTGAAGAGCCAACCAGCCGGATCCGATCTGATGATCGATATCTCGACACAGATCCATGACGGCGCGATGACTTTCCTGAAGCGCGAATACTCGGTCTTGGCGGTGTTCGTGCTCGTCGTGACGGCGCTGCTCGCGTGGGCCACCACGGGCCAGACAGCGATCGCCTACGTGACCGGCGCCCTCTGCTCCGTTTTCGCCGGGTTCTTCGGCATGAAGTCGGCGACGCGCGCGAACGTGCGGACGGCGGCGGCCGCGAACGATGAGGGTCAGGGGAAGGCACTCCGAGTGGCGTTCTTCGGCGGCTCTGTCATGGGCCTCAGCGTGGCAGCTCTCGGACTCATTGGAATCGGCGGCTTCTACTGGATCTTCGGCGCGAGCGCGATTGCCGAGGCGGAACATGTCCGTTTTGCTCAGATCATCTCCGGTTTCGCCATGGGCGCGAGCTCCATCGCGCTGTTCGCCCGTGTAGGGGGCGGAATCTTCACCAAAGCCGCCGATGTGGGTGCCGACTTGGTGGGTAAGGTCGAGGCAGGGATTCCCGAGGATGACCCGCGTAACCCCGCTAGCATCGCCGACGCCGTGGGGGACAACGTGGGTGATGTCGCCGGGATGGGCGCCGACATCTTCGAGTCCTACGTGGGCTCGATCATCGCCACGATCGCGATCGGCGCCACGGTCGGCATGACCACGCATACCCCCAGCGCTGTGGCTCTGCCGATTCTCACGGTCATGGTGGGTCTGCTGGCTTCGCTGATCGGTATCGGCATGATGAAGGTGTTCGAGGGGACCGATCCTGCCGCGGCGCTTCGCAACGTCACCTTCGTTGCCGCCGTCCTCTTTCTCGGGGCCATGTATTTCATCGTGCGGGGCATGGATTTCCAGGTGATCACCGAGGGTGGGCGGGCACTGCCCGCCATCGGCCCTTGGGTGGCGATTCTCGCCGGCACGCTGGTGGGCATCGCGATCGGTCTCGTGACCGAGTACTACACGGCGGCCGCACCCATCCGGAGGATCGCCGAAGCCAGCCAGACCGGAGCGGGCACCAACCTCATCACCGGCCTGGCCGTGGGCATGGAGTCCACGGCGATCCCCGTGCTCCTGATCTGCCTCGCGATCTGGCTCTCGTTCCAGTTCGCCGGCCTCTACGGCATCGGCATCGCTGCCGTTGGCATGTTGGCCACGGTGGGCGTCACCATGTCGGTGGACGCCTACGGGCCCATCGCCGACAATGCGGGCGGCATCAGCCAGATGAGCGGCTTGGGCGAGGAGACCCGGGCGATCACCGATTCTCTCGACGCCATTGGCAACACGACCGCGGCGCAAGGCAAGGGCTTTGCCATCGGATCAGCCGCGCTCACGGCGCTGGCCCTGTTCTCGGCCTACGCGGCGGCGGTCGGCCTGACGGACACGGGCATCAACCTCATCAACCCGAAGGTCGTCATCGGCTTGTTCCTGGGTGGCATGCTGCCGTTCTTCGTGGCCGCGCTCACGATGACGGCTGTGGGTCGGGCGGCCCAGGGCATGGTGGAGGAGGTGCGGCGGCAGTTCCGCGAAATTCCGGGCCTCTTGGAGGGCACCGCCAAGCCCGACTCGGCCCGTTGCATCGACATCTCGACCCGGGCGGCGCTTCGGGAGATGATCCTTCCGGGTGTCACCGCCATCCTGGCGCCGGTGATCGTCGGCCGCTTTCTCGGCGTCGAGGCGCTGGGCGGCCTGCTCGCAGGTGCGATGGTGAGCGGCGTGCTCATGGCTCTGTTCATGGCCAATGCCGGTGGTGCGTGGGATAACGCGAAGAAGTACATCGAGGCCGGCGCCCTCGGTGGCAAGGGCTCGGATGCCCACAAGGCTGCGGTGGTGGGCGACACGGTCGGTGATCCCTTCAAGGACACCGCGGGCCCGTCTCTCAACATCCTGATCAAGCTGATGAGCGTTGTGTCGTTGGTGCTGGCGCCGTGGTTCGTAAAGGTGCACGAGATCGACCTGGGTGGTACCTCGATGATCATGGACTTCATAAAGAGCCTGTTCGGGTAGAGGCCTATTCGAATAATGGGAAACGCCCGCGAGCCCACGTTCGAGAACGCGCTCGCCTTTGCGCAGGACCTCATTCGGATCCCCTCGCCTTCAGGGGACGAGGAGGCAGTGGCTCGCCGCGTTATCGAGGAGTACGAGGCGCTGGGCTTCGAGGATGTGCGGACGGACGACGTCGGCAACGCGATCGGAGTCGTAAAGGGCCGCGGTGAGGCACCGAGCGTCATGCTCAACTGCCACCTGGACGTCGTCGCCGAGGGTGATCACTCCGAGTGGGAGTTCCCGCCTTTCTCGGGCGCGGTCGAGCAGGGCTTCCTCCACGGGCGTGGCGCCATGGATATCAAGGGCCCGCTAGCGCTCCAGACCTATGCGGCCGCCACACTCATGGGTCGAGCCCGAGGCGACATTATCGTCGCACACACCGTGTTCGAGGAACGAGGTGGTCTCGGCATGCAGCGGCTCCTCGACTCGGGAGTGAGACCCGGAGCCGTCGTCATCGGTGAGTCGACCCACGGAGATGTCTGTATCGGCCATCGCGGACGGGGTGAGGTCGAGGTGGTCATCCACGGCCTGGCGGGACACGCGAGCGCCCCAGGAAGGGCTGCCAACGCGTTGGACCTGGTGCCTGCCGTGCTCACGGCCCTGCACAAGCTCGCCGAGGCTCAGGCCGAAGATCCGATGCTCGGCCGTTCGACTCTCGTGGCTACGGGCGTGGATGTGTTGCCCGAGAGCCGCAACGTCATTCCCGACAAGGTCACGGTAGTCGTGGACTGGCGGGTCTTGCCGGGGGCGACCGACGAATGGATGGAGCGGAGCGTCGAAGCGGCTGTACGCGCCGAAGTCGGAGATCCGCCTGAAGGACTCACGGTGGAGGTCCGGATGGCAGCACAACCACAGACGACGTACACGGGAATCACTTCGGAGCGTTCGTTGTTTACCCCTGGATTTGTAATGGACCCGGATGACCCGGTCGTGCGAGCCGCCGCCCGGGCCGTCGGACAGCGTGACGGCGACGGCCCTGCCACGGTTCGGCCATGGGCGTTCGCCACCGACGGGGGCTGGAGCCGCGGCGTCCACGGAATTCCGACTGTGGGCTTCGCCCCGGGAGAGGAGCGCTACGCCCACACCAACCGAGAGCGGCTGAACCTCGACGAGGCCCGCTGGACCTTCGAGCGTTATCCGCTACTCATCGATGCGGTGCACAGGGCCCTTCTCTAAGGGGCCTGGATCCGTATATTTAACGGCTTTCATCCTGCTCCGTCTCGGTGGCGGGGCCCGTTTCGAACGACGGACCGAGGGAGGACCGATGCGTCTTTATGAGGTAGTCTATATTTTCAACGCGGACCTCGATGAGGACGCGGTCAACGAGAAGCTCACGGCATTCCACGCGCTCGCGGTCGCGGGCGACGGGGCCGAGGTGGCTGCTGTCGATCACTGGGGCACCCGCCAGATGGCATACCCCATCCAGAAGAACAAATCCGGGTATTACGTGGTGGCCCATTTTCGGGCATCCGCCGATTCTTTGCCCGAGTACGAGCGTGCGCTCACCCTGGACGACGACATTCTTCGGTACCTCCTCGTGTTGAACGAGGGGGAGCCAACCACCGGGCAGTCGACCTTCCGGCCCGCGCGACCGGGCGCGGATCGCGATGATGACGACGACGATTATCATGGCCCGCCGGCGCCTAAGCGTGAGGCCTCCGATAGGGACGAAGAGCCGGAAGGGGACGAAGCGGCCGAAGGGGACGAAGCGGCCGAAGGGGACGGTCCCAGGGTCGTCAATGCCCACGGTCCCCGGAATTCAGCGGTGGGCGAGGACGTCGCCGCAGAGTCGAGGGCCCCCCTGTAGAACAACTGAACTACAAGGACGTTTCTACGTTGTCCCAGTTCATGACAGAGCAGGGCAAGATCTTGCCGAAGCGCACGACCAAGGTGACCGCCGGCTTCCAGCGCCAGTTGGGCCGAGCCATCAAGCGCGCCCGATATTTGGCCCTGGTTCCGTATGTCAGGGACCACGACGCCTAACCACGAATCCGGATTCGGATCCATGGAGGATGCGCCTCGGTCGGGGCGAGGATGGCGTCGCGTGGCCGGCTTGTTGTTGGTCGGTCCCATGCTTGGGGTCAGCAGTATAGCGAGCATGATCGCGGTCCCGTTCATCGCGCTGTCTGTCATCCTTGGCGCCCGCCGTCTGGGGGCCCTGGTGGTCACGGGGCTGGCCATCGCGGTAGCGGTCGGCGGATTGCCGAGGGATGCGATCTGGTACCTGGAGCGCGGATGGGCCGTTCTCCTGGCGGGGTGGTTCGTGGCCCTTACGCTGAGGTGGCCGACGGTAGGATTTTTTCCGCGGGCCCTCGCCGCGGTGCTCGGCACGTTCACGATTGTGGTGGTGTTTTTCGAGGCTCAGCCTGGAAACTGGACGTATGTGGACTGGCTGGTCACGGAGCGAATCATGCGTGGCACTGACGCCGCTGTGAGCGCTTTGGCCGGCATGGTCCGCCTCTTTGGAGACCCGGAGGCACCGTTGTCCGGGCGTTTGGCGGCGGCGGTGTATCAGGCGGGCGAACAGCAAGGCCGTGCGTTTCCGGCGCTGCTGGGACTCTCTTCCCTGGCGGCGCTCGGAGTGGCATGGTGGGGCTATGTGCGGCTCGCGCTTGGGAACGACATGGGCGTCGGCCCTCTCCGCGACTTCCGGTTCAACGACCACCTCGTATGGTTGTTCGTCGTCGGCTTGGTCGTGCTGGGCGTGGGGTCGGGCGAAGGAGCCGAGCGTGCGGGCACCAACATTTTGGTGTTCATGGGTGGCCTTTACGCGCTGCGGGGGGCTGCGGTCGTCGTGTTTCTAAGCGGGGGACTGTCCCTGATGGGATTCGTCCTCCTGCTGTTTGGTGTCCTCATACTGCCACCGCTGCTGTTCTTTGGGGCGTTGGTTATTGGATTGGGTGATACGTGGCTGGATCTCAGGTCGCGTGTGAAAACTTTGGTGGGCAACGACGAAGGTCGAGGAGGTTGAGTGTCGATGAAGTTGATTCTTAGGACCGCCGTTGAAAAGCTTGGAGAGTCCGGCGAGGTCGTAGACGTCAAGGACGGATACGCCCGGAACTACCTCATTCCCCAAGGTCTGGCCTATGCCGCGAGTGAGAAGAACCTGCTCCGTTTGGAGGTCGAACAGGCACGCGCCGAAGAGGCGGCGAAGCACGACTATCTGGAAGCCCGCAGGCGGGCTTCTCAGCTCGATGGGCTGTCGCTGACCTTCCAGGTCAAGGCCGGTGAGGAAGGCAAATTGTTCGGTTCGGTGACCAACGCGGATATCACAGACAAGCTGAACCAGGGGGAGTTGGACTTCGAGATTGATCGAAGGCAGATCGTGCTGGACGAACCGATCAAGCAAATCGGCGCCTTCGAGGTCCCGATCCGCTTCCATGCGCAGGTGGAGGTCCTGGTAGAGGTGCGCACCGAGCGTATGGACGATTGACGGTCGGTTGATGCCTTCGGCACCCCAATCAAGATCCGTGGAGCTCCCCTCGGAAGTTGCACGAGCCTGTGTTTTCGCGCTCGAGCTCAAGGCTGTCGACGTGGTGGCCCTGGACCTGAGGGGCCTTTCGTCGGCCACCGACTTCTTCGTCATTGCGTCGGGTATGTCTGATGTGCAGGTCAAGGCGGTGGCGGATCACGTCATCGACGAGCTCAAGAAGGAAGGGGTTCGCCCGGAGCACGTCGAGGGCAGGCAGGCAGGCCGATGGGTCCTGATCGACTACGTGGATTTCGTTGTTCACGTGTTCCACCAAGCGGCGCGCGAGTTCTACCAACTTGAAATGCTCTGGGGTGATGCCCCACAAGCCGAGTTCGAGCCTTAGAAGCCTGTTTACAAGGGCCCAGGCCTTCTAGTACCTTTTGCCCGAGACGGTACGCTTGCTGTGCCGTTTGGAGACGACAATCATGCGTTGGAGGTCCATCGCACCCGCGATCCCTGCGGTGTAGCTGCTCATGACCGGAGACGGCCCTCCGCAGTTGCACTTCGATCCCAAGTCTGGCGCCGTGCCAGATGAGGTGGGACCCGGCGGCTTTCCCCAAGGCGCCGGTGGGGGAGTCGTCACCCTGTTCGTCGCGGGCAATGCCGATCGCGAGTGGGCCGGCCGGACGGCGATCGAACTCGCCAGAACCTGGGGTGACTCGGGCCAGCGCGTGTTCTTGGGCGACCTCTGCTTCCATTCGCCTATTCTTCATGACCTTCTCGACGAGCCCGCCTCTCCGAACCTGGCCGATGTCATCCTCAGGCAGGTTCGGATCGAGGACGTCGTCCGCTCCGTGGTTGCGGGGAGCTTCCTGTTCGCCCCGGCATGTCCGGCGGATGCCGAAGCCCCCCAGATCGTGGACGACGTGGGTTGGGAAGGGCTCATCGCCGGCTTCGCGGAGGTGGGTGCGACCGTCTTTTTCTTCGTAGACGAGCATGTGCCGGGCCTTGGACGCATTCTCGAAGCCTCGAAGAAAGTGTTTGTGCTGAGTGCTCCTGGAGCCGTTCACGTGCCACCGGATGTCGCGGCCCGCGTACGGGCAGTGTTGCAGCCGCCCACCAGTGGGCCCGCGCACCGGGCAGCGGATCCTTCGGTGGATGCACACGGTCCCGCTGAGACGCCTCCACCGCCTGCCGCACCATGGTCGGAGGGTCTCGAAGAACTCGTGGTCGAGGATCCTTCGGTAGGCCGTCCCGCCTTGGTCCCTGGAGGACCGAGCCTCACCGACCTCGACGAGCCGGTGGCTCACCAGCCGCTCAACCTGGACACCGAGCCGGATCAGGCAGCGCTCGGCTCATGGAGCGAGGAGCCCGCGGAGCCTACGCCCCCGGGTGAAGAGGCACCGCCGCGTGAGTGGGAGGCCCATCTGGAGGACGATGCCGGCGATCCTGTCACCGAGGGGGTCTCCAACGGCGGGAGTGACGGGTCTGCTCCAGGCGCCTGGGCGAGGCGAATGCTGCCCGGGGTGGTGATCATCATCCTCGGGCTGGTGACGATCTCGATCGCCTGGCCCGACGCGGAGGATTCTGCGCCCGCCGCTTCAAACGCGACCCCTCCGGCAAGGTCAGGGCCGGAGGCGGCCGCTCCGGCCGACAACGAGCCCGTGTCTGAGGAGGCGGGCGGTGAGCGTACGCCGACGCCGACTCGGCCTGCGCTCGTTGAGGTGGTTGCACCGGGCGAATCCGGCGGTGAATCAAGTGAGGACCGGACGCTTGGATACTCACTCACTCTCGCGTCCTATCGCGACGCGGGTGCTGCGCGGCGTCGCGCCGAGGCCCTTGGCCGCCTGCGCCCCCGAGTGGCGTTCATCGTGGCTCCGGTCCGTGTCGATGGCACCACCTATCACCGATTGCTTGCTTTTGCTGGGGGCGTGGATGAGGCGAGGGCGTTGCGGGACACCATCGGATCAGTAAGCACCGGCGACGAACCCAGCCGCTGGATCGTGAGGCGTACGCCGCTGGCCTTCGAGTTGGCCGTGGTGTCCGACTTGGAGGAAGCGCGTGCGTACGTCGCCCGGGCAGAGTTGCAGGGAATCAACGCCTACGTCGTCGTCCAGAACGGCGTGGATCGGCCGACTTATTCGGTGCTCGCAGGCGCCTATCGGGGGGAGGATGAAGCAGCCAGGCTGCGCGAGCTCCTGGCTGACGCAGGTTTCCCTGACGCTGGGCTCAAGTCACTAGTTGGAAGGGTGGTTCGGTGATTCGACTCTCGGTTTGCCCGCCTGAAGAGGGCGTCGTTACTTTTCGCGCGCGACGGTCCGATTCGATGACCGTCTCGGGGATGCGGGTCGGACAGTCTGGCTCGCCAGATATGGATCTTCGCAGTGGTGGGAGTGCGCTATGAGTGCTGATCTCCCGATCTGGCAACCCTTCGACCCCGGTGAGGGTTCGGTTCCCGAGGCCATAGTGACGTTGGCTGCCGGGGGTGGGGATCCTCAAATCATCGCTCTCCTGCTGATGCCGGGGATCGATGGCCGATGGGGAGCCGAGGCCACTGTTGGTATCGCCCGTGCTTGGGGTGAGACCGGTCACAGCGTGTTACTCTGCGACTTGAATCTGAGTGAACCCCGACTCCACGACGTGCTCGGTCACGAGAACGGGCAAGGGGTATCGGACATACTCCTCTACGGTGTGTCGGTACAGCACGCCACTTTCGCATCCCAAATGGGATCGTTCCTCGTGGCTACGGCCGGCACCCCCGTTGCCGACCCCGAGGTGGTTCTGGCTCACCCACGCTGGGAGGCCGTGACGCGTGGGCTTCGTGACTCGGGCGTGTCGGTTCTTCTTCACCTGCCGTCGGACCTGCCGGGGGCGTCGAGCCTGCTTGCGCGGGCCGACCATGTCGTCGTTTTTGCTCCGGATGCGTCGGGGGCGGAAGGAATCGATGGTGCGATTGCGGTGCTCGGTCCTCCCCTCGAGGAGCCCGCGGAGGTCGCACCGGAGTTCGGGGTGGACGAGCCGGTTGAGGCCATCGACGTGGCGGAGGACATCGCGGACGCCGTGATCGAGGCGGTAACCGACGAGCGTGATGAAGCGACAGATGATGCCGTCGAGATGCCTGAGGCAGCCACAGAAGAGGCGCCGGAACCCTTGGCGGATACTGACTCTCCGGACGAGCCGCAAGCCGAAGAGGCGGCGGTTGTGGAGGAGCCGTCCCACGAGGCGGCAGAGGAGGGATTCGGAGACTTCTCCCTGCAAGAGCCTGAGACGCCTGAGGAGGAACCGGAAGTCGACGGCGGAGACTTCAGCTTCGACGCCGTCGGCGGAGGTCAGTACACGCACACTGATGACGGCCCGGCTGAAGAAGAATCGTCTGCCTTCGACACTACCGGCCTGGATGAAGTGGTCCTCGAGGATCCCCCGGTCGAGGTTGCGCCAATGGAAGGGCTCGAGACCATGTCAGAGGAAGGAGGGCCGGCTGACGGTGAAGCGGGCGGCAGTTCAGACGACCAGGAGCCTTCGTTCGACGTCGGCGATGGTCTCGAGCTAGAAGCCCCGGAACCCCCAGTCGATTCACCACCGGTGGACCCGGAGTCCGATCCGGTGGCGGCCGACGCCGCTGTCGAGGAACTCGGGCCTGGAGGGGGCGTATTCGAGGTCGAGCGTTCGTCACTCGCGGACGACATGGCCGCTCCGACCGACTCCTCCATGGTATCAGGCATCGAGCACGGCGCCGGGGTGGCGGAGCAGCTGCTGCCCGCCCCAACGGAATTCCAGGACGACGACCTCGGCGTCACGGACGCGGCGCCGGTGGAAACCCCGGCAGTGGCAGAGCCGGTGTCTGAGGCGTACGCCTCAGACGAGCCCGGCGAAGACACGGATCAGGTCGAGGCCGACGGCGGGCTGCAGATCCAGACTGAGCGGAAGATGTCCGGCCTGGACGAGTTGGAGCGTCGCCGAAAGTGGCAGGAGCGTCGCCGAGTCTTGCTGACCGCGGTGGCGGCGAGCGTCATCCTCGGTGGTGGCGGGTATGGTCTCGCCTTTCTTGGGATCGTGGATGTTCCCGGGATCACGCCGGCGAACCGTATGAGCGGTGCCGTCCCAGCGCCCGTTCAGTTGGATGGCCCGCAGCCCACGACGCCGATTGTCAGCCATTCGTTGCTGATTAATTCCTACCGAACCCAGGCGACGCCCCAGGGCTTGGTGCCCACGCTCGCGGAGAGGCTCCCGGGCATACTCTTCTTCTACACACCCTTGGAAGTGGACGAACGTGTCCAGTACGTCCTGTTTGCCGGAGCGGCGTACAGCGCGGTGCAGGCGGACAGTCTCAAAGAGGTGCTCTCCGTGGTGCTCAGCCAACGGAGTTCGGACGATTGGCTCGTGCGACCGATGCCCTACGCATTCTTCTTCGGTGAGTACGATGGCGCCGCGCGTGTAGCGGCACAAATCGAGGATCTGGCCGCGCTGTCGATTCCTTCCTATGCGCTCCGGGTGGACTACGCCGATGG
Source organism: Gemmatimonadota bacterium (assembly GCA_022561145.1). Classification (GTDB taxonomy): domain Bacteria; phylum Gemmatimonadota; class Gemmatimonadetes; order Longimicrobiales; family Gaopeijiaceae; genus JACZXQ01. The sequence continues at coordinate 18,895 of JADFRS010000071.1, forward strand.
ACGAACGGCCCTCCGGATATACGGCGGCGCCTTCGCCAACGAATTCGACGCCCGGCCGATGGCCGCGGTGATATCCGAGAGCGGGATGCCCGCCGTCCCCCTGATCGAGCGCAGAGGCCGCCTTCCGGAATGAAGCTTAGATCTCTGAAAATCCAGGGTTTCAAGTCCTTCGCAGACGCCACCACCATTGAATTCCATGAGGGCGTAACAGCCATCGTGGGTCCCAACGGTTGTGGCAAATCAAACATCTCCGACGCAATCCGATGGGTTCTAGGCGAACAGCGTCCGAGCATGATTCGCGGTGCTAAGATGGAAGAGGTCATCTTTCAGGGAACGGTGAACCGGCGGCCGGTAAACCGCGGCTCCGTGACTCTTACGGTGAGCAACGAGGACGGCACGCTGCCGATCCCTTTCAAAGAGGTGGAGATCGGCAGAACCGTGTATCGTGACGGCGGGAGTGATTATGCGCTCAACCGCTCGCCCTGCCGCCTACGCGACGTCGTCGACCTCTGCAGGGACACAGGGCTCGGAGCCAACGCCTACTCGATCATCGAGAACCGGATGATCGACTCGATCCTCTCGGACCGTGCTGAAGAGCGACGGGCGCTGTTCGAGGAAGCCTCCGGGATCGGGAAGTACAAGGACCGTCGCAAGTCGGCGCTTCGCCGCCTCGAACATGCGGAGACCGACCTCCAGAGGCTGGAGGACGTTATTGCCGAGGTGGACACCAAGGTTCGGTCGCTCGCTCGCCAGAAGGGTAAGGCGGAACGGTATAAGACGCTGCGCGAGCGGCGTCTTTCCGTTGAGGTTTCCGTGGTACGCCACACGTTGTCGGAGTTGCGCGCCCGGCTCGAGGAGCTCGACCGGGAACTGGCCGGGGGGAAGGAATCCGGAGAGGGGATGACGGCGGAGCTCACCGCAGCCGAAACCGAGCAAGAAACGCTTGCGCTGGGCAGGGTGACCGCCGAGAAAGGTCGTACACACGTGGCCGGCGCGCTCGACGAAATTCGCTCCCAACTCGTGAAATGGGAGCGCGACCTCGCAGTCGCCGAGGAGCGCAGGTTGTATGCCGGACGCCGTATTGAACAGATCACGACTGAGCGAGGGGAAGCACGTAGGCGGGCCGACGAGGTGATGGCAGAACTCACTACGTTGGACGCTAACCTCAAGGAACGTGAGGCGGAATGCGCTGGCGTTCAGCAAAAGCTCACGGAGAGTCAGGCCGAGGCCAGCGCGGTCCATCTTCGCGTCGCTGACGCCCGTGAGACAGTTGATAAAGCCGAGACCAAGGAACGAGAGTTGCTTCGTTCCGCCGCGCAGCTAGAAGGTGACGCCGATGCGTCGGAGTCGCAGGCCGCCGAGCTGGAACGGCGAATCCAGCGAATCGGAATTGAGCTGAGCGACGCCTCGAGCGCACTCTCGGAGATACAGAGCCAGGGTGACTTGTTCTCCGACAGGCTCAGCGGGTTGGAGTCGGATGTGGAGGCAGCGCGCGAGGCGTTCGGGCTGGCTACCGCAACACTTGCGGAGATCCGCCAAACCCTTGGGGATGCTCAAGAGACCGAGGCGCGGGCCACCCTGGCGGAGCAACGCGTCGCTGTGGAGTTGGAAGCGCTTCGAGCCATGGACGAGCGTGAGGAGGGTGGTGAGGCGGTTGTGCGCGCCGCCATGGCGCTGGGCGATTCGGGTGTGTTGGGGCCCCTCGCGGAATATATCGAGGCACCGCCGGAGGTCGCCCAGGCTGTCGAACGCGTGTTGGGACCCCTGGCGGATGGCCTCGTAGTCGAGAGTACGGCTGTCGCTTTGCGCCTCGTCGAGTGGTTTGTCGCGGAGTGGAAGGGGGGTGGGGGCCTCGTGCTCCTGCCTCTGGATGAGGTTCCCTCGTCCTCGTCCTCGGGCGGCGCTCTTCTGGCGTCGATTACCGTTAGCGGCTTGGGGGCCGCTTGGGTGAATGCGCTGCTCGCGGGCGTCG
>JADFRS010000072.1:0-2394 GCA_022561145.1 Gemmatimonadota bacterium
AAATGCTGCCATGTCTCCGGTGCGACGGGGATCCAGCACGTCGAGGCCGCCTTCCGCGAGGATTCGCTCGACCGTGCCTAAGAGCTGGGCAACGTTCGTCTGCCCATCGATAAAGCGCTCTCCGAGGAGGGCCAGGGCGCGGCACACGGCGCGGGTTTGCGCTCGCGAGACGAGTTGCTCCACGCCCGAGAGATCAAGCTCTGCTCGCCCGAATTGCACACGGCCAATGCTGTGCACCTTGATGTCGCTGTCCCGCTTCCCCCTGCTGGGATCCACCGACCCGGGAAGCGGCACCCGGGTGGGCCGGGCGCCGAGATCGTCCGCCGCCTCTCTGGTCCGCCCGGTCGGCAGGTCGGCGGCGACCCGTCTGGCCTTGTCGGTGATGTCGTGCGCCGCGTAGTGGTCCATCATGACCACCGTGTCGGCCACGTCGAGATAGTCACCGCTACCTCCGAGCACCAGCACCGAGCTCACGCCCCACGTTTCGTACAACTGCCGGACTCGGTCCACGAACGGAGTGATGGGCTCGCTCCTCTTGGGCACCAGTTCCTGCATCCTCCGGTCGCGGATCATGAAGTTGGTGGCGGCGGTGTCCTCATCCACCATCAGAACGGTCGCCCCCGCTTCGACCGCCTCCATGATGGAGGCGGCCTGGCTGGTGGATCCGGAGGCATTCGAGGTCGAGAAGGCTCGGGTGTCCTCGCCTCCGGGCAAGTTCCCGATGAACGGGGAGATGTCGACCCCAGCCACGGACCGGCCGTCCTCCGCCCGTACCTTGACCGCGCTCACCAACGTTGCCACGCGCTCCCGGCCGTCTCCCGGCCGGTGATTGTACACGCCCCGTTCAAGCGCCTCCAGCAGGGTGCTCTTGCCGTGGTATCCGCCCCCGACGATCAGCGTTACTCCAAGAGGCACCCCCATGCCCTGCACCCGTCCTGCGTTGGGCAGCTCAACGGTCACCCGCATCGACTCGGGAGACTCGAACTCCACGACTCGTTCACCTTCCAGCGGTCGTTGGTCGATGCCGCTCCTCCGTGGAAGCGAAGCGCCGTCCGCCACGAACGCCACGAGGCCCAGGCCGGCCAAGGCACGACGCAGCGCGTCGGCGTCTTCGTTGACCAGGGCGTGGCTCATCAGGTCATCGCTGACATGGTCCGTGAGACTGGCGTCCACCACCGTGGGCACATCGCCCGTTAGCAGCGCCATGGCTTCGGCGCCGAGAACCCGGCGGCCCGCAGCCGGCAGTCCGACGGTGAAGCGTGCTTCGACCGCGCCATCCGGCTGAACGGTGATCGCGCTCTGCCTCAGCACCTCCTGCCCGGGCGTTTCGATCTCGATCGTCCCGCTCTTACCGCTGCCCCGATTCCGAGCGACGGATCGAGCGGCCTCCCCGAACCGGCGTGCGAGGAAGGCTGCCACCCCGACCAGCCGAGCGTCAGATGCCAGCGACTCGGACGGGAGCGCGGCTACCTCGGGCGGAACGAGAACCCTCACTCGGCTCGGCGCCGCAAAGGGATCGCCCTGCACGTGATCGACCACCAAGGTGAAATCGCCGATTCGCCACTCACCCTTGATCTCATGGTAGGCCTTGTAGCCCTTGCCATCGATACGCTGGAGCACGTTCTCGAGTTCGCTGGTATTCCTCACTGCGCCTCCCTACTCATCTGACCAGGCCTCCAGGTGTGTGGCGTTCACTGCTGCGCCGTAGCATTCCGGCGCGCCCGGACCATCTTCGGCCCGCGCCATGGATGGCCGCAACCGACCGTGCGGCCCTACTTTTCGCGGACCACCACTCCGAGGACCCTCACCAGGCGGGAGAGAACAGTGACAGGATCGGCACTCCGGCTCGCGGCGGTGTTTTCCGCGGCCCTACTCGTGGCGGCAGTTGCGCCGCCTTTCGAACTCGCCGCGCAACGGACGTTCGATGTCATCATTCGTGGCGGCCGGGTGTTGGATGGCACCGGTAACCCGTGGTTCGTCGCCGATGTGGCGCTGGACGGCGACCGGATTGCGGCCGTCGGTGATTTGACGAACGCGCGTGGCCGACGGGAGATCGACGCGACCGGCCTCTACGTGGCGCCGGGTTTCATCGATTCTCACTCGCATGCGGGAGGCGGGCTGGAAACCGAGGCATTGAGCCATGCACGGCCGCTGTTGGCGATGGGCCTCACCACGGTGATCATCAACCCCGACGGCGGTGGCCCTATCGATTTGGTGGCTCAACGCGAGAGGCTTCTCGAGCATGGGCTGGGTGTGAATGTGATGCAACTCGTGCCCCACGGCTCGGTGCGGCGCGCGGTCCTTGGAATGGAAGATCGGGGTCCCACCGCGGATGAGCTTGCACGTATGAAGCGTCTCGTCCGCCGAGGCATGGAGGACGGCGCCTTCGGCCTC
>JADFRS010000072.1:2404-20844 GCA_022561145.1 Gemmatimonadota bacterium
CAAAACTCGAGTCGAGGGTAATAAACCTTGCCATCAAATCGCGCGGCGAGTTCTGCGCGCTGGAACTGGAAGACGGCGCCTTCGGCCTTTCCAGCGGCACGTTCTATGCGCCTGGAAGCTACTCGGAGCCCGACGAGATTATCGCCTTGGCCCTAATCGTCGCCGAGTACGGCGGGGCATATACCAGCCACCCGCGTGACGAGTCCAACTACACCGTTGGCGTGATTGCGTCCGCCGAAGAGGTAATCGACGTGGGGAGGCAAGCGGGAATACCTACGATCCTGACGCACGTGAAGGCTCTCGGCCCGCCGGTCTGGGGATACTCGACCGCGATCGTGCAACGGATTTCGGCCGCGCGAGCAGAGGGCATCGAGGTCTATACGGACCAGTATCCGTATGCTGCGTCCTCGACCGGGCTCTCCGCTGCGTTGCTTCCGCGATGGGCGCAGGCGGGAGGGCCGGATTCGTTGTCGGCCCGATTCGGAAGGCCTGAGACGATGGCGCGAATCAGAGACGCCATGGTGGACAACCTGGCTCGCCGCGGTGGGGCGGACAGGATCCAGTTCCGCCGTGTGTCCAGCGATGAGAGCATGGAAGGCAGGCTACTCTCGGACATCGCAAGAGAACGCGGTCAGGACCCTATCGACGTAGCTATCGATCTATTAAAGCGCGGATCGCCGGGGATCGTTTCGTTCAACATGCACGAGGCCGACGTCCGCACCTTGATGGACCAACCCTGGAACATGACCTCATCGGATGGTGGCCTCGTGCCGTGGATGGTCGGCGTGCCTCATCCGCGCTCCTACGGCGCCTTCGCACGCAAGATCAGGAAATACGTGGTGGAGGAAGGCGTAGTCGGCCTCGCTGCCGCGATTCGGAGCATGACCTCACTTCCGGCTCAGGTGTTTCGCCTCGCCGACCGGGGGACGCTCGCTCCAGGCAAGGCCGCGGATGTCGTTGTCTTCGATCTGGAGCGTGTTCGGGATGTGGCGACGTTCACCGCTCCCCATGCGCTTTCCGAGGGCATGATGTACGTGTTCGTGAACGGAGATGCCGCCATCGACGGTGGCGAGTTCACGGATCGCAGGGACGGACTGACGCTGCGTCGTCCCTAGAGGGCCCGGACCTTGTGGTCCGCTAGTGATCCCTCGGCTTCCAGCGGAAACCGAAGGACTTCCTCGGCGGCAACCAACTCAGGTACCAGGGCGCAAGCGGCCGGCCAACGGGGCTCGGTGGGGTCTCGCCGCGGTCCCTGTGTGCGCCAAGTCCCCACAGGAACAATGGGGCGTCGTCACCCGGCCCACCCCACCGGAAGCCCGACGGGTGACCCGGCGTGCCGCCTTGGGAGGCCGCGGCAGGGTCGTCGGTCTCGTGTGGATCATCGCCATCGTCTGCGGGGGACCAACGGAAACCCGCAGGGTGATCCGGTGGATTCTCCGCGTTGTCCCGCCAGTGGAAGATGGGCACCTGTTCGGACATGGTGCGCCGCCAACGGAATCCCGACTCGTGGTCCACCGGGGATTCCCGCAGTCCGACGTCCGGGCCTCTACGCCCTAGGCCCTCCCAGCTACAACGTGAACACCAGCGCCAGTGCAGCCAGCGCGAGGCGGGCCGCTGCCACCAGGATTCCAAGAGGATCGCAGACGTGGGGACGCCGCAACGAGGGCACACGCGCCCGGAGGGCAGCGCCAGATATGCAACGGATGCCAGAATGACAACGAGGAGCGAAAGGACTCCGACCAGCGCGATTAGTACTAGCAAGGGCATAGGGCGGATAAAGGGGTGTATGAACTCCTTATCCAACTTTAAAGCAGGTTACGAGATCAGTCCAGCACTTTCTCACTGAGGTCGGGAACGGCGTAGCTCACCAACCCGCGGGGGGCCGGCGGGTGAAGCTCACCGGGGTGATCTCATAGGTCGACCGGTACGATCCACTTACCGGATCCAACACGGAGGAGCCGTGCAATTCGAAGGCACCCTGCACCTGGCCGGCACTCGGGCAGCAGTCGGTGTCGCCCTTCCGCCAAATGCCGAACGAAAACCGCATTGCACCCTCCCGGAAGTCGAAGCTCGGACTCCTCCAGATTCCTTCCCCGGGGGACAGAGCGGCAAGGTATCGCTCACCAGGTGCGGACAGTCGGACTCTGTGTAGGGCCCCATCGGGGGACACATAGTAGACCACGTCCTCGCGGAAGTGTCCGGTACCGGGATAGCGAAGCTGGAGATGAAGCAGGAGAACCCCCCGGTACGTGAAGGAGTGCGGAGGATCGAATCGTGCGGGTCCTTCGGCCTCCCAGGACAGTAGATGGCGTAGGCTGTCACCTTCCGCTCGCCAAACGGCCAGCAAGTCGGGCCGCTCCAACCCGGAGTGTACGGTCACTCTCAGCTCCACGTCCTCCTCGGTTCTGAGAGTGACCTCCCGCGCCAACTCCAGCGGGTGGCGGTAACGCGCGGTGGGCGGCCGCGGAGCCCTCATGCCGTCGACGGCCCAAAGCTCGGCGCCGGCGTCATCGCTTTCTGCGATGGAGGTCTCAAGAGCCCGGTACCGCTCCACTGCCTCGAGGGAGGCCGGGTCACCCAGCGCGATAAGCGCGTCGGCGGCGCGTGCCCGCACGAACGCGTTCGTGTCCGCCAGCCGTGCCTCCAGGGCGGGCGCGCTTCCGAGAGCGTGGGAGCCCATCGACCCGAGGGCTTCGGCAGCTGCGGCACGCACCAGCGGCGAGGGATCGTCGAGCCGGTCTTCGAGGTCCGACCGCGCATCGAGTGCCGCCGCACCCATTCGGCCCAGAGCATCGGAGGAGGCCTCACGAACGGCCGGATCGAGGTCGGTGAGGGCGGCCCTGAGCGGCCCCACCGCGGGTTCGCCGATGCGGGCCAGCGACTCGACGATTACGTCGCGATCGTAGGACGCCGTGCTCCGCCCGCGTGGGTTGGCCATCGCTCTGGCCAAGGCGGACAGAAGCTGCGGGACGGCCAGTCGTGCCCCGCCGCCAAGCTCGCCCAACGCCCGGGCGACCACGGTGACCGAGTACGGATCCTCTACGAGCAGCTCGATCAGCGTTGGCACGGCGGCGATGGCGGCCGGCCCGATGTTTCCCAGTGCCTGGACCAGCGTCGCCGTCGGCCAGTCCCCACGTCGCTCCAGTGCGTCGAGCAGGGCCGGCACAGATGGAGCGGCCGCCGGCCCGATACGCCCCAATGCCTGAACGGCCCGGTTGTGAACCGCGTGGTCCGGGTCGCGAACCCGGCGGATCAGGGCCCGCACCACCGCGGGTGTCGTGGGTGAAACACCGCCGAGGGCGTCGGCCGCGTACATGCGCACGGACGGATCGGGATTCTCGAGGGCGTCCAGCAGCGCGCCGGTCGCGCCGGGGCCGATCAGCGACAGGGCTTCCCCGGCCGCGTCGCGCCGGATGGTGGAATCCGCGAGCAGTCTCACCAGTGGTGCCGTGAGCATCCTCCGGCGCCGGGGAGTCATCCTCCGGACCTCGGCGAGGGCCGCCCGACGGACCGGGTAATCGTCGGACACAATACGCGCCACTATTCCGCCGCGCACCTGTCCGGATGCGTCGGTGATACCTGCCTGGAGTGCGAGGGCCAACACTACCAACACAAAGGCGCGGGTCTGCATCTTCCGGCTTACCGGGTGGCGAATCTGTGCTGTTCGTGAGCCATCCATGGCGGACGGGGCCTCCGCTTGGTAGTTCCTCGGTTTGAAGGTAATGCAAGGGCCGTACCGCGCTATCCGCAGGCTCAGACCACGGGGTCCTTCCTTCTCCCGATTTCCATTAGTTTTTCAGGCTCCGTGCGTCCCGTCGGTTGGGCGCGGCGCGTCAACATCGAGGCATTATGCAGATCCGAAACATCGCCATCATCGCTCACGTCGATCACGGCAAGACCACGCTCGTGGACCAATTGCTCCACCAGGCGGGGGTTTTCCGCGAAGGCCAAGTTGTACAGGAGCGCGTGATGGACTCCAATCCCCTAGAACGGGAGCGGGGCATCACGATCATCTCCAAGAACGCTGCGCTCTTTTGGAACGACGTGAAGATCAATGTGGTCGATACGCCGGGCCACGCGGATTTCGGCGGTGAGGTGGAGCGCATACTGCGGATGGTAGACGGTGTCCTTCTCCTGGTGGACGCGGCCGAGGGCCCGATGCCGCAAACGCGCTTTGTCACCCGCAAGGCCCTGGACCTGGGGATTCTGCCTATTGTGGTGATCAACAAGGTGGACCGGCCCGACGCGCGCTCGGAAGAGGTCCACGATGACGTACTGGAACTCTTCATGGAACTCGAGGCCACGGATGCGCAGCTCGACGCTCCGTTCCTGTATGCGTCGGCCCGCGACGGTTGGGCCGTCAGGACGCTGGACGAGGAGCGCCACGGCCTCGATCCACTCTTCGACACGGTCGTCGACTACATTCCCGCACCCGCGGTGGACCCGGATGGCCCGTTCCAGATGCTGGTCTCGACTCTGGATTACTCCAACTACGTGGGGCGGATCGCCATCGGCAAGATCGAGCGTGGACGGGTACGGATCGGTCAGCCGGTCGCTCTTTTGCCACTAGGCGAGCCGGGCACCGTGCCAGCGGCGGAGTTCGAGTCGGCCAAGGTCGTAAGCCTCTACTCTTTCGAGGGGCTCAGACGGATCGATGTGGAGGAGGCCTTTGCAGGCGACATCATCGCTGTCGCAGGGCTTCCCAATGTTGAAATAGGCAAGACGGCGGTCGACCCCGATCACCCGGAACGGCTGAGAGGGATCGCGGTTGAGGAACCGACGCTCTCGGTGGAGTTCAGCGTGAACGACTCGCCGTTCTCGGGTCGTTCAGGGAAGTTCGTGACCACACGGCAGATCCGTCACCGGCTCATGCGTGAAACGGAGAGCAACGTCGCGCTGCGTGTGGAGGACACCGATGCGCAGGACCGGTTCACAGTCTCAGGCCGGGGCGAGCTCCACCTCACGATCCTCATGGAGACCATGAGGAGGGAGGGGTTCGAGTTCCAGGTCTCCCGGCCTCAGGTGATCCTCCACAAGGATGACTCCGGCCAGACGGTGGAGCCGTACGAGGAGGCGGTGATCGAGGTGCCGGAGGCGTTTGTCGGCGTCGTGATGGAGAAGATGGGGCCGCGCCGCGCGGAAATGCTCGACATGGTTCCTAGCGGGCATGGTCCGGTGCGGATCCGCTTCAAGATCCCCGCCCGGGGGCTGTTCGGGTACCGGTCGGAATTTCTCACGGATACACGCGGGGAGGGTATGCTTCACCACCAGTTTCTGGAATATGGACCGTGGGCCGGTGTCCTCACCGGACGAAGGAAAGGTGTTCTGGTCGCGGATCGAGAGGGAGCGGCGGTCGGGTTCGCCCTCTTCAACCTCCAGGAGCGCGCCACCATGTTCATCTCGCCCGGAGCGGAGGTCTACGAAGGCATGATCGTTGGCGAGCACGTGCGCCCCGGCGACCTGGACGTAAATGTCTGCAAGGGTAAGAAGCTCACCAACATCAGAGCCGCATCCTCAGATGAGCATATCAAGTTGGAGACCCCTCGTGCGCTCACACTGGAGTTGGCGCTCGAGTTCATCGAAGATGATGAGTTGATCGAAGTAACGCCGGATGGCTTCCGGCTCAGAAAGCGGCTTCTCCAGCCCCACGCCCGTAAGAAGGCGGCCAAGAAGGGCTGACCCTGGTCAGCGTGACCTCGCTGCGGTTAGTCCCACGGGACACTGGCGCCCGGATCTCGCCGCCACACCATCTCCGGTTGGTTGGTGAAGTAAATCGAACCGTCCTTTTCCGAAACAATGAAGTCGAAGGAAATCTCATCGCCCGACTCATCCCGGTATTCTATCGAGTGAACAGAAGGTCGGTTCTTGCGCTGGATGATTCGGGTCCGAAGGATCGGGTAGGAGACGAAGAGGTCGTCTCCCTGGCCCAAATAGAACGTCTCGAGCGTGATCTCGAAGGCTCTGTCGGCGTAGCGAGCATTCATGGTGGTCCAGCGGCCGATCAGGTCGGTGGGGACCTCCTCCAGTGGGGGCTCCTCGCATCCAAGCGTCAGGACCAACAGTAGCAGAACGCTTCGTGCTCCAACATTCCGGATAGTCATCTTCATCCTCCCGATTCGACCGATTGCACCTCGGCCCGCAGTGGCTGCCGTTCCCAACCCGATGGCGGCTTGTCTCCAAGGGCCATGACCTCGAGAAACGCCTCGACGATCTCCGGATCGAAGTCGGTACCTGAGTCCTGTACAATAATCTGGGCGGTCTGTTCGCTGCTTCGTCCGGATCGATAGGGACGGTCGGACTGAATCGCGTCGTACGCGTCCGCAACCGCCACGATGCGGGCGAGTGGGTGCATCTGCTCGCCGGTGAGTCCCTTGGGGTAGCCACTACCATCGACTCGTTCGTGGTGCTGGAGCACGATAGGCATCACGGCGGACAGCGCCGTGAGAGGTTCGAGAATACGGGCGCCGACAATCACATGGTCCTGCATGATCTTGGCCTCTTCTTCGTTGAGCTTCCCCGGCTTGTCGAGGATGTGGACCGGCACTCCGATCTTGCCGATGTCGTGCAAGAGGCCACCCCTGTGGATTGTGTCCAAGTCCTCCTGATCGAGCCCGAGAATCTGGGCTATGGAGAGGGACATGCGCGCGACACGCTCCGAATGGCCCGCCGTCCATGGAGACTTGGCATCGATGGTGCGCGCCAAAGTCGTGATGGTGCTCCAGCTGAGCGTCTCCAACTCGTCGACCAGCCCACCCACACGCTCTGCCATGTTGTTGAACGAGTCGGCGAGGTCCTCGAATTCGTCCCCGCTGTGAATCCTCACGCGCGCAGTGAAGTCCTTGGCGGCGATGCTCATCGTGCCTTTCTTGAGCTTTGCCAGCGGCTCCAGGCTGCGGCTCACCTGCAGGGAGGCGAGCCCCAGGACGAGGAGCAGCGTGATCGCGATGACCTTGAAGAAATTCACTCGGAACTCCGCCAAGGGCGCCAGGGCCCACAGGTCGCTCTCGGCCAGGACAAGGGTCCACGACTCGGATCGGAACTGTGTCCGTAGGAAGGCGCGCCGGAAACGTCCGGTGAAAGCAGTGCCGTCCTGAGTCCACTGTAGTGGACCTTTCAACGAGTCGGCGGCCATCTGGTCCGCCACCGGCAGGTCGCCGGTGAGCCACGGCCGAAGGGCTCCCGCACACATGAGTGGAGCCAGGGTCGGGTCGAAGATGCAGAACCCGATGTCGCTCTGCTCATCGAGCTCGAGCGCGCCGAGACCGGTGGCAAAGACCTGGGCGGAAGAGAAGAGGCTGTCGGGGTCCGCCCGTACCCACATCGTTCCGCGCGACGCATCATCACGGTCGAGCGGCGCGGCCATCAGGATGTCGAAGTGGTCTGGCCCGCTCCCAGGCGGAGTCATGAGGACCGCCTCACCGGGCTGAAGCGATGCGAGGACTTCATCGGAGACCGACGGCAAACTCGCGAGTGTCCCGATGATCCGGCGTGTGTCCGATCCGATCACCAAGCTGACGTCCGTCACGCGGTGCAGGTCATCGGCGGCGACCCCGGATGCGCCAAGGAGCATCCTTTGGGCCAGCAAGCTCTGTTCAGCCTGGATGGACTGAATCCGCTCGATCAAGCCCTGGACAGCACCCGACAGCCCAGCATTGAGCCGGTTGGAGCGTTGCGTCTGGAGTTCTGTACGTACCTGCCAATACCCGAGCGCGCCCAGGGTCGAGGCGGGCAGCAAGGCACAGAGCAAGAACAGGAAGACGATCCTCCGTGCCACCTTCGTCTTGAAGCTCTTGACCTCGATTTTCATGCGGTCACCGCGGTACGCATGGCCTTAGGATCAAAAGAACTCGGCTATGCCCATGTAGCTGCCGTCATTCGCCCGAATGATGTCGTCCTTGCTTACCGGCGCTGCGATGGGCGCCTTGCTCTGGCCGTCGGGGCCCATGCTGTAGAGATCGAAGTCGCTGTTGAGCGGGACCAGGAATTTGTCTTTCCGGAAGGCACCCTTTCCGCCCTTTCCCGCCCCGGCGATTCTGAGATAGGCATACGGATTTCCCCAGGGGTCCAGCAATCCTTCCCTGTCGATCGCGGTAAGGTCGTCGGGCGGCAGCATGTTGGTGGCGTGGTATTGGTTGAGTTCGATCTCGATGGCCTTCATGTCGCCGATGGCTCGGGCCACCAAGGCCTTTTCCCGCACGCGCTGAACGTTCGGCGCGGCCATGGAGGCAAGGATGCCGATGATCACGGTGACGATGGTAAGCTCCAGCAACGTGAAGCCGGCCAGCGGAGTGAATCGCCGCAGGCCGTCGGGAGGTCGGCGCGCACTACGGCGCCCGATACGGGGGGGGCGCCCGAATCTCAATCGCTTCATCCTAGCAAATACCATCTCTGAGATTGTAGGGCAAACGTTAGTTTTCTGTGACTAAAGATGTACCCTCATCCACGTTTGAGTCCAGTCTCTTTTTCTTGCGTCGATTCCAGGCACGGTTGACTTCCCGTGGGTTGGACGGTCTGGCGCACTTACCTTCGGTTCGTCGTCTTGGTATTTTCCAATCCCCGGCCCGGTGCCCTTGGGCGGGCATCGAGCCAGCCCTTTAGCCCCCACAAACGACCCACATGGCACGGATTCTCTGTTTGGACGACGAGCCGTCTGCTGTGATGATCCTGGAGGACCATCTCCAGCGCGCAGGTCATCGAACAGTCGGAGTCCACAACGTCGAAGCGGCGCTCAGCGTGGTCCCGCTACAGGTGCCCCCGCTCAGGGAACGCATGGAGGACATTCCGGCGCTGGCGGAGTACTTCGTTGGTCGAACGGTGGCCGAGACCGGGCGGCGGATCGACCGTATCGCCCCCGAGACCCTCGCCATGCTTCAGAGATATTCCTGGCCAGGCAACATCCGCGAGTTGGCCCATGCCGTGGAGCGCGCGGTGATCCTCTCGTCGGAGCCGGTGCTTACACCGGAGGCTTTCGACCGTCGCCGTTTCGGACTGGCGCCTAACGACGCTGCGGAGGGCCCGCGAGCCGCCGGCGGTGCCAACGGGGGCGTCGTGCTTCGCACCTTGAACCTGGCCGAGGCCGAAGAATCGCTCATTGGTTCGGCACTGGAGGCCACGGCTCAGAATCGCACCAAGGCGGCGGGTCTACTGGGGATCAGCGTCCGCACGCTGCGCAGCAAACTAAATCGACCCAGCTAGGGGCCCCCCCTTAAAAGGCCTCTACACGGTCGGCGAGTCGGGCTCTCCCTCGTGCCGTCGACAGCGACGGAAACCAAAAGTCAGCCGCGAGCAGATCAGTGGTGGAGTCACGCAGGCTGACGGAAGCCTCTGTGCCCGCGAGCGCATCGGCGACACTTACCAGCTTTTCGCCCATGGTCTCCCGCTGCCCGCTGTCCTTGTCCGGCTCCGATGTCCGTGCCGACAACGCGACCACCCCCAAGTGCAGACCGTCGCGTTCGGGGCCGTATTCGACCCTCACCCGCTTCGAACCGAGGTCGCAGGCAACGTTGGACACCGCGTCCAGCACGATCAAAAAGCTTCGGAAGAAGAGACACCAATTCACCAGGATGGGGGGTGCCATGCCATCCACATCGATGAGTGTCTCGACCCGATCGAGGGCGCGTCCTCTTGAAGACAGCTCGACAAGACGGGGAAGATGCTCGCCTACGGCCATGGGCTCAGGATCACGGTCTAGGTCGCCTTGAAGCAGGCTCAGGAGCCCGACGATGTTCTCCAGCGTCCGTGACTCCTGGTGTAACACCTCTGCCGACGGCGCCTCGGCATACATCTCGGTCATGTGCGCAATTGCGCTCAGGGCCGCGGCACGACCGTTGATATCGTGGCGCACGCCAGCCAAGAGTCGGTCGGCAAGTACGTCCCAATCGGCACGCATCAATGCCTCGGCCCGATGCGGGTCGCTCACGTGACGCTCATCCCGATCAGCTTCCGAAGCACATCGAACGTGAAAGGCTTCTCGAGGTAGTCGATGCCCTCGCCGAGCTCCTCCACGTAGTCCGCCGCCGAGCCTCCGGTCATCAGGACGAGCCGACCCGAAAAACTCGGATCGTCCTTAAGGTGAGCGAGGATCTTGCGGCCATCGCCGGGCATGTTCACATCGGCCAGTACCACATCGAATCGGTGCTCCGCCGCGAGTACCAGAGCGGACTGTGTGGTCTCCGCCGTTTGGACCGTATGGCCGGCGCGTCGGAGGAATCGAGAAAGAGCGTCGAGAATGGCCGTCTCGTCATCCGCAACGAGTATGCTGAGGGCGGCCTGATCGCTGTCGGTTGCCTGGGCCACGAGCAGGAGTTAGTCAGGAATGCCGAAAAGGCGAATGATCTCTAAGATAACCTGCCCAGGCTCGTGTTCCCATCCCACTCGATACACCATCTGGAGTGGAACCGCGCATGGCACCTATCGGGTTTCATCGAACACATGAAACCACCTGCCTAACATAACATATCTGAGGACGATGATGAACGGCATGAAAAATAGATTCCTCACGGCTCCCACGTTTCGGGAGTATCTGGAGGGCGTCGAAAAGAATCGGGAACTCTGGCATGGCATCACGGATCGAGTCCACATCCCCGAAGAAGTGATTGCGGATGCCGGGTCGTTGCCGTCGAAGTGGCACCTGCTCGTGCTCAGTGAAGATTGGTGCGGGGACGCAGTGAACCTGGTTCCGGTGCTTGCGGGGCTAGTGGACGCGGTGGATACGCTCGATCTTCGCGTGTTGGGCCGGGACGAGAACCTCGACCTGATGGACGAGCACCTGACCAATGAACGTAGTCGCTCGATCCCGATCGTCATTCTGTTGGACGAAGACTTCGTGGAACGGGCGTGGTGGGGCCCCCGGCCCGGACCGATTCAGAACTGGGTCATGGAAGAAGGGCTCGCTCTCGAATCGGATGAGCGTTACAAGGAGATTCGGCGTTGGTACGCCCGAGACAAGGGTGGAACGATGCTTCATGAGCTCATGGACCTCATGACCGTACCGGTCTGACGGGTACCGGCCAGGTGAGCCTGGCCGAGGGTGGGGACGGGCCGCCCTACTACCACGCCGTGCCACGGGCTATCTTTCCGACCGTTGAGCACGGCCCCCCGGACTCCGAACTCCAGTGAGCAACTCTCCCTTGGCCGAAGCCTGCCTGCCCGATCCGTCTGAGACCCCAGGTCGGTTCTTCCTACCCGGCCCGACCGAGGTGAGCAGGTCAGTGCTCGAGGCACAGGCCAGACCGATGATGGACCACCGTGGCAAGCACCTCAAGGCGCTCGTTCGTGAGCTTCAAGAGGGCCTTCAGGCGGCGTTGTTGACGGAACGCCCCGTGTTCATCGGTACATCCTCGGGGACGGGCTTCATGGAGGCCGGCGTCCGAAACGCCGCGTCGCAAAGGGTGCTCTCGCTCACCAACGGTGCCTTTTCTGAACGATTCGCCGCGATCGCTAGAGCGTGTGGGTTGACCGTGGACACGCTGTCCGTCGAGTGGGGAGAGGGACATGATCCCGAGATGGTTCGCCGCCGCTTGGGGGAGCAGAGCTATGAGGCCGTCACCGTATGCCACTCCGAGACGTCCACCGGGGTGCTCAACCCTGTGGCCGATATCGCTCGGGTCATACGCGAACATGAGAACACGCTGGTCTTGGTGGACTCGGTGTCCGGCGCCGGTGGGGCCGAGTTGAGGACCGATGAGTGGGGGTTGGACTGGCTTCTGACAGGCTCGCAAAAGGCGTTCGCACTTCCGCCCGGGCTCGCGTTCGGGGTAGCCTCGGAGCGTATGTTGGCGCGGTCGGAGACGGTTGGCGCCAAGGGCGTGTACTTCGATCTGGTGGAATATCAGAAGCAGATAGAGCTTTTTCAGACCCCGACTACGCCCGCTCTGACGCTACTCTACAGCCTTCACGCACAGTTGGAGACGATGCGTGAGGAGGGCATTCAAGCGCGCTGGGCTAGGCATTTGGAGATGGCCGTGCGCTGCTGGGACTGGGTCGCTCGCATGAGGGAGCAAGGCGGTGTGGCGTTGGAGGTCTTGGCGCCGGAGGGCTTCCGTTCGCCGACCGTGACATGTATCTCCCTTCCCGAGGATGTCGAGGGCACCAGGATCGTGGGCGCCATGAAGGACCGCGGTTACGTGATTGGGGCAGGGTATGGCAAGCTCAAAGACACTACGATCCGCATCGGCCACATGGGAGAACACACCATGCAGGAACTCGACACACTGTTGGACGTCCTCGAGGCGGTCCTTGGAGGCCCTTAGTGGACAGTGACGAGAAGGTGGCTGGCCAGTTCCTCGTCGTTGCTGCGGACAAGATCTCCGCATCCGGACTCGAGGCCCTGACGTCCGACGAGCGTTTCGACGTCCGTCTCGGTAAGGACTGGGACAAACAGCGCCTGCACTCCGAGTTGGCGAACGCCGACGCGCTGATCGTGCGCAGTTCCACCACCGTCGACGAAGAACTGCTCCAGGCTGCGCCAAGACTCCGGGTGATCGGCCGCGCCGGAGTCGGGGTCGACAATATCGACCTGGCGGCCGCGACGGCGCGGGGCATTCCGGTCATCAACGCTCCGGCCGGAAATACCGTTTCAGCCGCCGAGCACACGATGGCCCTGATCTTGGCCGTGGCCAGACGAGTGCCCTCCGCGGACAGATCGATCCGTGACGGTGAGTGGGATCGATCGCGCTTCGCCGGCACGGAGCTCCGGGGCAAGGTGCTCGGTCTGATCGGGGCAGGTCGCATCGGTGGGGAAGTGGGCAAGCGCGCCCGCGCGTTCGGCATGAGGGTCATCGCCTACGATCCATATTTGACGCCGGAGCGAGCGGCGAAGCTGGGTGTGGTGCGCGTCGAATTCGGAGAACTGATCAGCCGCGCGGATGTGATCACCCTGCATCTTCCACTGACATCGGCGACGGAAGGGCTCATCGGCCGCGAGGAACTGGCCACGATGAAGCCCACGGCGATCCTGGTAAATGTGGCACGCGGGGGGATCGTGGATGAGGATGCCCTCGCCGAGGCGCTCGAGGCGGGAGAGTTGGCTGGCGCGGCGCTGGATGTGTTCACGGAAGAGCCGCTGCCCGAGGGCAGCCGTCTTCGGTCGGCGCCAGGCATCGTCTTGACGCCACACCTTGGGGCGGCAACCGCGGAGGCCCAAGAGCTGGTAGCCTCCGAGATCGCCCAGGGCATTCGGGCCGCGTTGCTCGAGGGCGATCTCTCTCAGGCGGTGAACGCTCCGGCCATCGGCGGGACGGCGATGCGCCGCTTGCGACCGCTCCTGAACCTCGGACGCAAGGTCGGCCGTGTCGCCGGTGGATTGAGCGATGGCGGCTTACGCCGCATCGAGGTGCGCCTGGCCGGCGCGGACGACGAGGCGCTGCGTCCGCTGTGCGCGGCGGCCCTGGCGGGGGTGCTCGCACACGTGGTGGGCGAGAGAAACGTCAATTACGTCAATGCCCACCACATCACGGAGGCGCGCGGGATTCAGGTGTCCAGCTCGCTGGTGCCCGATCGCCACGCCTATTCGGAGTTCATCGAGATCGTGGTGGAGGCGGAGGGAGGGGAGGTACGAATCGCCGGGGCTCTCCTAGGCGAAAATCAGCACCCGCGCATCGTCGGCATCGACGACTTCGAACTCACCGTCCAGCCACAGGACAACCTGCTGGTGCTACGCAACAACGACGTGCCGGGTGTGATCGGGAAAGTGGGAACGCTTCTGGGTGACTACGAGGTCAACATCGCCGAATACGTTCAGGCACGGGGCTCCACACGAGGTGTCGCATTGGCCGCCGTCTGTATCGATGGCGATGTGAGCCCCACACTCATGGCTGCTTTGAGGGCGGTTCCCGAGGTGCTGGACGCGAGGGTGATTCCGCTAGGGGATCGAGACCCTTAGTGGTTTGAGACCTCCAAGGGCCGGCAACCTCTAGTCTCCGCGTAACGTTGAGACGGGGTACACTTGGGTCGCCCGGCGTGCCGGAAGGATGGCCGCAGCGGCAGCCACCAACACCAGAATGAAGCAGCCGGCGACCAGCGTGGCAGGATCCAGCAGGCTTGCCCCGAAGAGCAAGCCAGAGATCAGGCGGCTCACGGCGAGAGCGCCTGCGAGCCCCAACACTGCACCCGCGACGACATACCCCAAGGCCTGACCGACCACCAGCCGGAACGTATCGCCGGCGTCGGCACCGACCCCCATGCGCATCCCGATCTCGCCGGATCGTTGAACCACGGAATACGAGATCACTCCGTAGATGCCCACGGCACCCCGATGCCCAGGGCAAGCGTCGCCACGATGACGGCGCTGAAGCCGGGACTCCGAGAGAGAGATCTGAGCGCGAAGCGAATGTCCTGGAGCATGCGTCTATCGAATGACGTTGTACTTGCGGAGTATCTCGGTCGTTTCCGCGATCGGAATCGCTTCGGCGGTGTTGCCCATTCCGGTGACCGTCGTGGCCTTGAGGATCGAGTTGTAGATGGCCTCCTCCGTGCCCTCCACCACCGCCTCGAACAGTGCTGACATCCGGCTGTTGGGGAGATCCTCAACCGTGCGCATGTCCTCGCCCTGCCGCCGCCGGACGCTTTGCGCAGTGGAGAACGCGATCACATAGTCACCGGAACCATTGCCAGCGAATGAGCCGGTGCGAGCGAGTCCCATGATCGCGCGTTTCGCCAGCCGCTCGAGGCTTCTCGGCGACAGCGGTGCGTCGGTCGCGACGACCATCATGATCGAACCTCGCCCCTCGTCGTCCCGGTCGAGCCAATCGGTGTCTATGTCGTCTCGGCGGGTTGGGTTCACGGAGCGTTGGAACGAATATCGTCCCAGTTCCCGTCCCACCGGCGCGCCGGCCATCGACAGGATTCCTCCGAAGTTGGATTGCACGAGAACGCCTACCGTAAAGCCGCCCAAGCTCTCGGGGAGCACTCGACTGCTAGTACCGATGCCGCCCTTCCACCCGAACGCACGGGTTCCTGTGCCCGCGCCCACGGAGCCTTCCTCGACCGGCCCTGAGGTGGCCTCTTCGAGCGCTCGTACCACGTGTTCAGGCCTGATGGGCCGTGAGCGAATGTCGTTGAGGCCGCCGTCATTCGTCTCACCGACCACCGCGTTCAGCGATCGGACGCGCTCCATGCCCGGCTGGGCCAGCGCCCACTCCACCATGGCGTCGGCCGCCTTCCACACGCACAGTGTGCACGTGAGCAGGATCGGAGTCTCCAACTCCCCTAATTCACGCACCTGGGTCACACCGATCAGCTTGCCAAACCCATTGCCGACGTACATCGCGGCGGGCACGCGTTCGGCGTAGATACTCCCGCCGTGGGGACGAATGGCGGTCACACCTGTGCGGATGCGGTCACCCTCTACGACGCTCACCTGGCCGACCAGGACCCCGTCCACGTCTGTGATCGCGTTGTGAGTCCCGGGCGAGAAGATGCCCACGGTGATTCCCAGATCGCGGGCTCGTGGCCGGTCCGTTTCTTGACCCATGACACCCCGCACACTGAGGAGGAGAAGAAGAAATACGACAGATGAAATCCGGCAAACTCTCATGGTTAGCTCCGAATCGTATCGATGACCATCAGGCCCAGCAGCAGCGGCTGATAGAGCAACGAATAGAGAAAGACGCGGCGCGCGTGGCCGCGCGTCATCTCCCGAGCCGCGACGATACAGAATCCCATCATGGTCAGCCCGAGCATCATGGCCCCACCGAGATAGTACAGGCCGGTGAGCCCCAACACAGTGGGAAACGCGCTCACGGTCAGCAGGGAAACAGAGTGGTAGACCATGTGCTTGCCGATGCGTCCTCCTTCGGCGTCGGTCGGGGGCATGAGAAAGAAACCCACCCGTGCGTAGTCTTCCCGCAGCAGCCAGGCGAGCGCCAGCACATGGGGCAACTGCCACAAGAACGCTATCGCAGACAGCACGAAAGCCCCGACCGCCAATCCCCCGGTGGCAGCGCTCCACCCGATCAGTGCGGGGATCGCGCCCGGGACCGCGCCCACCAGCGTGGCGATGTACGAGCGGGTCTTGAGCGGAGTGTAGGCCAAGATGTAGGCCGCCGCCGACAGCGCCGTGAGCAACGCGGGCAGCCATCCCACCCGCCAGCCCAGATAACCGACGCCCCCTACGACCAAGACCATGCCGAAGACGAGCGCCTCGCTGGGTCGCAGCCGTCCCGAGGGGAGCGGTCGGGACTGCGTGCGCTTCATGCGAGCGTCGAGGTCGCGCTCCACGTATTGGTTGAGCGCCAGGGCTCCCGCGGTTCCCATGGCGGCTCCGAGCACGGTGTGGAGTACGCGCAGAAGGTCGAGCGTGCCGCCGGCCGCGACGTAGTAGCTCGCGATCACCGTGATTACTACGAAGAACGCGATGCCCGGTTTGGTGAGCTCGTAATACGCCGTGGCCCGTGCGAGCGAGCCGCCCCGGGCCGGCGCCTGTGTGGCCGCACCGCTCACAACAGCACCCGAGCCTCGCTCACCCGATGGCGTCCAGGGTGTCGCGCATGGAGCGGGCGAGCCCGGTAAAGGCGGGGGTATCGAAAAGCGTGTACGACGAACCTTCGGAGAGGCGCAGCGCCATCAGAAGATCCAGAAACCGTCCGGGGTGGTCCGACTCGAATGCCACCACGAATTCCTGGTCGTCCAGGCCGTAGCTGTACGTAGTGTTGAGCTTGACGTCGGGCCATTGGTGGCCGATCCGGATGTGCTCGTCCATCATGCGCTGGCGGTCTTCGTGCGGGAGCTTGTACCAGGCGCGCGTCTTGGCCATCGGGTAGATGAACAGGTATTCGGATCCCTGTGGATTGATCGCGATGCGGGCCTGGTCAATCTGGTCCTCGCCGCCATAGGAGGCCACGTACTCGTTCTCGTAGCGGTTCAAGTAAATCGATCGCTTCGTCATCGCGAAATACGAATACGCCAACCCGAGGTAGCCCCCAATAGCGGCGCGGTTCAGCTCCGAAGCCAGGTCGTGGAGTTGGACGAGCTCGCGGCAGGCCTGCCACAACAAGAAGTCGGCGTCGCCACGCGTGCCCACCAGCGAGTAGGAGTAGATCATCATCTCTTTTCCCTTCCGAGCGATGATCGCTTCGAATTCGTCCTTGTGGCGCTCCCTCTCCTCGGCCGGAAGGCGTCGCCACGCGGGATCCAGCTTGTAGACGGCGAAGCGCACATACTCGCGCTCCTTCATCTTCTCCTGTTCGCGCCGGATCTTCTCCCAGGCGTCTTCCTCCACGGCCGGACGTTTGGGCAGTTCCGGCCGTACCCCTTTCGGGACGTTGTCCTGGGTCGATTCGGTCATGACACTTCTGCTCCGTGATGCGGGACGCCTGGGCCACGGGCCAACGGGCCGTGCGGCCAACGAAGTTGCCCAATGGCCAACTTTGGAGCAAGCCGGTGCCCGACCGAAGGGCGGCGGCCACGGGTCCGATAATGAGGAGTGCGCGCCTGAGGCCGTGCCAGTTGGATCTCGCGGGCCGGCCGAGGTATTGTCTTGGAGTGTGGAGGGCGCCGATGGAAACCTGAAGGCACTCCTTCCGGTAGTATTAGGAGACAGCGCTGATCCACGTGAGGACGGTGATGCACATCCCATTCGACCTGAGCAACGAACAACGCCGGGAAAACGAGCGTAAGATCTTGAGAGCCGGACTGGTGGCCTCTCTGGTTTTCCACGTTCTGGTGTTCGTGGTGTTCAGTGCTGGCGGTCCGCTAGACTCGCCCTTCGCCGCGGCCGGTCCGCAAGCAGGCGATGACCGGGCGGCGTCGGGTGGTCTGCAGGCGATGAATATTCGCATTCCGCCGCCCCGCCCCATCATCCCGCCCAAGATCCCTCTGCCACTCCTCATCGACGTCCAACCGGTGGAGTTCGAGGACGACGTGCTCATCGAGACAGCCTCCATCCTCGGGGAGAATCCGGGCGAAGAAGGGCCCGGACTCGATATGGGCGACGGGAAGGGCGACGGAGGAACGGCCGAAGAGGGGCGGTTCCGAGTGGTGCCGCCCTCACCTCGTGGGATGATCATCCCGCCGGCCAACAAGAGCCTGAAGGGCCAACGGGTCCAGGTGTGGGTGTTTGTGAACGTCAGTGGGCGCGTCGTGGCCGACTCCACCAAACTCAGGCCGCCCACCTCGGACCGGGACTTCAACGAGCGACTCATCCGTGAGGCTGCCGAATGGATCTTCGAGCCGGGCCGCAAGGGCGGGAAGCCGGTGGCGACCTGGTTCCCGTACACGATCAGTATGTGACCGTAAGGGCTTCGAGCGCACCGGGCATCTTGAGATCGGCGAGCTGGCTGCGGATCCGGTCACGGCGCGTGCTGGCCGCGGCCTTCACTGAACACCTCCGACCACCTGGGCGTACGCCAGTGGACCTCCAGGCGGAAGCCGCCGCGCTTCGGGCTGTCGCCCAAGCCTCGTCCTCCTAGACACGCCCCGCCTGCCCCTCCCTTCCTCCGCAC
>JADFRS010000233.1 GCA_022561145.1 Gemmatimonadota bacterium
GTCTCTCGGCCGCGAGCTCGGCGGCCACCCTCGCGACGAGTTTCGGCCTGATGGTCCACGAGTCCTCGCTCCCGCGCTGGATGGCGTCTTGCCCCATGCGATAGCGGTTGTGGAGCAGCGTCTCCCTGTAGCGCGAGGCGTAGTCCAGAATCGCGCGGTTGTTGGTGATGGAGTAGTCGACGGACTGCCGGAAATGCCACTCCTGAGGCTCGATCGGTGCGGGCAGGTCGTTGACCGCTAGCAGCCGGTCGGGCACGAACTGGATGCGCATGGGAGTTGGATTGCCCTGCGTCTCCGTCAGGATGCCGATCATGTTGTGGAAGTAGCTGGTCGTGCGGAGGTTGCCGTTGAACCACGCGGAATAGTTGGCGCCCTGGCGCATCGTCGCGCCCGGCTTGCCCTCGGCGACGAGCCTCTGATGGATCGCGGTGCCTACCGCCTGAATGCCGAGGGTCACGAGCGGATGCACGTTGTGGTTGGGTGGATCGCGGAACGGTGGCGCGAACAGGACGGTGCCCGACGGGCCCGTCTGGTGATGGTTGTACATGATCTGGGGATACCACTCGCGGAACATGATGCGCGAGATGTTCTCCGTCTCGGGCTGTGTCACCATGTACGAGTCGCGGTTGTTGTCGTGCCCGATGTACTTCTGATAGAGACGGGGGATGCCGCCCGTGCTTCGCTGCATCGGGTCCGGCTCGCGCATGTACCAGCTCGACACCAGCTCCATTCCGTCCGGATTCGCGTGCACCAGAAGGGTGATCACGTCGTCCAGGAAGCGGTGAGTCTCGGCATCGTCGAGGCTCACCATCTGGTATGCCATCTCCATGAGCTGGGCCGCGCCCAGCACCTCGGTCGCGTGCAGCCCTCCGTCGATCCACACGACGGCCTTCGCGGTCTGGGACAGCTCGCGTGCCTCTTCCTCGCTGAGATCGTTCGCGAGCGCCAGCCGCCGCGCGTTGCTCTTGTGCTGCTCGAGGTTCGCGTGATTCGCCGGAGAAGTGATGATCGCCATGAGGTGAGGGCGGCCTTCGGCGGTGTAGCCGATGGTGTCCAGCACCATGCGCGGCGACTCCGTGGCGAGCGTCTGCCAGTACTCGGTCAGCTGCGTATACGTCGCGAGCCAATAGTCGTCACCGATGTCGTGGCCGAACTGGGCCATGGGTGTCGTGACCTCTTGCGCCTGGAGAGCCGGCCCGGTCACTGCCAGGAGCCCAGCGCACAGAAGTGTCCGGATGGATGCCTGCGAAGACTTCTTCATGATGACCCTGCCGCTATGGGGAGCCAGCGCTCCCGTTTGGAAACAGAATAGCCACTCCTGTCGATCTCCCCACGGCCGACACACTTTGCGGCGTGACCCCATCGCCGCTACGGGCGAGCAAGGAGCGGATTGACATGACTACGTTGAAGACACCTCCGGGTGCTGCTTTGCTCGGGCGATCGCTCGCGTGGATCGCGCTGGTGACCTTGGCTCTGCCGGCTTTCGCAGCCGCGCAGCAAACCGCCGAGACCATCATCCGAAACGGCCTCATCGTTACCGCCGACGGGCGCATGGAGGCGGACATCCGCATCCGTGGCGAAACGGTCGTCGAGATCGGACCGAGCCTCGCAGCCGGTGCAGGCGCGCGGGAGATCGACGCGAGCGGAATGCTTCTGCTTCCGGGCGCGGTCGACACGCACACGCATCTCAACCCGGTGATGCCGGACCCGCCCGAGCCCAACAGGAACCAGGACGACTACGCGAGCGGATCCGCGGCGGCCTTCGCGGGCGGCGTGACCACGGTATCGAACTTCATTTCGATGCGGTCGGGCGAGGACGTGGACGCGTACGCCGCTCGGGTCATCGGCGCGATCGAGCGGAACGGGATGGCCGACGTCTTCGTGCACGTCGCCGTGGGCAACGACCCCACGCCGTTCGTGCGCAGCCGTCTGGACGAGCTGGTGTCGAGAGGCTTCGTGAGCACGGGCGAGGATTTCATGGCCCGGCCGGCCTACGACCAGCATGTGCTCGAATGGTACCGGACGTTCCGAGCGTCCGGCGGGGCAGGGGTGCTCAGCATGATCCACGCCGAGGACTATGCGATTCTCCAGGAGGCCAGGGACCGTCTCATGGCCGAGGGGCAGGCGCGCGCTGAAGGTGGCCGAGGACGCAATGGCGCGAGGGCTTCCGGTCTATGTGGAAACACGGCCGATGTATTTGCACCTCACGGCGGCGGTGTACCAGCGGCCGGACGTCGGCCTCTACCTGGGCGGGCCACCGCTGCGTGACAAGTGGGACCAGGACATGTTGTGGGAAGGGATCGCCAAAGGCACGGTGCACACGATCGGAACCGATCACACCGGATATACGAGAGCGGCCAAGCTCGACCCCACCCAGACGCTCGCGAACAAGCGGCTGGGCCTCGCCAATCTCCAGGAGTACCTGCCGATGATGTTCTCCGAGGGTGTGCTGACGGGTCGCATCACGCTCGAGCAGTTCGTCGCAGTTACTTCGACGAACGCGGCCAAGCTGTTCGGTTTCTATCCCCGGAAGGGCACGATCCAGGTCGGTTCGGATGCCGACATCGTGATTTGGGACCCCACGATCACGAAGCTCATCCGTGACGAGGATCAGCTGTCGAGGGCAGGGTACTCCACCTATGCGGGCTTGGAGGTGACTGGCTTCCCGCGCACCACCATCCGCCGCGGTGAAGTCGTCTACGACGACGGCGCGGTCGTGGCCGAGTCCGGCTCGGGAAAATTTATCCCGGGCGCGCCGTTCCGGAGGCCGGTGTTGCGGCCCGTGACGAATCGAGAATAGCGGGGAGGCGTGCTCACCTTGGTCACGGATCACGGTTGAAGGACGCGTTCGTCCGTTCGTTTTAGCTTCTTCCCCCATGATCTCCGTTTCAAACCTCGAAAAGTCGTTCGGCGACCGCACGCTGTTCACCGGCGCCTCCTTCCAGCTCAACCCGGGGGAGCGCTACGGGCTGGTGGGCGCCAACGGGTCGGGCAAGACCACGCTGCTCAACATCCTGTGCGGCGACCTGGAGTCCAGTGACGGTACGGTCTCCGTGGCGAAGCATCTCCGGATCGGAGTCCTGCGCCAGGACCAGTTCGTGTATGAGAATGAGGAGATTCTCAAGGTCACGCTCATGGGCAACCCGGAGCTGTGGCACGCGATGGTGGAGAGGGAGGCGCTGTTGGCACGCGCCGAGCAGCACTTCGACGCGGACCGGTTTTCCGAATTGGAGGAGACTTTTCAGCGGCACGACGGATACACCGCCGAAGCCCGAGCCGCCACGATTCTGGAGGGTCTGGGTCTCCCGACGGAGGTGCATCGCTCTCGCGTGTCCACGCTGTCGGGCGGATTCAAGCTTCGGGTCTTGCTCGCTCAGGTACTGGCGAGCGCCCCAGACATCCTTCTTCTCGACGAGCCGACCAACCACCTCGACATCATCTCCATTCGCTGGCTCGAGATCTTCCTGCGCGACTTCAAGGGGCCGGCGGTGGTCATCTCCCACGACCACCGATTCCTGGACAACGTGATGACGCACGTCCTGGATGTGGACTACGAGACGGTGCTGCTCTATCACGGGAACTACACCGACTCTCTGAAGGCGAAGCAGCTGGAGCGCGAGCGCAGGGAGAAGGACATCGCGGCCCGCGAGCGGGAGATCGCTCATCACCAGAAGTTCGTGGACCGGTTTCGGGCGAAGGCGAGCAAGGCGCGGCAGGCGCAGAGCAAGGTCCGCATGATCGAGAAGAAGGCGGAAGCCCTCGAGGGGCTGCCGCCCAGCTCGCGGCGCTACCCCACCTTCCGCTTCGAGCAGACGCGCGACAGCGGTAAAGAAGTCCTCAAGATCAGGGGCATCAAGAAGGCGTTCGGGGACAACGAGGTGCTCCACGGCGTGGACCTGCTCGTGAACCGGGGCGACCGGCTGGCGATCATGGGCCCCAACGGCATCGGCAAATCCACCCTCCTCAAGATCATCATGGGTGAGCTGGAGCCCGACGACGGAGAGGTGGTATGGGGGTACGAGACCCATCCGGGCTACTTCGCCCAGGACCACAACGAGCAGTTCGAGTCCCCGACGCGCACGGCCGAGGAGTGGGTCTGGGATTTCTGCCCCGACAAGGATCTCGGCTATGTACGGGGCCGGATGGGGCTGATGCTCTTCTCGGGCGACGACGGGAAGAAGCGGCTGAGCGCGCTCTCCGGTGGGGAGGCCGCGCGCCTGGTCTTCAGCAAGCTGGCTATCGAGCGGCCGAACATCCTGGTGTTGGACGAGCCGACCAATCACCTGGATCTCGAATCCATCGAAGCGCTCGTCGAGGGACTCCGTGCCTTCCCGGGAACGCTCCTGCTGGTCTCCCACGATCGCTGGTTCGTGAGCCAGCTGGCCACCCGCGTCGTGGAGATCAGGTCCGACGACATCGTCGACTATCTGGGCACCTACGAGGAGTACGTCCACTTCTGCGGCGACGACCATCTGGACGCCGACCGGGTGATTATCAGAGCCAAGCGTGACAAGAAGCGAAGGAAGGGAAAGGCGGATGCGGCCGATGCGGCCGATG
>JADFRS010000234.1 GCA_022561145.1 Gemmatimonadota bacterium
CGAGGCCGCTTTCTCCTTGTGCGGCAGGGTGACATTGCCTCCCCCACCCGCCCGCGCGATGCCACCGATGAAGCCCGGAAGGTCCTCCGCGCTGCATGCAAGCGCTACGTATACACCGTCCACACCAGTTTCCCGGAAGGCCGCGTTCTGCACGACCGGAGAGAGCGAATGCTCCACCGGGTCGCCAAGCAGCGCCAAGAGTCGCGTATGTGAGCTGACCGATGGAGTCATGGGGCGATCGTGGACTCCAAATGGGTCAGCATATCTTCGACCATTGTGGCAATACGCTCATAGGTGCGGGCATACTCCTCGTCCGAGCCACCGAACGGATCGGGTACCGCAGGCACGGCGCCGTCCTCGGCCTCAGGCGCAAACGACCCGAGTGGCGCCGCCTTTTCGGCGCCACCCAGGTCGGAGATTTCGTACATGTGGGTCGGAGACATGGCCAGGATCAAGCTCGCCCACTCCACCATATCGACGGACAGGGGCTCGCTCCTGTGGTCGTCGAGATGCAGCCCGGCGGCGGACGCCGCCCTGAGGGCCCCACTGCTCGCGGCACTCCCGGGATACGCGAACGTGCCGGCGGAGCGCACAGTCACATGATCCCATCCCCGCTCCTGAAGCGCCCGCAGCGCGATGACCACCGCCATCGGGCTTCGGCACGTGTTGCCTGTGCAAACGAACAGCACGTTGAACGGCGCGCGCTCACCCATCGCTGCCGGCCTCCACATCTGGGAGCACGCAGCGGACACGTTCGAGCGGTACTGTACCCTCCCTCAGCATCACGGGATGGTCTCCGGAACAGTCGATGATGGTGGATGACGACGACGAATCGAGTCGCCCACCGTCGAGGATCAGAATACCCTTACTCAGGCCGAGCGACTCGACGGCCTGGACGGCCTCGGCCACCGAGAGGGCCGGTGGCTCACCGGGCGTGTTGACACTCGTGGAGATCAACGGTGCACGCAACGTGTTCACGAGGTCCACGATCAAGGGATGTGAGCTCATCCGGACCGCCACCGCTCCCCCGGGACTCCGGACGCCCGGAGGAAACCGCCCGGTCTCGTCTCGCAAAACGATGGTCACGGAGCCGGGCCAGAACACGTCGGCGAGATCCATGGCGGCAGGAGTCCAAGCCAAGTGGTCGACGCTCTCTCGCGACGGAACGAGCAGGAGGAATGGCTCGTCCGCCTCCCTTTTCTTGGCCGCCACGAGGGCTCCCAGCACTGAATCCACCACCACACCACCGAGCCCATACACCGTCTCCGTCGGATAGACCAGCAGCCCCCCGGCTTCGACGTGACCGACGACGGTGCCTAGGTCGGGCCCGTCCAGCGGATAGGACCTGAAATCGAGTGTGGCGCCGCTCACCGTAAATCCATCAGTAACTCCGCGACCGCGAGATCCTCCGGCCGGGTCACCTTGAGGTTGCTTGCGGATGACGGGACCATCACGACCTGGCCGCCTGCGCGCTCGACCACACCTGAATCGTCCGTGGCGGGCCAGTCCTCAGCGATCGCACGCCGGTACGCGTTCTCCAGCACGCTCCGGGGAAAGGCCTGTGGTGTCTGTGCGTGCCACAGATCGGTCCGGTCCGACGTCTCCACGATGTGCCGGCCCTCCCCTACCCGCTTCAACGTGTCCACCGCTGGGCATCCGGCCACCGCGCCCAATCCTTCGCGCGCAATGTGAATGCACTCCTGGATGACCTCTTTGGACACGAGTGGGCGAGCCGCATCGTGGACGACCACTGTCTCGACATCTCGGGGAAGCGCCTGAAGTGCCGACCACACCGAATCCCGTCGGGTCTCGCCGCCGGCAACCAGAATGACTCTCGGATCGAGGTCGACGAGAAAGTCGGGCGGTTCGATGAGATCGTCTTCGGGCAACGCTACCGCCACCGCAACGACCTCGGTCAGGTCCAGGAACGGCCGTATCGACCAGAGGAGTACCGGCTCACCCGCCAGCTCGAGATACTGCTTGCGCACGCCGCCCATGCGTTTGCCAAGCCCTGCGGCGGGCACGGCGACTCCGACCGCTGCTCCACCCCCGTTGGCCGTCACGGTAGCGCCGGTCAAATTCCCCCGAATTCGCCCGGCGAGGTGTCCATCTCCCGCTGGCTGTCACGGGAGACCGAGTCGAACCGCGTGTAGGCCTTGTTGAAGTAGAGATTCACGATCCCTGTCGGCCCGTTTCGCTGCTTCCCGATGATGAGTTCCGCCTTGCCTTCCACCGAGTTTCCGTCCTTGTCGACCGGGCCAACGTAGTACTCGGGACGGTACAGAAACATGACCAGATCGGCATCCTGTTCGATGCTGCCGCTCTCCCTCAGGTCCGAGAGTTGGGGGCGACGATCGGTGCGCTGCTCCGGCGCCCGGCTGAGCTGGCTGAGGGCCACGACGGGAATCTCCAACTCGCGCGCGAGGGCCTTGAGGCCCCGTGAGATCTCGCTCACCTCTTGGTTGCGGCTCTCCGATCTCTGATTCCCGGCCATGAGTTGCATGTAGTCGATCATCAACATACCGAGCTCCTTGCCGTCCCGGCGCAGGTCGGCTTGGAGCCGGCGGGCCTTTGCCCGCATCTCGAGCACGGTGTTGCCGGGCGAGTCGTCGATCCAGAGGGGGGCCGTATTCAGGTGACCGGCCGCCGCCGCAAGACGCTGGTACTCCTCTGAACTCAGCTTGCCCTGGCGGAGCCTCAGCGCGTCGACACGGCCCTCGGCGCACAGAAGGCGCTGGACGAGCTGCTCCTTGGACATCTCCAGTGAAAAAATGGCCACGGGCGTACCGAGCTCGATCGCGGCGTTCTGCGCAATGTTGAGGACCAGGGATGTCTTCCCCATGGCCGGGCGTCCAGCAACGATGATCAGGTCACCCTTCTGGAACCCCGTCGTCTCGCGGTCGAGATCCGGGAAACCCGTTGCCAATCCCGTGATGCCTGTCTCGGACTCCTGAAGGCGCTCGATGTGCTCGAACGTGGGCCAGAGGATTTCCTTGATCCAAACGAAGCCGTCTCGCGAGTGGCTCTGCGCGACCTGAAAGACCCTCTGCTCGGCCTTGTCCAGCACGTCCTCGACCTGGGCCTCACCCTGGTCGTACACGTCCCGTATGATGTTCGAGGCCGCGTCGATCAGCCGGCGCAGGAGCGCCTTGTCCCGCACGATGCGGGCGTGGTACTCGATGTTGGCGGCGGTCGGCACCGCGCTCAGCAGCTCGGCAAGATACGTAGCCCCTCCCGCATCCTCGAATTCGTCGGTCTTCTTGAGATCCTCGCTGAGGGTGATCACGTCCACCACGTCTCCGCGCTCGAAGAGGCGGACCATCGATCGGAAGAGCCGGCGGTTGGCCTCCCGGTAGAACATGGAGTCGTTGACGACTTCCACAGCCATCGCCACGGCGTCGCCCTCGATCAGCATTCCGCCGAGCACCGAAACCTCGGCTTCGAGCGAGTAGGGCGGCTGCCGGTCATAGCCTGTTGCCAGCACGTTTTCCGCAGGCAAGGACAAAGCTTCTGGTGGGTTCATCTTAGGGCCCTAGCTACCCATGATTCGAACCGATCAACGGTCGTCCAGCACCTGCCGAAGGAGTTGCAGGTCGTCCCAAGCGGGACGAGTCCAGCCCCGGTTTCTCAGCAGCGCGGCCGGATGGTAAGTGACAATAAGGGGAACGCCTTCGTAGGAGTAGATCTTGCCGCGTAACCGGCCCAGGGGCTTGGTCGCTCCGGTGAGAAGCTTGGCGGAGAACGTCCCCACCGCGAGGATCACCTCCGGCGCCACCAGCTCGATCTGACGCTTGAGGTAGGGTGAGCACAGCTCGATCTCGTCCTGCATGGGATCGCGATTTCCGGGCGGCCGGCACTTGATGACATTACAAATGTAGACCGAGTCCCGGCGCGAGAGATCGATGGAGGCGAGCATCAGATCCAGCAGCTTGCCGGCCTGCCCCACGAACGGTACGCCCGTCCGATCTTCGTTGGCGCCCGGCGCCTCGCCCACAACCATGAGTCTGGCCGTCGGGTTTCCGTCCGAGAAGACAACGTTGCACCGCTCGCGGGCCAGTCGGCAACGCTGGCACCCCATGGCGGCCTGCCGGAGGGCGTCGTAGTCGAGAGCCGAGAGATCGAGAGTGTCTGGGGTGGGAAAGGGAGCTGTTTCGGTCTCGGTCGACGTTGCCTGCTCCGCGCCCCTGTTCGTCGGGACAGCGGCACCCCTCCGGTGAGCGACAAGGGCGAGCGCTTCATCACGCGTGAGCCCGTCCATGAAGAGGTCGCCGGCACCCAACTCCTCCCGCTGCCGCAGGAATCTCGCGACCTCCTCGGACCGGTCCTTCTCTGTCACCCTCCCGCCCCCAACAGGGCCGCAACGCTCTGGAGGATGCGCTCGGCCAACTCGTGCTTGGTCATCGTCGGTAGCGCTTCGGGGTCCCCTTCGCGCCATACGAGTGTTGCTACGTTCGTGTCTACGTCGAAGCCGGCCAGCGGGTCGGTGGCATCGT
>JADFRS010000073.1 GCA_022561145.1 Gemmatimonadota bacterium
CGGACCACCGCCAAGCAGACCCCCTAACCCTGTCCCCGTCAGGGATTTCGGCCATTCGATGACAAGCACCAGGCTCGAGCATTTCCGCACCGGTGAGGTCACGGTCGGTGTCGTGGGGCTGGGCTACGTGGGACTCCCGCTCTCCGTGGAGATCGCGCGGAGTGGGCTCAACGCACTCGGCTTCGACGTGGAGCAGGGCGTGGTGGACAGCATCAACGGCGGCCGCAGCCACATCGACGACCTGACCGACCAGGACGTGGCGGCCGTTCGCGACTCCGGACGCTTGGAAGCGACCACCGACATGTCGCGCATGGCCGAGTGCGACGCCATCTCCATCTGCGTGCCCACGCCCCTGTCCAAGACGCGCGACCCGGACGTCTCGCACGTGATCGCGGCCACCGAGGCCGTGGCGGCGTCGCTCAGGGAAGGACAGTTGATCATCCTGGAGTCCACCACCTATCCGGGCACGACGCGCGAGGTGCTGTTGCCCGCGTTCGAGAAGACAGGCCTCGAGGTCGGGACTGACTTTTACCTGTGCTTTTCGCCTGAGCGCGTGGATCCGGGGAACGAGACCTGGAAGACCAAGAACACGCCCAAGGTCATCGGCGGCATCACGCCGGCATGCAACCAGATGGGCACGGCGCTGTACGAGCGCTTCATCGACACCATGGTGCCGGTCTCGTCCGCCGCGGCCGCCGAGATGGTCAAGATCCTGGAGAACACCTTTCGGGCCGTGAACATCGCCATGGTGAACGAGGTGGCCATGATCGCGGACCGCCTGAACGTGGATGTGTGGGAGGTGATCGACGCCGCGGCCACCAAGCCGTTCGGGTTCATGAAGTTCACGCCGGGGCCGGGGCTGGGAGGCCACTGCATTCCGGTGGATCCGCACTACCTGGCCTGGAAGATGCGCACGCTGAATTACCGAACCCGGTTCATCGAGCTGGCATCGGAGATCAATGCCGAGATGCCGGAGTTCGTGGTGGGCAAGGTGCGATCGGCGCTCAACGCGGGGCGAAAGGCCGTGAACGGGTCGAACATCCTGGTGTTGGGCGTCGCGTACAAGAAGGACGTCAACGACGTGCGCGAGTCGCCCGCGCTGGACATCATGCGGCTGCTCGCGGCGGACGGCGCCGAGGTCGAGTACCATGATCCGCATGTCCCCCGGATCGAGGAGGACGGAGCCGCTTGGGAGTCGGTCGAGCTCACCGACGAGCGCCTCAGCGGCGTCGACGCGGTCGTGATCGCGACCGACCACAGCGCGGTCGACTACGGCCGGGTCCTCGACCTCGCACCCGTCGTGGTGGACGCGCGCCACGTCACGGCGCCTCTGCTCAAGGAGCGCAACCAAACCCAACGCGCGTGGGTGGTCAAAGGCGGCGGCGGCTAAATGCCACTGGAGGCTGTGCTCATCCATCGGGTGATCGCCCGCATGAACATCGGGGGGCCGGCCATGCACGTGGTGCACCTCACCAAGGGACTCAGCACCGGCTACTTCAAGACCCGCCTCATCGCCGGCGAAGTCGAGGACACCGAGGGCGACATGAGGTACTACGCCGAAGAGCGTGGCGTGGAGATCGTTCATGTGCGCCAGATGGCCCGCTCGCTCCGGCCGTGGCAGGATTTCCGCACGTTTCTAACCCTCTACCGGATGTTCCGTAGAGAGAAGCCCTGGATCGTGCATACACACACGGCCAAGGCGGGCGCGGTGGGACGCCTCGCCGCCTGGTTCGCGCGCGTGCCCATTCGGATCCACACGTATCACGGCCACGTGTTGGGCGCGGACTACTTCTCCGGATCCAGGACGGGGATGTTCCTGCGAGTCGAGAGGATGCTGGCCAAGATCACGCGGCGGCTCGTGGTGCTCACCGCGTCCCAGGCGGACGAGATGGCCGACGATCTGCACATCGCCCCCCGCGACAAGTTCGCCGTCATCCCGCTGGGCCTCGACCTCGGGCGGTTCGCGCGCATGGACCGCCAGGCCGCACGCGACAAGGCGCGCCAGGAGCTGGGGCTGACTCCGACGCAGCCGGTGATCGGCACCATCGGCCGGCTGGTGCCCGTCAAGAACCACGACCTCCTGCTGTACGCGCACGCGCTCCTGTGCGAGCGCATGGATCCGGCCCCCAAGCTGGTCGTGGTCGGCTCGGGCGAGCGCAGCGGCGAGCTCAAGAGGTTGAGCGCCCGCCTGGAGCTCAGCGACCACATCCTGTGGCTGGGCTGGCGCGACAGGCTCGAAGACATCCTGCCCGCCATGGACGTGCTGGCGCTCACGTCGCACAACGAGGGCACGCCCGTGGCCGTGATCGAGGCCATGGCGGCCGACGTACCGGTGGTGGCGCGGGCGGTGGGCGGCGTGGCCGAGGTGCTCGACTCGGGGCGGCTGGGCCGCCTGGTATGGGAGGCCGAGCCCGAGGCCATGGCCGACGCGCTCCAGCAGATCATCGAGGAGGGCCCCGAGCCTGCGAGTGTCGAGGCCGCCAGGCGCTACGCGCTGGACCATTTCTGCGTGGAGCGGTTGCTGCACGACGTGAAGGGGCTGTATCTGGACGAGCTGGGGGGTGGGGGGTGAGGGGAATCCGTGCCGACATACTTTCACCAGGACCCCTTGAGCCATGACCGACTCCATGATCCTACCTCATGGCGGAATGCTCGTCGACCTACTGCTCGATCCTGAGGCTGCTACCGAGGTCCGAGAGTCTTCCACCGATTGGCCCTCCTGGGACCTGACACCGCGCCAGATGTGCGACCTCGAGCTCCTCCTGAACGGCGCCTTCAGTCCCCTGACCGGCTTCATGGGACGTGCCGACTACGACGGTGTGCGTGACAACATGCACCTTGCGGATGGGACGCTTTGGTCGATGCCAGTGGTGCTCGACGTTACCCAGGAATTTGCTGACAGTATCGAGGAGGAAGACTCGATCGCGCTCAGGGATGCCGAGGGCCTGATGCTGGCACGGATGACCGTCGAGAATCTCTGGGTGCCGGACCGCGAAGAAGAGGCGAGCAAGGTGCTCGGAACCACGAATGCCGAACACGCGGGTGTCGATCACCTTCTCCACCAGGCGAATCCGGTCTACGTCGGTGGGCGTCTCGAGGGAATCCAGCTCCCGGTCCATTACGATTTCAGGGCGCTCAGGAAGACCCCTCAGCAGCTTCGAACGGAGTTCGCTCGGCTGGGGTGGAGCAAGGTCGTGGCATTTCAGACGCGCAATCCCATGCATCGGGCGCACCAGGAGTTGACCCTCCGCGCCGTAAAGGAGCAGGGCGCCAACCTCCTGATCCACCCGGTCGTCGGCATGACGAAGCCCGGCGACGTGGACCACTTCACACGGGTGCGTTGTTACCAGGCGGTGATGCCGACCTACCCCAAGTTCACGGCCCAACTGTCGCTGCTGAACCTCGCCATGCGCATGGGGGGGCCGCGCGAGGCGATTTGGCATGCGATCATCAGGAAGAACCACGGGTGTACGCACTTCATCGTGGGGCGCGACCACGCGGGACCCGGTAGCGACCGTTCGGGAACGCCGTTCTACGGGCCGTACGAAGCGCAGGACCTCATGAGGGAGCACGCCGGAGAGCTCGGCGTGGAGATGGTTCCCTTCAGGCTCATGGTATACGTCGGCTCTAGGGACACCTACATGCCGGTAGACGAGGTTCCCGAGGGTTTGGATACGAAGTCGATATCCGGCACGGAGCTTCGCACGCGGTTGGTGGAAGGAAGGGATGTGCCGGAATGGTTCACGTTCCCCGAGGTCGTGAAGGAGCTCAGGAGAAGCCACCCTCCTCGTGATCGCCAGGGGTTCACCGTATTCTTCACAGGCTTGTCCGGATCGGGCAAGTCCACTGTGGCCAACGTGTTGCGGGTGAAATTGATGGAGATCGGAGGCCGCTCGGTCACCCTTTTGGACGGCGACATCGTGCGCAAGAACCTCTCGTCGGAGCTGGGCTTCAGCAAGGAGCACCGGGACCTGAACATCCAGCGCATCGGCTTCGTGGCGGCGGAGATCACCAAGGGTGGCGGCGTGGCCATCTGTGCCCCGATCGCCCCCTACGATGCGACCAGGAAGCAAAACCGCGCGTTGATCGAGCAGCACGGCGGATATGTGCTCGTGCACATGAGCACGCCTCTGGAGACATGCGAGCGGCGCGATCGCAAGGGCCTCTACGCCAAGGCCCGTGCGGGGATCATCAAGGAGTTCACTGGAATCTCCGACCCGTACGAAGAGCCCGAGAGCGCCGAGGTGGTCATCGACACCACGAACATATCTCCCGAGGAAGCCGCACAGCAGGTGTTCTTATACCTGGAGAAGGAGGGGTACATCGGGGCGGCCGAACGACGGACTGGCGGCTAGACGTCCCTCAGACATAAAGTTTATGCCAATTACACCTCTGGATTGGACGAATCCATGGCCGACTCCATTCTGGTGACCGGCGGCGCCGGGTTCATCGGCTCGCACATCGTCGAGCAACTCCTGGCGGACGGCAAGACGGTGTTCATCGTGGACGACCTGTCCACGGGCCGGCTGGACAACCTGGCGGCCGTACGAGAGCACCCGGACCTGCACCTCATCGTCGACTCCATCACCAACTGGCCGATGATGAACGACACGGTTGAGCAGGTCGATCAGGTCATCCACCTGGCCGCGGCGGTAGGGGTCAGGAAGATCATCGACGAACCGGTCGAGACCATTACGACCAACGTGCGGGGCACCGAGATCGTGCTCGACTGCTGCCACAGCTATGGCACGCCCCTATACGCGGCGTCCACGTCGGAGATCTACGGCAAGGCGGGCGTGGCGCTGCACGAAGAGCACGACCGCATCATGGGGAGCACGTCCCACCGCCGGTGGGCCTACGCCTGCACCAAGGTCCTGGACGAGTTCCTCGCCCTGGCGTACCACCACAGCAAGGGACTGCCCGTGGTGATCGGGCGGTTTTTCAACACGGTGGGGCCTCGTCAGGCGGGCACCTGGGGCATGGTGCTCCCCACGTTCGTCACGCAGGCTCTCAATGGCGAGCCGATCACGGTCTACGGCACAGGAGAGCAGATGCGCTCGTTCTGCCACGTGAACGACTCGATCCGTGCGGTGCTGGGGCTCATGGAGACGGACGAGGCCATCGGGCAGGTCTACAACATCGGCAACGAGCACGAGATCACGATGATGGAGCTGGCGGAGAAAGTGAAGGAGAAGGCCGGCTCGAAGTCGGAGATCGTGCTCGTGTCGTACGAGGAAGCCTACGGCGAGGGGTTCGAGGACATGGAGCGGAGGCAGCCGGACACGACCAAGATCCGTGGCCTGCTGGGTTGGGAAACCGAGTATACGATGGACGACATCATCGATGATGTGATTGGGTATTACAGGCCTGTGCTGGCCGGGTGAAAATCCTCGTCACCGGGGCGGGCGGGCTCCTCGGCAGCGCGGTCGTCTCAGAGGGCGGTAGGCGCGGGCACGACATGCACCCGTTTCAGCGACAAACGCTGGACGTGACGGACAAGGTTGCCGTCTCGGCCGCCGTAGCCGAGTGCGCCCCGGGCACCGTCATCCACTGCGCGGCCTACACCAACGTCGATCTGGCCGAGTCCGAGCGAGACGTGGCCGTGGCCGTAAACCGCGACGGGACCGAGAACGTGGCCCGTGCGGCGGCCTCGGCGGGAGCGCTGATGGTCTACATCAGCACCGACTTCGTGTTCGATGGCCGGTCTGAGCGGCCGTACACCCCCGACGACCCGCCCAATCCCATCAACCACTATGGGCGAAGCAAGCTGGCGGGCGAAGAGGTGGTCAGGCAGGCTGGCGGCGCTTGGACGATCGTGCGGGGTGGCTGGTTCTATGGGGAAGGCGGCAGGGATTTCGTGGACGTGATCCTCGAACGGGCCCGGGCGGGTCGTCCACTCCGTGTGGTGGACGATCAGGTGGGTGTGCCCTCGTGGACGGGCAGCGTGGCCCCCGCGCTCCTGGACCTGATCGAGAAGTCTGCGACCGGAGTGCTGCACCTGTGCGACAGGGGCGAGGTGACGCGGGTGGATTGGGCGCGAGCGGCGCTTACCCTGGCCGGCGTGGACCTCGAGGTGGAGCCGGTGTCTTCCGAGGCGTTCGCCGCGCCCGCCGAGCGGCCGGCCTACTCCGTTCTGAACGGCGAGGCCGCGGAGGCGATTCTCGGACGGGCGATGGCGGAATGGTCCGAGTCGCTGCGCACCTACCTGGAGGCGGCATGAGGGGCGTGATCCTTGCAGGCGGCTTGGGCACCCGCCTGCACCCCATGACCCGGGTGACCAACAAGCACCTGCTTCCGGTCTACGACCGCCCCATGATCTACTACCCGATCCAACAACTGGTCAGCGCGGGCATCGAGGAGATCCTGCTCGTGACGGGTGGCAACAATGCGGGTGACTTTCTGAGGTTGCTGGGAAACGGGAAGGCGTTCGGGCTCAAGGACATCCACTACGCCTACCAGGAAGGAGAAGGGGGGATCGCCGATGCGCTGGGCCTGGCCGAGCACTTCGCGGCAGGCGAGCCGATCTGCGTCATCCTCGGCGACAACGTCTTCGAGGAGTCCATCCGGCCGGCGGTCGAGGCGTATCGGGAACCGGGCTCGGGCGCCATGATCCTGCTCAAGGAGGTGGACGACCCCGAGCGCTTCGGCGTAGCGGAGCTGGGGGCCGGTGGCAGCGTCACCGGGATCGTCGAAAAGCCGACCGAGCCGGCGACGAGCCTCGCCGTGACAGGCTGTTATCTATACGACCCGCGGGTCTTCGACATCATCGACGGGCTCGATCCCTCGGAGCGCGGCGAGCTGGAGATCACCGACGTGAACAACCGCTACATCGAGTGGGGCGAGATGCGCCATCACATGCTCACTGGGTGGTGGACCGACGCCGGGACCGTGCCGTCGCTGCATCGTGCGAGTCGGCTCGTGGCGGAGGCAGGCGATAATCCCGTCCTGCGGCAGCCCTCCGATGACTAGGACCTCATGAAGCTCCTCATCACCGGCGGCGCGGGGTTCATCGGCTCCAACCTGGTGCGGTACCTTCTCCGGACCCACGAGAAC
This sequence comes from Gemmatimonadota bacterium, assembly GCA_022561145.1. Lineage (GTDB taxonomy): Bacteria > Gemmatimonadota > Gemmatimonadetes > Longimicrobiales > Gaopeijiaceae > JACZXQ01. The sequence continues at coordinate 7,054 of JADFRS010000073.1, forward strand.
GTAGAGATCATCAACCTCGATCTCCTGACCTATGCCGGGAACCTCGAGAACCTCGCGGACGTCGAGCGGGATACGCGGTATCGATTCGTGCACGGCGACATTTGCGACGTGGATGTGGTCGCCGAGTTGGTCACAGATGTGGACGCTGTGGTGAACCTGGCGGCGGAGTCTCACGTGGACCGGTCCATCGTCTCCGACGCGCCATTCGTACGTACAAACGTAACCGGAACATACGTATTGTTGTCGGCAGCCCTGGAAGCCGGCGTGGGGCGCTTCCTCCAGGTGTCCACCGACGAGGTGTATGGCGAGTTGCCGTGGCGGGACCCGGCGGAACCAGATCCGGACGCGCCGAGGTTCACCGAGGAGACACCACTCGCTCCCCGGTCCCCCTACTCGGCTACGAAAGCGGCGGCGGACCTGCTCGTGATGTCCTACCACACGACGCACGGCATGGACGTGGTCATCACCCGGTGCTCCAACAACTACGGGCCGTATCAGCATCCGGAGAAGCTCATCCCCCTGATGATCACCAACGCCATCGATGACAAGCCGCTGCCGGTCTACGGCGACGGGCTCAACGTGCGCGACTGGATCCAGGTAGAGGACCACTGTCGCGGGTTGGATGCCGCGCTCCGGCGGGGGAGGGCAGGCGAGGTCTACAACTTTGGTGGGGACGCTGAGCGGACTAACCTACAGGTGGTTCGCGCCCTGTTGGCAGCGCTGGACGAGGGTGAGGATCTGATCTCGTTCGTGGAGGACCGGGCGGGTCACGACAGGCGTTACGCCATCGATTCCTCCAAGGCGCGAAGGGAGTTGGGATGGGCCCCCACGATCGATTTCGAGGAAGGCTTGGCCGAGACCGTGGCGTGGTATAGGGATCGTGTGGAGAACGGTGAGAGCCCATGAAGGTCACCGAGACCAAGCTGCCTGGCGTCCTGAGGTTCGAGCCCGAGGTCTTCACGGACGAGCGAGGCGCATTTTGGGAGACCTGGTCCAAGCAGCGCTACGGTAATGCCGGGCAGGTTGGGGAGTTTGTTCAGGACAACGTGTCGACGTCCGCAAAGGGTGTTCTTCGTGGACTACACTTCCAGCACCCCTACGGTCAGGGCAAGCTCGTGCAGGTCCTTTTGGGTGAAGTCTACGATGTCGCCGTGGACGTACGGGTTGGTTCCCCAACCTTTGGGCAGTGGGCCGGCGAGGTGCTCTCGGCTGAAAACCAATGTCAGCTCTTCATCCCGCCTGGGTTTGCGCACGGGTTTCTGGTGACGAGTGAGCGGGCGCTGTTCGCGTATAAGTGTACCGAGTTCTATCACCCGGAGGCGGAGCTCGGGGTGGCGTGGGACGATCCAGATATTGGGATTACATGGCCGATTGCGAACCCTACGGTGTCTGAGAAAGACGGGGCGTTTTCGAAGCTTTCGGGGATCGATCGGGAGAGGTTGCCCGAGCTGTGAGGACCACCACAGACACCCTCGTGATTGGCGGCGGCATCCTGGGCCTCTGTTTGGCGATGGAAATGAAGCGCCGTGACCCCGGCGGCTCGGTTACGCTGCTCGAGAAAGAAGCCGGCTGCGGGCGCCACGCGAGCGGCAGGAATAGCGGCGTACTGCACGCTGGGTTCTACTACGGTTCGGACACTCTCAAGGCACGCTTCTGTGTAGAGGGCAATCGATCGCTCACAGAGTACTGCGACGATCGCGGTCTCCCCATCCGCAAATGCGGCAAGCTCGTCGTGGCCAAGGACGAGTCGGAGGTGGCCGGTCTCGAGGAACTCCACCGACGCGGGCAGATCAACGGCGTAGAACTGTCGTTGATCTCCGAGTCAGAGGCCAAGGAGATCGATCCAAGGGTCTCCACGTTCGAAAAGGCCCTCTATTCACCGAGCACGTCGTCGGTCGACCCCGGCCGCGTCGTTGCTGCTCTACTGGCTGATGCGCGGGAGATAGGCGTGGAAGTGCTGGAGGGGATCAGGTTTCTTGGGCGCCGTGGCCCTGCGGCCCTAACCTCAGATGGAACGGTCGATGCGGGCTACGTCATCAATGCCGCGGGCCTACAGGCTGATCGCGTGGGTAAGGCCTTTGGGTTCTCCGAGCACTACACCATGCTTCCCTTCAAAGGGCTGTATCTGTGGTCGTCGGAGCCCGAAGGTGCGTACCGAACCCATATCTATCCGGTGCCCGATCTGCGGCGACCGTTTCTGGGAGTGCATATCACGGTCAACGTCGATGGTGTTGCGACACTCGGACCCACCGCCGCGCCGGCGTTTTGGCGTGAGAACTATGGAGGGCTGAGCGGCTTCGATCTCGGAGAGCTTGCCGCCGTGATATGGAGGTCAAGCGAGCTGTTCATCAGGAACACGTCGGGCTTCCGAAACCTCGCGCTCGATGAATTGCCGAAGCTCTGGAAGCGACAGTTAGTGCGTAAGGCGTCACACCTCGCGATCGGCATCTCGGCCAGGCACTTCCGAACGTGGGGAGCTCCCGGCATACGGGCCCAACTGCTGGACACCCGGTCCAAGGAGTTGGTCATGGACTTCTATTTCGAGGGGGATGATCGGTCGTTCCACGTCCTGAACGCCGTGTCCCCCGGGTTCACGTGCGCGCTTCCCTTCAGCCGGTTTCTAGTTGATGAGATTGAGAAGAGGGCTGGCTAGAATAGGCCTGAGGCCATTCTGGTGACCGGCGGCACCGGGTTCATCGGCTCGCGGCAGTGGGGGTCAAGAAGATCATCGACGAGTCCGTCGAGACGATGGAGTTGCCAAGACATCGGACTTCATGGAGGAGATGCGAACGCGATTCGAGGTCACGTGGGAGCGAAGCTGGCCGGGTCGATCCTTCGGAACCGTGGCTCGCGTAGGATACGAACACGTATCCAACTTCGGCTTCGAGGCGGGACTCGGCCGGGACCACGGTCTCCTGGAAATCCGGGGTGTGCTATGGCTGTCGAAGCGTACTGGACAGGAACGGCGCGTCCCCTGAAGTTGCGGATCGATCCCGAGGGCGCCTCGACGAACGAGGACGTAGGGCAGCCGATCGCGACGTGGACGCCGTGCTGAACCTGGCGGCCGAGTCGCACGTGGACCGCTCGATCGTTTCGGACGCGCCGTTCGTACGTACAAACGTGACCGGCACACACGTATTGTTTCGACGGCTCTGGAGGCCGGTGCGGAGTGGCAAGGGACGCGATCGACAAATTGTCTAATAGTACTCACACTGTTGACGGAAAGCCGCGACAAGCCTAGCATTCATGCCGAGTGATGAACACTTGGCACTGACCGCGATTTCCCCGGCCCACAATGCCTGATAGCACCTGATTATCGCACCGCCGACCTTCGGGTCCGACCAGTAGTCCGAGACGCTCTGCTTCTTGCCCCCGGAGACCGCAGACAATGGACACACGCCCTCCCAAAACCGCTCGCCCAGGGCATTGCCGAGAAGAAGAAGAACACCCATGAGCACCACGTGGTCGAGTGCGGCTGTGCCAGGTCGTAGTTACAGGGGCTTCGGTACTGCGGCCGAACGGGTACCTGACTCCCGTTCGGGACAAGGAGTTCACGTCGCTTCGGCGTTTTGTCGACGGGGTGAAGGAACCGGGGCCTTGACTTCGCCCTGGGATCAAGCACCGGGTCCTCAACGCCAAGCACCACAAGTCCGAATCGGAGATTGGGTGGGACGCTGGGCCGCCCGGTGCGTCTGCGCTCGACCCTCGCCTCGACCTTCTACCGTGCCCAGGTGGGGGCGCTGCAGCCGCAGGCCCGACCCGCCTGGCGCCGGGGGCGGTCGAAGGGGGTCGCGGCCCCGACCGACACGCACCTGCTCGCCACCAACCGGGGTGAGGCGGAGCGCGAGAGGGTGCACGTCACCGCCATGAAGGAGCCTGGACGAAAAGACCCATGCCCGTGCGGGAGCGGCAAGATACAAGAAATGCCACGGGCGGGTGGGGGCGTGAGGTGAAGGCGCCCCCAGAGCTCTACGACGTGCGCCACTGGTACGCCTGCCGTACGCGCTCGAGGGCCGAGAAGACGGTAGCTCGGCTCCTCGACGGCGCGGGTGTGGAGTGCTTCCTCCCGCTCCTGCCGCGGGAGCGGGAGTGGTCGGACCGGAAAAAGGTGGTCGCCTTCCCGCTCTTCCCCGGATACGTTTTCGCCCGCTTCCTCCTGACCGAGCAGCATCCCGTCCTGGCGACGCCCGGCGTAGTCGAGGTGCTCGCCCCGAACGGCTACCCCACACCCGTGCGTGAGGAGGAGATACAGTCCATCCACCGCCTCGTGGAGGGGATCGAGGAGACCGGCGCGTTCCCCGAGCCCGCCGACTACCTCGAGCCGGGGGAGCCCGTCGTGGTCACGAGCGGACCGTTCTGCGGGATGGAGGGCGTCCTCTTGGAGAGGCGCGGGGGGTCGGCGCGTGTGGCCGTCCGCATTACGGCGCTCCGCCAGGCCATGAGCGTGGAGTTGAAGCGAAGCGTGCTCCGGCGGAGACCGGCGGCGTTGGGAGGCTCCGCCGCCTAGGCGCCACCGTCCTACCCCCTTGCGTTTCTCCGGTCGGCGTCTTACTTAAGTGAGCGTTGCATACGGCTGTACGCCCGCTCTGCCCCCCCCGCACCACGCTGCCGATGTGACTCACGGGCACGGAGTGTGTCCGAGCTCTACGCGTCGACTACTCGCTTAGGTCGACGTGCCACATGAACCGGAAACGGCCAAGGAGGATGGTCGAAGCTAGCTCTGAGAACTCGGCGAATGGCTGAGCGCGATTTTTTTCGGCGAGGCGTTCTCACTTGGAGCATACGTTCGCTTCTGGAAACGAACGTTCATGAACCGGGTCATTGGATCGGACGAGCGGGATGGGGCGTCCCGGTTTCAGCACCGGCGACGGACACCTGCCGGTGGGGCGCATGGGAGACCACCGAATGAGTCGAAGCGAGGCATCGGGGTGCGATCGTGAATGCCGGTGACTATCGGCTTAGAGGGGAACTCCGGAACCTTGTCCTGCTCGACGAACTCGAGGGTAGCTCCAATGTCTCCCAGCGGGACCTCGCCAATCGCCTCGGCCTGGCGGTGAGCCTGGTCAACCGGCAGGTGCGAAGCCTGAAGGAGAATGGCTACATCCAGGTCGTCGATCAGGGCGTGAGGCCGTTCGCCTATCGCCTGACCGCCGACGGCAGGCGCTACCGCCGGCGATTGAGCCACGAGCATTACCGCTCCGTGTTGGGAAGCCTCCGGCAGGTGCAGGAGCGTATCAGGAACCGTCTCCGCGAACTCGAGAAGCGGGGCGTCGACCAGATCGTTTTCTATGGGGCGGGCGAGGTCATGGAAGTGGCGTATCCCTTGGCAAAGGCGATCGGAATGCGCGTCGTGGGCGTCGTCGATGACGACCCATCGAAGCACGGACAAACACGAGGAGAAGCAGTGATCCAGTCGCCGGCTGCCATCGACGACCTCGCGCCGGACGCGATCGTGATTACGAGCTTCCGGCACGCGGCTGAGATCCAGTCGAAGATTCCTCCGGCGCTGCGTTCCTCTCTCCTGGTGTTCGAGGTTTGAAGCGTTGATGTCCGCTTCCGACTGCCTCCGCGCGCGAAGATCGCGGCTTCGCCGAATACATCAGCGGGTGTGCGCGCGCAATGCGCCGGGAGTCGGCGTGCGGCCGAGCTGGCTCCTCAGCGGACCATGAAGGCCGTCGAGCGTTTGGAGCCGGGCGACGTTCGGGTGGACGGCGAGGTGAGTCGCTACCAGCACTACCTTGATTTCCACCGGCGGCGCATTGAAGTCACCCTGAACAAACTGCGGGAGATGGGGGCTAGACGGCTGGTGGAGGTGGGGTCTCATCCCTGGATCATGACCGCGGCTCTGATCGACGATCCCGACTTCGAGGTGTGCGCGACGGTTTCCGCCGAGGAGGTAAGTCGCTGGCCAGATGACATCGACATGACCACGCGGTACTACGACTTCGAAACGGCGCGCGGCAACAGTGCCAGGATCTTGAACTATTCCGCGAACGTCGAACGCCGTCGGTTCGCGCTCTCCGAGCCGCGCTCGTCTGTGAAGTGGTGGAGCACCTCATCCGCTCCCCGCATGTGATGTTCCTCAACATCAACGGTTGGCTGCCGGTTTCCGGGCAGCTCCTGCTAACCACGCCGAACGGGAGCCAGTTCTCCAACCCATTCCGGAGAGTGTCGCCGACGCCCCATTATCGATCGAACGTTTACGAGCGACACTGCTATCTGTACACTCTGTCGGGCTTGACGGACTTGATAGCTCTGTGCGGCTTCCGCATTGTGGAGGCCGGATATTGGGACGTCTACGATTGGACGGGACTATCGAGAGCCTATGGCTGGCTATCACGGCTCCCTGGGTCGTACTTCAAGGAAAAGTTCGTGAAGTCGATATTCGTCGTGGCCGAGAAGGAGGAGGACGTTGCAACGCTGGAAAGATGCCCGATTGTTTACGATGCTCGGGGTGTCTGGGAGTTCGTGGGGAAGAACGGATAGCGTTGATTCTCGGCGACCATCGACTCTGTGTGCTAGACTCGTCTTAGGAGAACGATGACGACCATGTCCCGATTCGAAGGCCTGGTGAGCCGTCTCAGCATAGTGGGCGAACTTCTGGGCTTCATGTGGGAGCGGAAGCTCTGGTGGCTCATTCCGATGGTGGTAACCCTCATCGTTTTCGGTCTGCTGCTGGTTTTCGTGCAGGCGTCGGCGGTGGCACCTTTCATCTACACTCTCTTCTAGAATCGCGACGCTCGCTCAGGCGATGGGACCTTTGGAGTTGCTAGGCCTAGTCGCCCTCATCCTGCTGACCCAGGTTGGCTATTCGGGCGGCATCGTCCTCGCTCGTAAGGGCAGGGATGCCTCGCCCGGGCTCCTCGATCTCGCTCTCATTGTCCTGCTGTGGGTCACGGTTTTCCTTGTCCGCCCGGTCGTAGGCAAGTGGACGACGATCGGGCTGGGTCTGGTTCTCGGCGCGGTCACGGGGTATGTCGTGGGGGCTGTTGGTCGGAAGCACGCGGCCGTGCGGCACGTTACGGTCGGCTTGCGCGACAGGGGCTTCAAGGCGTGGTGGAAGCGATTCGCGACGGCAATGGGGAGCTTTCAAGGCCTCACGCTGATGGGCTTCTTCTACTTCGTGGCCCTCAACCCTTTTGCGCTTCTCAGTCGGCTGTCGCGTGATCCGCTGAGGCTGAAACGCATGGGTAGCTCCCACTGGGTTGAGCGCGCACCAGCCGACGACGCACTGGACAGGGCTCGCAGCCAGTTCTGATGCACATCCTGGGAATCTCCTGCTTCTACCACGATGCCGCTGCGGCACTCCTCCAGGACGGCTCCATCGTCGCGGCGGCACAGGAGGAACGCTTCACACGCAGGAAGAACGACTACTCGTATCCCTCCAACGCCATCGCTTTCTGTCTCGGGCGAGCGGGCATCACGAGCCGCGACCTCGACTTCGTCGTTTTCTACGAGAAGCCGCTGCTCAAGTTCGAGCGCATCCTGCTCACGACGCTCCGCACCTTTCCACGATCCTCGCGCACGTTCAGCGAGGCGATGATCCTATGGTTCCAGGACAAGCTATGGATCAAGGACCTGCTCCGGCGGGAGTTGGGAGTGCCGGCCGAGCGGATTCTCTTCTCCGAGCATCACGTCGCGCACGCGGCCAGCGCCTTCTTCTGCTCGCCGTTCGAGGAGGCAGCCATTCTCACAGTCGACGGCGTCGGAGAGTGGACGACCACGACGATGGGTCGGGGCAGCGCGAGCTGGAACGGCGACGGGCACAACAGGATCGAGATCCAGCGCGAGCTCCACTTTCCGCACTCGCTGGGTCTCCTGTACTCCGCGTTCACGGCGTGGCTCGGCTTCAAAGTGAACGAAGGCGAATACAAGGTCATGGGCATGGCTCCGTATGGAGAGCCACGGTACCAGGATCTCGTCTACAAGCTGATCCATGTCGAGGAGGATGGAAGCTTCTGGCTCGACATGGACTACTTCAGCTACCACTACTCACCCGAGAACACCTTCAACGGTCGATTCGTCGACATTTTCGGCCCGCCCCGAGAGCCGGACTCCGAGTTCTTCACGGACCTAACCCACCCCGGCGCGGATCGTGGACGTGCCGAGCTGGAGCGCAACCAGCGCTACGCTGACGTGGCGGCGAGCATCCAGCGGGTGACCGAGGACGTGATGCTGAAAATGGCCCGCGAGTTGCACCGGAATACGGGACTGAAGAATCTATGCATGGCCGGTGGCGTGGCTCTGAACAGCGTGGCGAACGGTCGGATCCTGCTCGAGACGCCCTTCGAGGAGCTGTTCATTCAGCCAGCGGCGGGAGACGCCGGCGGTGCTGTGGGCGCGGCACTCTGGGTGTGGCACGTGTTGCTTGGCAAGCCCCGCACCTACGTTATGGAAGACGCCTATCTGGGTGCGGAGTACTCGGAGGCGGACGTGCGCAGCTTCCTGGAGGCCAACTCGATCCCCTACGAGTCGTGCGACGACGGGGACAGGCTGCTGGATAGAATCGTGGATGATCTGACGGTGGGGAAGGTCGTCGGCTGGTTCCAGGGACGGTTCGAGTGGGGACCCCGTGCACTCGGCAACCGGAGCATCCTGGCCGACCCGCGGCGGGCGGAGATGAAGGAGATCGTGAATGAGAAGATCAAGTTCCGCGAGCCGTTTCGGCCCTTCGCGCCCGTCGTCCCGGAGAGCCGGGCCGCCGAGTTCTTCGAGGGTTTGCCCGAGCCCGAGCGTCACTACCCCGCACGCTACATGCTCCTGGTGCTCCCCTGGACCGAGGAGGCGGCTCAGAAGGTCCCGGCGGTCGATCACGAAGGGACCGGGCGGCTGCAGACCGTTCGCCGCGAGTGGAATCCCCGCTACTACGACCTCGTGGAGCGATTCGGGGAGGCCACCGGAGTCCCGGTGCTCCTGAACACCAGCTTCAACCTGCGGGGCGAGCCGATCGTGTCGAGCCCCGCAGATGCCTGGAAGACGTTCTCGAAGAGCGGGCTGGACGTGCTGGTGATGGGCAACCACCTGGTCCGGAAGTGACGGTGCCCGGAGCCACCGCATCCTACCGTCTCCCTCTATGACCTTGCTCTCTCGCCCCGCGCGATGGCTCGGAGGCCGTATCCTCGGATCGATGGGGGTGGAAGAGGACGCCGCGGCTCGGACCATCTGGAAGCTGGTCCGCCCGCACTGGCTGCTGGTCACGCTCGCCATCCTGGCGAGCGCCGCCGCCGCCGCCTTCGAGGGCAGCACGATGGCGCTCTTCGCGCTGGCTCTGGAGGCCCTCTTCGGTGCCGCGGACGTCAGCTTCGGGGCTGCGTTCGGTGCCGTGGGAGCGGTGGCCGACCGTGTGCTGGGCGGCTTGGAGCCTCGACAAATGTTCATGGCCCTGGTCTCCCTGGCGGTGGGAACGACGATTGCCCGGGGCGGCCTCCAGTTCGGTGGCGCTACCGCGTCCGCCTATCTGCAGACGGAAGTCTTCAAGGACGTTTGGAACCGGATCTTCGGCCGGATCATGTCCATGAAGTACGCGCAGGTCAGCCAGTACAAGGCCGGGGACCTGAACCAGTACGTTTGGGACGCTCACGTCGTCTACCAGCTCCTGGCGCAGATCAACCGGGTGATCGGCAACCTGCTGGTGATGGGCGTGTACCTAGCGGTCCTGCTCTGGCTGTCCTTGACCATGACCCTGATGGCCCTCCCGATCCTGGTCCTGCTCACGATCTCCGTGAACGGCCTCGTGCGACGGGTTCGTCAGAGCGCCGAGGATTTCGTGCCCGCCCGGGTGGAGATGGGCAGCCAGAGCCTGGAGTTCCTGAGCGGTCTTCGCCTCGTGCGGCTGTTCGCACGTGAGCAGTACGCGAAGGACCGCATGGCGGGGGCGGTGGACGAGGCCATGCTTCACACGCGCCGCAGGACGATCTGGCTGGCCTCGGTCCCCCCAGTTATGCAGTCGGTTAGCGTCATCGGCATTGCCGGCCTGGTCCTGCTCGGATACTTCGTCCTTGCGGACCTAGGGCAGGCCGCGCTACCGCGGCTGCTGACCTTCCTGTTCGTCGTCTACCGTTTGCTCCCGCTCGTCGGGAGCCTGAATCAGCAACGCGCTTCGTTCAACGACCTCTTCCCTCTGATCCGGCGAGTCAGCACGATGCTCAACGCCGGCGAGGAAGAGAGTCCGGTGGACGACCAGGGCACGCGTTTCTCTGGCCTCCGAAAGGGGATCGAATTCCACGAGGTGTCGCTGCGCTACGTGGATGGCGAACAGCCTGCCGTCAGCAACCTCTCATTCACTGTGCCGAGAGGCCGGATGATCGCCCTCGTCGGCGAATCGGGCGCCGGCAAGTCCACGGTAGCCGACCTCCTGCTGCGGCTCTATGATCCGACCTCCGGGCACATCCTGGTGGACGGGGTCGACCTGCGCGGGCTCAACCTGCCGGACTGGCGCGGCCACTGCGGCGTCGTCAGTCAGGATACCTTCGTCTTCAACGTGAGCATTCGCGAGAACATCCTCTTCGGGCGGCTCGACGCCTCGGATTCGGAGATCGTCGCGGCGGCGCGCGCGGCCCATGCCCACGACTTCATCGAGGAGATGTCGGACGGGTACGAGACGATCGTGGGCGACCGCGGGTACCGGCTCTCGGGCGGAGAGCGCCAGCGCATCGCGATCGCCAGGGCGATACTGCGCGACCCGGACCTTCTGGTGCTCGACGAGGCCACCAGCGACCTGGACAGCAAGTCGGAGCGCCTGATCCAGCACGCCCTGCACGAGCTCCGAGCGGAGCGCACCGTGCTCGCGATCGCGCACCGGCTCTCGACGGTGGTGCTGGCGGACGAGATTCTGGTGCTCCACGACGGACACATCGTCGAACGGGGTACGCATCGCGAGCTGCTCGCCCTGAAAGGGCGCTACCACCACTTCTGGCAGCTCCAGTCGCAGACCGGTGAGCTGGACCAAGCCGCCAACCTTACATCCGTGGGGTCGGCCATTGACGCTTGACGACAAGACCATCCTAGTCACCGGTGGCACAGGATCGTTCGGCAAGAGGTTCATCGAGGTCGTGCTGCGGGAACGGAAGCCGCGGAAGATCATCATCTTCAGTCGCGACGAGCTGAAGCAGCACGAAATGCGCCAGCGCGTGAACGATCCCTGCGTTCGCTACTTCATCGGGGACGTCCGGGACAGGGATCGCCTGCGCAGGGCGATGCACGGGGTCGACGTGGTCATCCACACCGCCGCGCTGAAGCAGGTGCCCTCGTGTGAGTACAACCCCTTCGAGGCGGTACGGACGAACATCTTCGGGGCGCAGAACGTCATCGACGCGGCCATCGACTGCGGTGTCGAGCGGGTGGTGGGCATCAGCACGGACAAGGCCGTCAATCCCGTGAACCTCTACGGAGCGACCAAGCTATGCGCCGAGAAGATCTTCGTGCAGAGCAACGCGTACTCCGGTGCGGGCGGCACCCGCTTCTCCTGCTGCCGCTACGGGAACGTGGCAGGGAGCCGCGGCAGCGTCGTGCCGGTCTTCCTCGAGCAGCGGAAGACCGGCACGATCACCGTGACGGATTCCAGGATGACCCGCTTCTGGATCAGCCTGGAAGAGGGCGTGGGCTTCGTGCTGCGATGCGCCGAGGCGATGCTCGGTGGTGAGATCTTCGTGCCGAAGATCCCCAGCGTGCGAATCACTACCCTCACGGAGGCCCTCGCTCCGGACTGCACGGTAGAGTACATCGGGATCCGCCCGGGGGAGAAGCTCCACGAGGTTCTCGTTTCCGAAGATGAGGCCCGCCAGACCTTCGAGCTGGAAGACATGTACATTATCCAGCCGGCCCATCCGTGGTGGTGCCTGGAGAACTGGGCCGGGGCGAAACCGGTTTCGGAGGGTTTTCGCTTCACGAGCGACACCAACACCCGCTGGCTCACGGTTGATGAGCTTGAGGAACTGATCGAATAGGAGGAAACTTCGCGAAAAAGGGGGAGGGGCTGAGCGCGAGCGAACCCGTCCGTGAATGCCTCCTGCCGTACGCCCGGCAGTGGATCGACGAAGAGGACATCGAGGCCGTCGCCAGAGTGCTCCGCTCGGATTGGATCACCACCGGGCCCGCGGTGGAGGAGTTCGAGGAGGCTCTGGCAGCCTTCGTTGGAGCCCGTCACGCCGTGGCCGTGTCGACCGGCACGGCGGCGCTGCATGCGGCCACCTACGCGGCGGGTGTCGGGCCAGGGGACGAGGTCATCGTATCGTGCATGAGCTTCGTCGCCACCGCGAACGCCGTGGTCTTCCAGGGCGGCACCCCGGTCTTCGCCGACGTCGACGCCGGAACGCTGCTGATCGACCCGGAGTCGGTGGAAGACAGGATATCGAACCGGACGAAGGCCGTGCTGGCAGTCGACTATGCCGGTCAGCCCTGCGACTACGATACCCTCAGGAGCATCTGCGACCGAAATGACCTGACCCTCATCGCGGATGCGTGCCATAGCCTGGGAGCGGAGAGGGACGGCAGGCCCGTGGGCACGCTCGCGGACATCTCCCTCTTCAGCTTCCACCCCGTCAAGCACATCACCGCCGGGGAAGGCGGCATGTGTGTCACCGACGACGCCGGGCACGCGGAGCGGATGAGGTTGTTCCGCAACCATGGCATCACCGTCGATCATCACGAGCGGAGGGCTGGGCGCACCTGGCGGTACGACGTGGTGGACCTGGGTTACAACTATCGTCTGACCGACTTCCAGTGCGCCCTCGCGACGAGCCAGTTGCGCAAGTTGCCCGGATGGCTGGCGCGGCGTCGAGAGATCGCTCTCCGATACGGAGAGGCCTTCTGCGAGCTTGAAGCGGTGGAGCCACTCCGTCCGGATCCCAGCGTCGAGCACGCCTATCACCTCTACGTCATCGAGCTGGACCTGGAGCGGCTCGACGTTGGTCGCGGCGACATCTTCGCCGGTCTGAGGGACGAAGGTATAGGCGTGAACGTCCACTATGTGCCGATCCATCTGCACTCGTTCTATAGGAGACGCTTCGGCACGGGCCCGGGCCTCTGCCCGGTGGCGGAGGCCGCATATGAGCGCATCCTCAGCCTGCCCATCTTCCCTCGAATGACCGATGACGACGTGGAGGACGTGATCACCGCCGCCCTCAAGGTGATCGGGGACCATCTACGGTGAAGGTGGTCGCCGTTATCCAGGCCCGGACCGGGAGCACCCGGCTTCCGGGAAAGGTGCTGATGGACATCGCCGGCGAGCCGATGCTTGCCCGGGTCGTGAATCTAGT
>JADFRS010000074.1 GCA_022561145.1 Gemmatimonadota bacterium
GCAGTGGCATGGCGCTCAAGGTGGAGGGCATGGATTACGTGCGTGTACCCACCGTGGCGCGCTCCGTGTTCGACGTATCCGGTGCGGGAGATACGGTCACGGCGACGGTGGCGGCGAGCCTCGCTGCGGGAGCGTCCCAGGTCGAGGCGGCTCTGTTGGCGAACCACGCAGCCGCAATCGAAGTCGGGCGGGCAGGGGTTGCCACCGTGCGTCCCGCGGACATCATTGACCACATTCGTGCGCTTCATTCGAAGCAGCGCTGAAGTCCAACCCTATTCAACAGGGCATTTCTAGATGAGTGAACTCCACACTGTGCACACCGACGACGCACCCGCGGCCATCGGACCCTACTCCCAAGCCGTCACCGTCGACGGTTGGTTGTTCGCATCCGGGCAGATTCCGCTCGATCCGGCCACAGGGGAGTTGGTCACGGGATCGGTGGCCGACCAGACCGACCAGGTGTTCGAGAATCTCGCGGCCGTACTGGCAGAAGGCGGGGCAAGCCTGTCGTCGGTGGTGAAGACGACCGTCTACCTGGTCGACATGGGCACATTCACGGAAATGAACGAAGCGTACGCCCGGCACTTCGGGGACCATCGCCCGGCAAGAGCCACCGTCGAGGTTGCGGCTCTGCCGAAGGGAGTCGACGTAGAGATCGACGTCATCGCCCGGACGTCCTGACCGGCACCACGGGCGCGCTCCGTTTTCAAGGGACGGCAGCAGTCGCACCCTGGCGATTCGTCGTTTGGGAGGGCATTCTAAAGGTCGGATAGCAGATCGAACTCTGCAGTTTTCCAGTCACGCCTCAAAGCTTTGGAGATCCACTGATGCGCCGATCCCTGTTCACCGGCCTTTTCAATTCCCGTTCCGTGATGGTGATGGCTGCATTCGTACTCGCACTGGTCACGGTCCCAAATGGCGCCACGGCGCAAGGCACGTACGACGAGAGCCTCTTCGACGCGTTGGAGTGGATCAATGTCGGCCCCCCGCGTGGGGGGCGGTCTCAGGCGGTGGCGGGCAGCGTCGCCCGGCCCCTCGAGTATTACTTCGGAGCCGCGGGCGGTGGACTTTGGAAGACGACGGACGGAGGAAACACCTGGGCGCCGGTCACCGATGGAAAAATCTCGAGCGCGTCGGTAGGCGCCGTGGGTGTATGCGAGGCCGATCCGGATGTGGTCTACATCGGCACCGGGGAAACTCAGCTACGCGGCAACATCCAGCAGGGCGACGGACTGTACAAGAGCACGGACGCCGGTGATACCTGGACGCACATCGGCCTCGAGGAAGCCCAGAACTTCTCTCGCGTGAGGGTTCACCCAGAGGATTGCTCGACGGCCTGGGCCGTCGCGCTCGGTAAGCACTCGAAAGCGAACCCCGAGCGCGGCGTCTACAAGACCACCGACGGTGGCGACACCTGGCGACTGGTACTCAACCGGCCGGGCAACGAGTGGACCGGCGCCGTCGACCTCTCCTTTGCGCCGAACGATCCGCAACTGATGTACGCGAGCCTTTGGGAGGTGCGGCGGGAGTCGTGGGGCATGTCATCGGGCGGCATGGGCAGCGGCTTGTTCAGGAGCGAAGACGGTGGCGAGACCTGGACTGAGCTCACCCGTAACAAAGAGGGTCTCCCGACCGGTGTCATCGGCAAAATCGGCGTAGCCGTCTCGCCCGCCAACAACGACCGGGCCTGGGCCTTGATCGAACACGACGACGGGGGGGTCTTCCGTACGGACGACCGGGGTGAGACCTGGGAGCGTGTGAACGAGGACCGATCACTGCGGCAGCGTGCGTTCTACTATTCACGGATCTATGCCGACCCGCTCGACGCGGATGTGGTCTACGCCCTGAACACCGCCTTCTTCGAGTCGACCGACGGTGGCGAGACCTTCGAGACCCGAATCCGCGTCCCGCACGGCGACAATCACGACCTGTGGATCGCTGCGGACGACTCCGACCGCATGGCCAACGCCAATGACGGTGGCGGGAATGTGAGCTTCAACCACGGAAGCACCTGGACCGAGCAGGACTTTCCCACAGCCCAGTTCTATCGGGTCATCACCACGGAGCACGAGCCTTACCACATCTGCGGCGGGCAGCAGGACAACTCCACGGCCTGCGTGGTGGGGCGGGGGTGGGGCCACCTCTCCGCCGGAGGGCCGCTGTTCTACTCGGTGGGGGGCTGCGAGTCCGGTTACATCGCTCCCAATCCGGAGAACACGGACGTGTTCTACGCCGGCTGCTACGGTGGCAGCCTTTCACGCTTCGACCGTGCGACGGGACAACGCCGGCAGATCAACGTGTGGCCGGAGAACCCCATGGGGCAATCCTCGGAGGACCTGATCGAGCGGGTACAGTGGACGTTCCCCATCGTGTTCTCGCACCACGACTCCGGCGTTCTGTACACCGGAACCCAGAAAGTCTGGAAGACGCTCGACGAGGGATCGAGCTGGCAACCGATCTCCCCGGACTTGACCCGGGCGGACGCCATGACGCTCGGTCCGTCGGGTGGCCCCATCACGAAGGACCAGACCGGCGTTGAAACCTACGCGACCGTTTTCGCCATCGCGCCGTCCTATCACGACCCGGACGTCATCTGGGCGGGTTCCGACGACGGCTACGTGCACGTGACGCGTGACGGAGGGGGTACCTGGGCCAACGTCACACCGCCCGACGCCCCGGACTTCGTGCGCATCAACACCATCGAGGCGTCACCCACCACCCCGGGGAAGGCGTACGTCTCGGGCATTCGGTACCTGGTGGACGACGATCGTAGTCCGTATGTGTGGAAGACGACCGATTACGGGCAGACGTGGACAAAAATCGTAAGCGGTTTTCCGGAAGACGATTTCATCAGGGCCGTCCGTGAAGATCCCGCACGCCCCGGACTACTCTTCGCGGCGTCCGAGCGCACGGTGTACGCATCGTGGAACGACGGTGATCAATGGTCTCCCCTGACGCTGAACCTGCCGACTGTCCAGGTGTCGGACCTGGTGGTCGAGGATCACGACATCGTCATCGCTACACATGGCCGTTCCTTCTGGGTGCTTCGGAACATTGAGCCGCTCAGGCAGATGAGCGCGGCCGTGGCGGAAGCGAACGTCCACTTGTTCACACCGAAGGACGCCGTACGCGGTGTCGAGCGCGGTGTGGACGTGTACTACAACCTGAAGGAAGACGCAGACAACGTGACCTTGGAGTTCTTCGATGCCGCTGGCGGCGTCATCCAGACCTTCGAGGCCGATCGCTCGGATGAAGTCGACGAGGACGACGAGCCGCAAGGCCCGCAGCAGTTCGGTGGAGGAGGGGGATCACGGCGTCCCTCGCTGGACGCAGGATCTCACCGCTTCACGTGGGACCTTCGCTATCCGGGCTTCACCGACTTCGACGGGCGCATCTTCTGGTCCGGCCGTAACTCGGGACCCATGGCGGTGCCTGGTGCCTACGGCGTTCGCTTGACCGTAGATGGCGAAACAGAGAGCGAGGATTTCCGGGTGACCCTCGACTCGCGCCTGGAGGGAGACGTTACGCTGGCCGAGCTCGCAGAGCGGTTCGACTTGGCGATTCAGGTGCGCGATCGAGTGACCGCGGCGAACGAGGCGGTCGTCAAGATCCGCAACGTGAAGACTCAGGTGGATGACCGCCTCGAGGCCTCCGACCACGGCGAGCTACACTCGCGAGGGGAGAGCGTCAAGGAACGCCTTTCCGGTGTGGAGGGCGAGATCTATCAGGTACGTAACCACAGCAACCAGGATCCGCTCAACTTCCCGATAAAGCTCAACAACAAGCTGGCGGCCCTCCTGGGGATCGTTGAGAGTGCCGAGGCGGCACCGACGCAACAGACCTATGAGGTTTTCGACCATCTGTCCCGTTTGCTCGACGCCGAGCTGGAGCAGATGACGCTTATCTTCCAGCAGGATCTCGCTCAGCTGAATGAGCTTCTGCGCTCTCTCGGCATGGACCCGATCGATACGGAGAACCTCATTACCTGAGGGATGGCATCCACGTACGGTGGAAACAAGGGGAAGAGTACGATGAAGGCGCACATCGTGATCCTGACAGTTTCTTTGGCGCTCTGGGTGACGGCTTGCGCGAGCCCGAGTGCGACCCCTTTCGACCAGGGCGGCGTCTCCCTCGGCACAATTCAAGTGGAGGTGGACAACCAAAACTTCAACGATGCGACCGTTTACCTGCAGAGCGGATCAGGTGAACAGCGTCTGGGAATCGTGCGGGGGAAGTCCGTGAAGACCTTCGTCGCCCGCTTGATGGGTCCGTACGAAGTCCGTCTACGGGTACGGTTGCTGGCGGGTGGCTCGTTCACCACGGAGGCCATGCACGCGTCCCCGGGAGAGACCCTCCTGCTCATCGTCCCATCCAGCCTCCGCTAGGGGCCAGAGATGAGCCATGAGCCTCGGCGTGCCTGGACGAGGCCTCGGCTTGGCCCCTGTACGTCATGTTGGGCGTGGTCCTTTTCACCGGGTGCGCTAGCTCGACACCCAATCCCTTCGCGGAGGGCGTAGGCTCCCTTCGGGGGCGGCAGATCACGGTGTGGGTTCGAAGCGCCAACCGGAACGCCATGGAGGTCACTCTGCTGGGAAACAACGGACAACGCGTCCAGTTGGGGAGGGTAGACGGTGTGCAATCCGTGACGTTCTCGGTCCAGTGGCGTGACCGCTCGATCCGTGCCCTTATCGAGATGGTCGCTGGGCGGCCCTTCACGACCCGATCCGTTTCTCTGACTAGTCAGAAAAGCGTATTCATCGACATCAATAGCCGCCTGCGCCGATCGAGCATAAGCGCCAACTGAGCTATTCGCCGTAGGGCACCCATATGTTCTTGACCTGTGTGGCCTCCCTCAGGAACTCCTCGCCCTCACCCTGAGCTGCGCCCCACCAGTCTCGATGCCGGCCGTCGCTCACCCAGGTGCGCTTCATGTTGCCGGTCGAGAGGCGTTCCACCTCGGCGCACGCCTCCGCCGAACCCCAATGCCAGATACCTGCGACATCGTCGTGCGCAGCCAGAACAGGCGTGAGCTCGGAATGCAAACCCGTGACGATGTTCACCACGCCGGCCGGGACGTCCGAGGTCTCGAACACTTGATAAAGGTCAGTAGCCAAGAGGGGCCACCTCTGGGACGGGATGGCCACGACCGCGTTGCCCATGGCGACCAGGGGCGCCACGAGCGAAAGAAACCCGAGCAGGGGAGCCTCCTCAGGACAGATCGCCGCCATCACCCCGATGGGCTCGGGCATGGCCAGTGTGACGTTCCTGAAGGGAGTGTGGTGCACCCGACCGTCGTACTTGTCCGCCCAGGAGGCATAGAAGAACAGCCGGCGAATGGAAGCCTCCACCTCCGCTTTGGCCTCCTTGGCCTTCATTCCGGTTACCTGGACCAGGCGCGCTACGAACTCGTCGGCCCGAAGAGACAGGTTCTCTGCCAGGTAAAAGAGGATCTGGCCACGGTTGTGCGCCGTGCGGGGGGTCCAGGTCGTGCTGCCCTTGTGGGCCGCCTCGACCGCGTTCCGCACGTCCTTCCGGTTTCCTCGGGGCACCTCGCCTACGATGTCGCCGTTCCGGCCGCGCACCAGCAAGCTGTAGTTGCCGTCGGGCCTAGCCTGTTTACCACCGATAAACAACTTCGGCGTACGGTCGATGGGCGGCATACCATCTCTGTTCGATCCAGGTGCCGCGGGCGGGGCACCGACTCCCGGATCGACCACCCCGGTATCGTTGCGATGCTTCGGTCCGTACGGCCGGTCGCCGCCCTTTTCGGATTGCCACAGAGGCTTCGTGTAGGCCCAGAGCCCCTCCTTGCCACCCTCGCGCCCGTAGCCGCTCTCGCGGTAGCCACCGAATCCCGCCGCCGCGTCGAATAGATTGGTACAGTTCACCCAGACCGTTCCGGCCTTGAGCTTGGGCGCGATGTCGAGGGCCAGATTCACGCTCTCAGTCCATAAGCTGGCGGCCAACCCATAGCGCGTATCGTTCGCCAACGTCACCGATTCCGCCGGTGTGCGGAACGTCATCATGACCACGACCGGTCCGAAAATCTCGATCTGGGCGATGGTCGACGATGGAGACACGTTCGTGCACAGGGTCGGCGGGTAGAACCAGCCCTCGCGAGGCGCGCTCCATGACGGCTGCCAAATGCGAGCGCCCTCCTGCTTACCCTGGTCGACCAGCGAGCTGATCCTCTCGAGCTGTACAGGCGCCACGATAGCGCCCATGTCGATGCCCTTGTCGAGGGGATCTCCCATGCGCAGCGTCTCCATGCGCGCCCGCAGCTTTCGCTCGAGAACCTCCGCCACGCTTTCCTGCACCAAAAGGCGCGAACCCGCACAGCAGACTTGGCCTTGGTTGAACCAGATCGCATCCACCACACCCTCGACCACGCTGTCCAGGTCGGCATCCTCATAGACCAGGAATGGAGATTTTCCGCCAAGCTCCAACGTGAGCTTCTTGCCGGTTCCCGCCGTGGCTGCGCGAATGATCCGGCCCACGTCCGTGGATCCGGTGAACGCGATCTTGTCCACACCCGGGTGGGCCACGAGCGCCGCTCCGGTGTCCCCATCTCCCGTCACCACGTTGACCACGCCCGGAGGCAGCCCCACGTCCTGACACAGTTCAGCGAACAGGAGGGCCGTCAGCGACGTGAATTCCGCGGGCTTCAGCACAAGCGTGTTACCCATGGCGAGGGCCGGAGCGATTTTCCAGGACAGCATCAGGAGCGGGAAATTCCATGGAATGATCTGCCCGACCACGCCCACCGGCTCGTACCCCGGCAACTCCTCGCCCATGAGCTGTGCCCAGCCCGCATGGTGATAGAAATGCCGGGCCACCAGAGGGATGTCGAGGTCACGGGATTCACGGATCGGCTTTCCGTTGTCCATACTCTCGAGTACGGCGAACAGCCTCCCGCGTTTTTGGATTCCACGCCCGAGCGCGTACAGGTAGCGAGCTCGCGCGTGACCGTCGAGCGCCCTCCATCCCGGAAGGGCGTCTCGAGCGGCCTGGACCGCGCGGTCGACATCGGCGTCACTCCCCTGGGTGAGCCGGGCGATCGTTTCTCCCGTGGAGGGGTTGGGCGTCTCGAACAACTGCGGTGGCTCGGACGACCCCTCGATCCACGATCCACCGATGAAGTGCCCGAACGTTCCGTCGTGGGCCTCCAGCCACTCGACAGCCCGATCCGTGCTTTCCGGAGCGGACCCGTACTCCATGGTCTCGAAGATCTCGGCGACTTTCTCGTTCATGAGGCTAGGCCGCCGGATGTCGGTGGGCGGCGGAGTAGCGGCCGGTGACGTGGTGCTCCAGCTGCCGTTCGATGTCGCCCAACAATGAACTCGCGCCAAACCGGAACAGGTCTGGCTCGAGCCAGGCGTTGCCGAGCTCCTCCTTCATGAGGATGAGCCACAGCAGGGCATCCTTCGCAGTGCGGATGCCCCCGGCGGGCTTGAGACCTACCTGAACGCCGGTGCGCTCGCCGTACTCACGGATGGCTCGGGCCATCGTCAGACCAACTGGGAGAGTCGCGTTCACCGACTCCATTCCGGTAGACGTCTTGATGAAGTCCGCGCCCGCCATCATGCACACCAAGCTTGCGCGGTAGACGTTGCGGAGGGTGCCGAGCTCACCGGTAGCGAGGATGGTCTTGAGGTGCGCCTCCCCACACGCCTCCCGGAACGTCCTGACCTCTTCGTAGAGCTGCTCCCACCGGCCGGTGAGGACGTGGGCACGGGTGATGACGATGTCGATTTCAGCCGCCCCTGCAGCGACCGACGCCCGAATCTCGGCGACACGCTGCTGGAGCGGACTGAGCCCGGCAGGAAAGCCGGCGGATACCGCAGCCACTGGAATGTCGGAGCCCAAGAGAGCGTCTACCGCGGTCTCGACCATGGTGTGGTACACGCAGACCGCTCCCACGGTGAGGTCGAGATGCGCCACACCGAGAGCTTGCAGGACGTCCCGTCGCACGGGCTGCCGTGCCTTTGCGCACAGGCGTCTCACTCGCCCCGGGGTGTCGTCTCCGGCCAGTGTCGTAAGGTCGATGCATGTGACGGCCTTTAGGAGCCATGCCGCCTGATGGTCCTTCTTGACGCTACGTCGTGTGCCGAGCGTTGCCGCCCTACGCTCCACGGCGCTCCTGTTGACCCTGACCCGCCGTACCCAGTCGAGCTCGAGCGGAGTGCCGGGGTTGCGGCTGACATGCTGGGTGGCATGATCGGTAAGGGCACCACTGCTTTGTGTGCCGGTACGTACCATGTGCAGCTCTTTGTGCGGCGTGTAACGGCCCGTCTACTGCCCGGAGCCATGAAGGGCCGATGGCAACATAGCCGTGGTGAACTGGTGGGTACACCTCGGCTGTCGTGTAGACTACTCCCCCGTCAGCCCCCTCCGCTCCAGCAACGGCGCAATGTCGGGATCCCCACCGCGGAAGGTCCGGAACAGGGTCATGGCGTCCACGCTGCCCCCACGAGACAGTAGCGTCGCCCTGAAGTGGTCTCCGTTCTCTCGCTTCAGGCCACCGTTCTCCTTGAACCACTCCACGGTGTCGGCGTCCAGCACCTCACTCCAGATGTAGGAGTAGTACCCGGCGGAATAGCCGCCCATGATGTGCGAGAAGTATGTGCTGCGGTAGCGCGGCGGCACGACGCTTAAAGCAACGCCGGCATCTTCCAGCGCCTTGGCCTCGAAGGCGAGCAGCCCATCGGCATCCGGCAACTCTCCCGGCCCCAACTGGTGCCAGGCCTGATCGAGCAGCGAGGCCGCCAGATACTCCGTGGTCGCGAACCCCTGATTGAAGGCCTGTGTAGCGAGCACCTTGTCGAGTAGCGCTGTCGGCATCGCCTCACCCGTCTCGTGATGTACCGCGTAGTTAGCCAGCACCTCCGGCCAAACGGCCCACATCTCGTTCACCTGTGAGGGGTACTCGACGAAATCACGGGGTACGGACGTTCCCGCGAAATAGGGGTAGTTCACGTCCGAGAACATGCCGTGCAGCGCATGACCGAACTCGTGGAACATGGTGGTCACTTCATCGAAGGTCATGAGCGTGGGTTGGCCTTCCGGCGGCTTCGGCACGTTCAGATGATTGGCGACCACCGGCCGTTCTCCGAGGAGGTGCGACTGCGACACGTACGCGTTCATCCATGCGCCACCGCGCTTGGAAGACCGGGCATAGAAGTCGCCGAGGAAGATCGCCAGCATCTCGCCGTCCTTGTCATAGACCTCGAAGATACGCACGTCGGGATGGTAAACGGGCAGGTCCCGGCGCTCCGTGAAGGTCAGACCGTAGAGCTTGTTGGCAGCGAAGAAGACACCGTTTTGTAGCACGTTATCGATCTCGAAGTATGGCCGCAGTTGGGATTCGTCGAAATCGTAGCGGGCTTTGCGCACCTTCTCCGTGTAGTATGCCCAGTCCCAAGCCGCCAACTGAAAACCACCACCCTGGGCATCGATCAGCGCTTGCATGTCTGCCGCCTCTCGCCTCGCATTCGCTACAGCGGGCGGTGCGAGCGCAGCGAGCCGCTGGTTGACCGCGTCCGTAGACAGCGCGGTTTCATTTTCCAGGATGTAAGCAGCGTGATTCGGGTAGCCCAGAAGTTGGGCGCGCTGAGCACGCAACTCGACGACGCGGGTCAGTACGCCACGGTTGTCGAAGTCTCCGCCCCGGCTGCCGCGCGACAGCGAGATCTCGTGGATTCGCTGGCGCAACGCGCGGTTTTCCAGCGACGCCAGCACCGGTTGGCCGCTGGTGTTCAAGAGAGCAATGACGTACTTGCCCTCGAGGCCCCGTTCCTTGGCGGCCTGTTCCGCGCCGGCGATCGCATTGTCCGAAAGGCCTGCGAGTTCATCGCGGCTGTCGACGATCACCGCAACGTCGTTCACCTCGTTGAGCACGTTCTGGCTAAACACCGTGCCCAGCTCCGCCAACTCGGCGTTCAGTGCCTTCAACTGATCCTTGTCCCCGTCGGACAACTGAGCCCCGGCCCGAACGAAATCCGTGTGGTAGCGTTCGACCAGTCGCAGCGACTCGGGATCGAGGTTCAGGTCGTCTCGCTCCTCGTATACGGACTCGATGCGCTCGAAGAGGCTGCTGTTGAGGAAAGTTTGGTCGCTGTGGGCCGCGAGCTTGGGTGCCATCTCGCTACGTATGGCCTCCAGGGACTCGTTGGTGTCTGCCGCCACCAGGTTGAAAAACACGGCCGAAACGCGCTGGAGCGTTCGCCCGGAGCGTTCGAGAGCGACCAGCGTGTTTTCCAGTGTCGGCGCTTCGGTTTGATTCGCGATGACATCGATCTCGCTGCGTTGCTCGGCCATTCCACGCTCGAAAGCCGGGGCAAAATCATTATCCTGGATTCGGTCGAAATCCGGCATGTTGAACAGCAAGGGGCTCTCCATGAAAAATGGATTATCGCCACCCGAGCCTGAATCGGTGCAGGCTGAAGAGGACAGCGCCAACACGGCGGTGATGGCCAACCCGGTACGGAACGTCATTCTGGTCACCTTCCTACTAGCTGATCGGACGCCGGAGCGGGACATCCCACTTCTGCGCGCTGGACACGTCAGGCATGCCCCAATCCTCACCGTTCCAGCCCTGGAAACCCTCCATGCGGAACGTCCACAGGCCGGTGGACATGTCACTCACGACAATGAGGCCGTCGGCGTTGCGAACATCGACCCCGAACGCGCCGTTGAACACCGCTGGACGGTCTTTGTTGGGCGTGCCCAGGTACGTGTCGTAGTAGCCGACGGTTACGGGGTTCTCCGGATCCATGAGGCTGAAGATCTGAAGACCGTCCAGGTAGCCGGACACGAAGACGTAGGGCCAGCGCACCTCGTGATTGTGCGTGAGATTCTGGAAGTCGGCCGTCCAACCCGAGATCGGGCGGCGGATGTTGGTCACCTCACCGTCGAGCGCCGGTTGAAGGTCGAAAATCCGGAGCGGCGCGAATTGGTATTCGGTCTCGGCGACCACGTAGCGGCCATCGGGGCTGGGCGTGAACGTATGTCCGTACCTGACTCCGGTGATTCCAGTGAGCGTGATGACAAGCTCGGGCGCGGCCAGGTCCGTGATGTTGAAGATGTAGTAGCCGCCCGTGCCGCCCCCGTAAAAGCGGTCCTGGTCGGTGTCGGGATGGTAGCCCACGTAAAAATCGTGATAGCCTCCGCCGCCGTCCCCAGTGCCCGGCACCGGGATCTCGGCTATGAGCGCGTTGTCGACGTCACCGCTCACCACGCGTCCCAAGTCGTAGACGTAGGCGCTCGGGCCCCCCGTGGTCGTGAGCAACAGAATGCGGCCGCTCGTGTGCTTGTAGATGAAGATGTTGTGGAAGCCGCCCGGGCGTTCCGGCGCACGGATCCTCGCAACTTCACGAACGGTGGAGGGGTCGGGTAACCCGGTTACGTCGAGCACCACCGCACCCAGGTCGGAATTCGGCCCGCCCTGCCTGAACTGGAGCGACTGCACCACGTAATAGCGATCGTCGATCTTGAAATGCTTGACGTCCATGCCACCCGTACCGAGGTGGAGATCCTGGTCTTCGATCCTCCACCGATAGATCACCTCCGGCCGCGCCGGGTCCTCGATGCTCACGATGTCCATGCCTCTGGGGCCCTCAGGGCCATACCGCATACGGGCCACGTACACATACGGGCGGGACAACTCCTGCTCCATGTCCAGGTCGGCCACGCTCAAGCGGTGGCCGAGCGGGACGTGTCCGAGCACTTTCATGTTGTCGCTGCCTGGCTCGAGCGGCGTCCACTGGGCCGAGAGGGGTGTGGCGGCTGAGCTCGTGATGGACGCGAGCAATGCTATCATGCCGAGAGTCCAGATCCAGGAGCGTTGCATGGGCAGTTCTCCACAAGAGAAACATGAGGTGCGTTCGGGGCCACGGACGGGCCATCCTGACGAACATGGGTAATGTAGGGGGCGGCGTGAAACACCGTCAATCGGCGGCGATTCGCGTCCGACCCCGGCGTCAGAGGCCCAGCCAGTAGCTGAATTTCACCATGAGGATGTTGGTCGCCGGCGCGGATAACAGCCGGCTGAGGTCACTCGTCATGTCCAGGTCGCCCGTGACGAGATCGTCCTCCCGGGCCGACGACCACACGACGAACAGCGTCGAGCCGGGCTTATACTCCCACCTGAGCACCGCGTTGGTGCTGAGCTCCCGCACGTTGAAGTCACGGTCCCTGAACGAGAACTCGGGATCACCCTCCCCGGTTTCATCCACGTGATAGCGCCCGCCTTCCAGCGTCAATACCGCCGGATTCAGCAGCGCGAGGCGGTCGTCGAAATCCCTGGCGCCCGGGTCGACGACACGCCGGAACTTCGAGTACCTGCCGCTGCTCATGAACGGCTGCGCGTAGAAGTCGAGTGCGAGGTCGGGAGTAAACGAGTAACTCAGCCGCAGCGTGAGCGCGGCTGTGGTCTGGTCGAGCCAACCCATCACGTACTCACGGTCCCCCCCCGTCCGCCCTCGACGCCCCGGCCACGTACTGGTCGGGGTTGTGGTTCCACGAGATTCTGGGCGAAAGCGACACCGTGGCGCGGCTCGAGGGCCGCAGCTCGAACACTGGATCGAGGGTGACGACCGTACCGTCCGCGCCGTTATCGTGGCGATACGTTCCCCGAAGCTGCGCCTGCCACGACTTCCGCGAATCACTCGAGAGGGTGCTCCGGTAGCTCGTGTAGGATGGCCGCCGAAGCGCCGGGCCGCCCCGGAGCTCCCACGGCCACAAGTGCGATCCCCAGTGCGTCACGACGAGCGTCGCCGTCCAGAAGTTCAGGAGTTGGCCCTGTGTTCTCAGGTTCAGCGACTGCCGTACGAGTTCACCGCCAAGCGTATAAGCCAGGTATCCGTTTCCCTCGACGTACCAGTTACGGAAGAGCGAGCCCGGCGTGAACTCCCGATAGCGAGCCCTCAGGTCTCCGTACACGATGTCGGTGTACGAGATAAAGCCCGCGTCGTTCGTGTCTACTCCCGGTCCGCGTCCTCCCCCGCCCATGCGGAACGTCCAGTGTCCTCCGCCGATCTTCTCGAAGAAGAGCTCGCCGGCGATGCCGCTCAGCGACGTTCGGGTCGCGTCGTACGTCAGGTGATCCGCGTCTTCCCGCTGATAGAGGTGGACGAAGGAACGCTGGGTGCGTGCGATCGCGTCCGCGCTCCCGCGAACGTGAGACCCGAGAAGCCATCCGCGAATCTGATAACGGGATCCGTTGAATCTGTGCCAGCCGTTGATGCCGCCTGTGAAAGCCGAGGAGTGCAACCGGTCGAACGCCTCGTCGTCAGCATCTCGATGGGTCGCGGTGGCGATCGCCCCGAGGCCGCTCTGCCCATCGCGGAAATCCCGGGAGGCCCTGGCCGCCGAATAGTTGGTGAGGGGCTCCACGGACTGTGCGGTCACGAGCCCGTCCGGCGCGGCGATGCGCGCCTCTTCCCTGGACGTGATCGCGTGGAGAACGCCGACGGACCACCCGGAGGAGGTCTTCCCCGACAGCTTCATCGCGCCGAGGATGCGGACCGACTCAGGTATGTCGACGAAACCTCCGCTCGGTGCGCTCACGCCGAGTTGTGGCGTCCGGCCGATGCGTCTCGAATAAAACGCGTGGCCCTCGGGCACCAGAGGGAACCGGAAGATCTCGGCACCCTCGAGGAAGAACGGCCTCTTCTCCGGATAGAAGGTCTCGGTGGTCCCGAGGTTCAGGACCGACGGGTCGGCGTCGACCTGGCCGAAGTCCGGGTTGACGGTGGCGGTGAGCGTCAGGTTGGACGTCAACCCGTACTTGAGATCGAGCCCGGTCGCGCCCCAGACATCGTTGCCGTCCCGGAACGGGTTGGCTGCGTCGACGTCTTCGCGTCGCAGGCGGGCGACACTGTACGGAAGCAACTCCAGGCGGCCGGGTGCCTCGACTCCCTCGAGGCCGTCGAGGTCGCCGAAGAGCGACACGAGCCTGCCTGACTCGGGAGGGATCTGGGCCCAGTAGGAGGTCTCGGACCTGCGCGCGATCTGGCGCATGAAGTTCACGCCCCACGTCATGTCCTCGACCGATCCGAACCGGAGCTGAGAAAAGGGGATCCGAAACTCGGCGCTCCAGCCCTCGGCGTCGATGCTGGTCTCCACCTCCCACACGGCGTCCCACGCGATGTCCTGCTCCGTGTCTTCCAGGTGGAGAATATCGACTCGCGTTCCCGTTGGCGTCGTCGCGAAGTGGAACGCGGTCCTCCGGTCGTGATGGCTGTCGAGGAAAACGTGCGCCCAGTCCGACACCGCCTCGTGGTCGTCACGCCGTACGAACTGGGCGCGGATCTGGCCGGGGCTCGAATCGTACATGCGCATCCCGACATACAAGGCGTCGCCGTCGTAGAGGATACGTGCCTCGGTTCGCTCGGTCGCGAACTCCCCGGGGTCGGGCTCGAACTGCCGGAACTGCACCGCGGCCCTCGCCAGCGCCCACACCGGATCGTCGAGGCGGCCGTCCAGCACCGGCCGCTCATCGGCTCCGGTCAGGCGGAAAGCCGTGAGCGTGCAGGCGGCCATCGAACCGGCCCTACCGTTCGCACGCGATGGAAGCGTCGGGCCGGAGTGCGACGGTGTCCGCCGCCGACACTGCGGCTACGAGTGTGAGACTCAACGCGAGGGCAGATATGATTCGATATTCCAGTTGGGCTGGAGTGAACGACTCACAGGCGCATCGCACCGGCGATCGATCCGGATAATGCCGCCCGAGTCGAGGCGATCCGCAAGAACTTTCTTCGTCCGGCCAGACGACCCGGTGCACGCGCGCCGGCCTTTTCTGGGTGCCAATTTTGTGCCAGATTCTGTCCCGAGTAGGTGGCATCGAATCCAGCAACACTTGGTGTAGAATAGGGACTAATTGCCCATTTGGGGGCGGAGGAGGTCTGGTGGCCTCACTGGTCTTCAAAACCAGCTCGCCCGGCTGAACCCCGGGCAGGTGGGTTCGATTCCCACACGTTCCCGCCAACCACGCGGCCCCGGGCTCCAATGGGAGCCCGGGGCCGCGTTGCTCGCTCGCACGAGCTTGGGTAAGCTTGAGGCCGTAATGGCCTCTACACACCGCTTGCAGTTCATCATCGGAGCCGCTTCGCTCCTCACCGTCGCCACGATGGGCCTAGGGCCGGCCATGGTCTCGGCGCAGGAACGCGATGTACCCGCGGGGACGCAGACGGAATCAAGGGCCGGGGGTGTGTCGCCGGGAGGCGCGTTCTTCCGGTCACTTCTGTTGCCCGGTTGGGGGCAAGCCGCCGTGGGAGCCTACGGGCGTGGCGGCTTCTACTTCACCACCGAGTCCGCGGTGGCTTGGATGCTTTTCAAGACCGGACGCCTGAGACGCTCAGCGCGCGCCATCGTGGCGTTGAGAGAGGGCGAGGTCGGGGCCTTTCACATGGCCCTTGGGGTTACCGACCCCGACTCCTTGCTGGCGCTGATGGATGCCGACCCCTCGGTGGCCGACGCGCGTGAGCTCGAGGAGGTGCGATCGCAGCAGTTCGAGGACTGGCTGGCCTTTGGCGTATTCATGTTGTTTCTCAGCGGAGCGGACGCGTTCGTCGCGGCGCACCTCGCCGACTTTCCGGAGGCGCTGTCCCCAGGTTTCCAGGCCCTCCCCGACGGTGGGTTCGAGGCAAGCCTGAGAATCACCGTTCCACGGGGTTGGCCCGGCGGTTAACGACGCGTCAGCCGGCCCACTCCTCGAGCCGCGGCGGCCGATCGCGGTCCAGAATCAGATAGCTGCGGTGGTTGACCCAGTCCCCGGCATTCACGTAGAACCGCCCCGGCGTATCCTCGATGAGCAACGGCACGTGCGTATGTCCAAAGACCACCAGATCGATCTCGGGGTCGGACCGTAGCTTGGCCAGCCCGCACTCCCTGAGCTTTTCCGAGCGCCCGCGATCCGCCTCCGTGGGTCCCCTGCCTTCCCGGTGGGCGGTTTGGGACAGCGCCTTCGCGATCGGCACGCCCACGTCGGGATGCAGCCACCTGAACCCCCATACGGTGACCCGGCTCTGGATCACGCGGCGCAGGATCCGGTACGGCAGATCGCCTTGGCCGAGCCCGTCGCCGTGCGCCAGGAACGTGCGCCAACCGTTGAGGTCGAGCACCACGGGATCTCGATAGAGGGTTACGCCCAACTCGTCGGTGAGGTAGCTGCCGCCCCACCAATCATGGTTGCCTCCCATGAAGGTCACGGGCACACCACCCTTCACCAGATCGCCGATCAGTCCCAGAACCCGGGTATATCCGCGTGGGATGACGGACCGGTACTCGAACCAAAAATCGAAGATGTCGCCGTTGAGGATAACCTCCGAGGCGGTCTGGGCCGCCTCGCCCAACCAGCGCTCGAAGGCCTCCTCCGTGACCTCCGAAATAACCCCCAGGTGCACATCGCTGGCGAGGAGGATCGGCTTTCCGGACATGGCGGGAGAAGGTAGAGTAGTGGCTGCCGGGGGGGAAGCCTTCGGTGACCCAAACGCAGGCATGCCGGAAGAAGGATGATCAGAACGCATTCGACGAGGGCAGGCGAGGCGCGCGCCGGGTCCTTACGGTGGCCCCAGGGGGTGGCGTTCGCCGTGCTCGCACTCACGCTCCCGGCCTGCGGAGGACAGCCGGCCGGGACGCCGGTGCCGAGGGTCGATGCCGAACGGGCCGCGGCCCGTGCGTTGGCCACCAGTCAGGTGACCGCGCCTTCACGCGTCGATTTCGAGTGGTCGCTCAGTGAGCCGGACCTACGCGTGGCGGGCAGAGGTGTGGCGAGACTCGAGCCGGACAAAGCCCGGCTGGACATGTTTCTGCACAACGGCACGAACGTCATCACCATCGCCCTCGTGTACGACGAGGTTCGCGTCCCACCGCGACAGATGTTCGAGGTACTTCCGGCGCCACCGTTGCTTTGGGCCGCGCTCGGCGTCTTCCGACCCAACGACTCGATGACTCTGTTGGGCGGCGAGGCTCTAGGCGACGACGTCGTGCGCCTGCGGTACGAACTCGACGACGGCACAGAGCTGTGGTATCGGATCGACGCCGGCCGGGTACGACACGTCGAAATCAGGAAGGACGGCCACGTACTCCATCGTGTGACGCTGAAGTTGGAGGATGGGTTCGAACATCCGACGGAGGCCACCTACAGGCACATTTCCGCATTCCGTGAGCTGAAGTTTCGAATCGACTCGGTGAAGACCGTTGATACCTTTCCGGCAAGAATCTGGGATCCGCGCCCCTAGGGCCCTCTTAGGGGTTCTCGCGCTGCTTGCTCTTCAGGGCTGCAATTACAGCTTCCGGTCGGGGAGCTTTCCAGATCACATCCGCAGTGTCGCCATCCTTCCATTCGAGAACGACACCAACCGCTTCGACCTGACCCAGGAGTTGCACGAGCAGATGCTGCGTGAGTTGCCACGCTCACTCGGAATCGTCAATGCCGGAGAGGAAGCCGCCGACGCCTTGGTGCGTGGACGGATCACGAGCTATTCGCTCTCCACCCCCTTGTTCAGGCCCGGTCAGCGGGACCAGATCGATGTCTTGCAACGCCGGGTGGCCCTCCGTATCGAGATTGAAATTGTGGATCTGGTGGAGAACGTGATCCTCTTCGAGAGCAGCTCGCTTTCCACTCAGGGAGAGTTTCTCGAGGAGAGCGAGGACGAGGCCATCGGTCGGGCGTTGGCCATCGAATTAATGGTCCAGCGCATCATAGACGGCGCCCAGTCAAACT
The DNA here is from genome assembly GCA_022561145.1 of Gemmatimonadota bacterium. Taxonomy (GTDB): domain Bacteria; phylum Gemmatimonadota; class Gemmatimonadetes; order Longimicrobiales; family Gaopeijiaceae; genus JACZXQ01. The sequence continues at coordinate 17,726 of JADFRS010000074.1, forward strand.
GGTAGGTTACGCCGCCAAAACGCCCGGGGTCGATCCACCCCGGCATTCAAGACAACCAAACGTCAGGAGTCGCGTTGGTCCGAGCATTCAGCTTGGGTGTCATGCTGTTCGGGGTGTGGTTGCTTCTTTCCGGCCACTACACCCCACTCCTCCTGGGATTCGGTGTCGGCTCCAGCATCTTGGTGGTCCTGATCGCGATGCGGATGGACGTCGTCGACCATGAGGGCGTTCCCCTTTATCTCGGGCCGCGGGTCCTCGCCTACATTCCGTGGCTGCTCCTCGAGATTCTGAGGGCGAACATCATCGTCGCTCGGATCATCCTCCATCCGGCGCTACCGATCAGCCCGATCATGGTCCACTTCCAAGCGAGCCAGAAGACCGATCTGGGCCGGGCCATCTACGCGAATTCGATCACCCTCACACCGGGCACTATCACCACAGGCGTGGAAGGGTCCGAGTTGGAGATCCACGCGCTCACTTGGGCCGATGTCGACGGACGTGAGGAAGACGAGATGGACCGCCGTGTGACACGGTTGGAGCAGGGCATTTGATGTACGTGGCCGCGGCAGCGGGAATCATCCTCAGCATGGTCCTGGCGATGCTGAGGGCGCTTCTGGGCCCGACCGTGTACGACCGCGTTCTCGCTCTGAACATGTTCGGTACCAAGACGGTGCTCCTGATCGCCGTCCTCGGCTTCCTGGACGGGCGCCCCGACTTCCTCGATCTGGCGATCGTCTACGCTCTCATCAACTTCATCGGCACCATCGCGGTGCTGAAGCTGTTCGAGGTGGGAGACCTGGGCCGAGCGAGCGACCCCGGCGAGGGAAGCGCCTGATGGAACTGGTGCTCGACATCCTCAGTTGGGCCGCCATCGTCGGCGGACTTTTCTTCATGGTCGTCGGCGCGGTCGGGGTACTGCGCATGCCCGACGTCTACACGCGGCTACACGCGGCGGGCATGACCGACACCATGGGTGCCGGACTGATCCTGATCGGGCTCACGCTCCAAGCTGGACCCACCCTCGTGGCCGTACGTCTCATGCTGGTGTGGGCCTTCCTGCTCTTTACGAATCCCATCTCGACGCACGCGCTCGCGCGCGCGGCGCTGAGCGGTGGTGTAAGGCCCTTCCGAGTAGATATGAAGGGGGAGCAACCATAGAACCCCTGGTCGACTTCGCCCTGCTCGGCCTGCTCGCGGTGACGGCGATCGCGCTGCTACGCATCCGCAACCTCACCGCGGTGGTGATGCTCGCCGGTATCTTCAGCCTGCTCTCGGCCGGGCTGTTCACCGTGATGGACGCCGTGGACGTCGCCTTCACGGAGGCCGCGGTCGGAGCCGGAATTTCCACGGTCCTGCTGCTGGGAACCCTCGCCCTGGTTGGTCGAGAGGAAAAAGCGCCCGACCGGCACCCCGTGCTCCCCTTTTTCGTGGTCTTGGTGACCGGGGCCGCGTTGGTCTATGGCACGCTCGACATGCCGCCCTTCGGCGACCCCGGCAATCCCATCCACCACCACGTTGCCCCGCGCTACCTGGAGGAGTCCGGCCATGAGATAGGGATCCCCAACGTGGTGACTTCGGTGCTCGCCAGCTACCGCGGTTATGACACCCTGGGCGAGATCACGGTGGTCTTCACCGCGGTGGTTGGAGTGTTGCTCCTCATGGCCACGCGTCGGCGGCGCTGGCCGGAAGAAGGGCCGGGGGACGACGATGGAGGATAGGGTCATCCTCCGCGTGGGGGCCAAAATCCTGATTCCGCACATCCTGCTCTTCGCTCTTTACGTACAGTTCCACGGTGATTACGGTCCCGGCGGTGGATTTCAGGCAGGCGTGATCTTCGCCTCTGCGTTCATCCTGTACGCCCTGATCTTCGGACTGGCCGACGCGAAGCGGGTATTGCCGCTGCGATTCGCGTCTTTCTGCGCCGCACTGGGGGTCGTCATGTTTGCGGGCGTCGGCGTCGCCACGCTCCTCATGGGAGGGGTCTTCCTGGAGTACGGCGTGCTTCGCCATGATCCGGAGCATGGACAGCACCTGGGCATCTTGCTGGTCGAGCTGGGAGTCTTCACGACCGTTTTCGGATCCATGGTGGCCATCTTCTATTCGTTCGCGGGCCGACGAAAGGGGCGTTCGTGAGCATTCTCGGCCTCTTCAACTATTGGATCTTCATCTTCTTGATGATGGTGGGCTTCTACATCCTCATCTCTCGCGGGAACTTGGTTAAGAAAATCGTGGGGCTGAACATCTTCCAGACCTCCGTCTTCATTCTCTACATCAGCATGGGTAAGGTGACGGGCGGTACCGCGCC
>JADFRS010000235.1 GCA_022561145.1 Gemmatimonadota bacterium
GATTCCCGGAACAGCCTCCGAAGCTGGGGGTCGCGCGTTCGAATCGCGCCCGGGTCACCATTCATTTCCTTTTCATCGTCGGATACTTCGCACTCTTCACCGGTGACACCGTTTGGCGTGATCCTCCCCAATCCTCCCCACTTCCTCCCCATGTCTGCAAACGAGAGGTCGGGGGCGACTTGCGGCATCACGTGGGCGTAGGTTTGTTCGATTACCGATACGCTCGCACCTACCCACTCAGAGACACGCTTAACCGGTGTCCCCGCCTCGAGAGCCCAGGTAATGAACGTGTGCCGGGTGCAGTGGAACGGGAGGGGGCGCACTCCAGCCTTCTTGGCTCGACGCCGCAGCCTATACCAGGCTCGCTCGAAGTTTCGCTCGTGCCATAGGAGTCCCCTCGGACTCGGGAACGCCCAGTCGGAGTCCGCGCTGCGGCGTTCACTGCTGTGAAGGTTGAGCAGCATTGCGGAAAGTGATGCCTCAAGCGGCGTGAATCTGCGTTCGCTCGTTTTGACCTTCTTGGTGTCTTTACCGCTCGGATTCACTGTCCGTCGAATCTCGACGCGTTCTTGTAGGAAATCCACAAGCTCCCACCTCAACGCCAAGATTTCTCCGCGGCGCGCTCCAGTGGCGAGCGCGAATTGGAGAGCCGGCGCAAAGTGCGGCTCATATTTCCAGGCAAGCTGCAGAAGCATCTCTGCTTCGTCGTGAGTCCATGCATCGCGTGTCCCTTCCTCATCGGAGCCACGATCTCGGCAAGCCTTGATAACCTCGGCCAGGGTAGGTACGGGATTGCGCTCAAGGTGTCCGTCGCGGACTGCCACGTTAAGCACTCGACGAAGTGTCGACAGACACCCGATGGCGAGAGACGCGCTGCGATTTCTCATCGTATGGGAGGCTAAATTGACGAGGTCTCCATGAGTGAGCGTGCGTGCATCGCGGCTTCCGAAGAAATCGACTAGCCGCTTTACCCGGCCCCCGTCCGTAACTTGGGTACGCTCACTGCGCAACGGGCCGTAGACCGCTAACCAACCCTCGCAGAGCTGGTCGATGGGGCAGGGCGATCCAGGAAACGGGCTTGACCAATTGTCTGCGAGTTCGTTGGCCCGTCGAACCTCATCGGCGTACCTGTCAGCCCGCGCTTTGCCTTCGGCGCCATGACCGAATCCACCCTGTTCGCATCGTTTCCCTTTGTGCGTGATCCGAACAATCCAGCCTCCTTCCGCCTTCCGATATCGAATCGATACGCCCATGTCCGAGTGCATATTACCTCATCCCGCTTCTAAGCTGGGCGACGACGGCCCGGGCGCGCGCCGAGATGGAGTCCGACTCCGGGGTCGGATCATCTTCTCCAGTGAACGCCAGAGCAGCATTGATGGATATAAAACGGCACCCGCCGGCTTTGTATGACTCAATCTCTCCGGAATGAATCTTGCGCCAGACCGTTCGTAGAGAGACCGAGGCGACCTCGGCGAGTTCCCGTGGTCGAAGGCGTGTCTTGGTGCGCCAGTCACTCGTCGGTCTTGAAGCCGCCGTTGTCAATGAACGATCCTCGTGCCGGGAAACACCCGGCAGACCTCCAGTACCGCGCGAATCGCCGCCTCCGACTTGTCAGCGAGCTGGGCCACGTCCTCCCGGAACAGCGCTAGGTGCGGGCGGGGATGATCGACTACCGCTCGCGCGAGCGTCTCCGGCGACAGCTTGTGGCCGTGACGAGCAAACTCGGCGCGGGTTTGAGCCATGGCCTCGCGCCGCTCGTTCTTAAGCTGCTCATCCGGGCATATCGCGAGGAGGTGCAAGAGATCTGCCTTCGACTCGCGAAGACGGCGTGCGTCCTCCGGGGTCAGCGTCCCTTTGGGGGCTTCACACCTGAGGCGACCGCCGATGGCGCGAACCTTTGCGCCCCGGGCTTCGAGTTCTCGGAAGAAAATCGCAGCATTGGTCAAAACTCAAGGACCTCCTGCTCCTCCGTCCCATCCCCACCTGGACTAAGCGGGCTTCCCGGGCTGGGGGGTTCCGAAGCGAGATCACCGGTGCCCTCAATCTTCTGGCGCAGCCCACTTTCGTAGCCCGCTCCGCCATTTTCGGGCTGGGAGAGTGGACTGCGGTCGGATGCCGACGTGCTGTCTGGTGTCGTTTCCCGATCCTCTCGCCCGGGAAGCCCGCTTAGCCCGGTCATCGGCGGGAACAAAGTGTCGACAGAAAGGTGCAGGCAGCGGACCTGTTGTTTTTGAATGATCGGTCGACTGGTATTTCGGCTCTCCTCCGCTGATCGCAGAAGCCCGCGCTTTTTTAAGCGGCCCCACATCGTGCGCTGGGTAACCGGAACTGCAGCTCCTTGACCAACTGCGAAACCCTGTAGTACTCGAAACGTGGCGTCTGGCTGCAGATACAGATCCGACTGGCGGACCCATCCGATCCGTCGACCCTGAGGTTCGTCCCTTACCCACGTGCTCTCGCCCGATCCCCCCTCGAACTCCCGCCACCCCCACCGCTCAATGCGACCGGTCTTTTCGGGCTGAATGGGCGGCCCTGTTGAGTCGGCGTCCTCCAAATAACACTCTCCAGCGACTAGGGCGCCGCGAAGAAGCGCAAAGAAGCGCTCCACCACGTCCTCGGCGCCCTGCAGAGCGGCCTGGGCCTCTCCAACCTCGAGGAGCGCGGTTTGGACGCGGTCGCCGAGCGCAGTTTCCTCTGCCGCGGTCAGAGCTCCCGATTCAATGGCGAATTCGCGCCAGATCGTGTGCGCTGCGAGAAGCTGACCGAGGATGTGAGTGGTACGCAGGTGGCGAAAGGAGCTCTCCCGCTGTTCGAGGACAAGCTGATCGAAGCGCGCGCGTACTTCGTCGAGACGTGGGGCAAGCCAGAACACGAAAGCGGAAGTCGCCTTGGCCAAGAGCCCTTCGTGCGCAGCTCGCTGGAGCGCACTGAGTCGGTCCACCTGCACGTCGCCAGGGCCCACTTCGAGAACGAGCATGCGGGCGAGGACGCTTTCGCCCGTAGGAACGTCTTCGCCGGTCGAGATGATGAGCGCACGGGGCGGCTTCACGGGGCGCAGAGTTCCATCCGCTCGCATTCTCCTCCGGCCCGAGTGATTTCCAACCGCTCGAAACACTCGGTCGGCATCGCGGTGATAGCGGGCTTGGTCGAACGTAGAGCCTCGCGGTGCAAAGTCGTCCACGACTAGGGGCATATCCTTCGCTGTGAATGCCAGCCCCTCGGTAGCGTTTGCTGTTGAGGACCATGATCCTGGCAGATGACGTTCGTCGAACCCTGGACCGCAGTGGGCCTGCGCGACTGCAGCGACCGCGGTCTTGAGCACCCCGGTCGGCCCCGCGATGTGCTCCGAGAAATCCGCGCCACCAATCATCGCCCGAGCAATTGCTGCATGGAGTGCTGCTGTGATGCGCGCTGGTGCGACTTCGAGCAGGGCGAGGCTCGCACGAACGGCGGTGATGCGTTCGGCGCCGACCGGTGGCTTTGGGAGTTTGAAAGCCACTAGCGAATCAGGTAGGTCCACCTCTATGTCGTCTACCGGTCCCGAGGGGCCCAAGCCCCCGGATGCCGAGAGATAGACCCACACTCCCCCAATTTTGCGCCATCCCGTGTGTGTGTAGGTAACACTGCGTGGGGCGTCGGAAGAATTCTTTTGGATCGCCTCGCGGAGGCGGTCTCGGGATGACGGGCCAGCGGAGCCGCCCCTCGCCCTGCTCCCATATGTTCGCGAGCCAACGGTTGTAGGACCGGCACAGCGCGAAGTCGGTATCGGCGTGGTGGGTCCGGGCCGTCAGGAAGAAGCTCGGGTAGAGCACGTGGACGTCCACGCCCATCTCGTCCATGTGGGCGAGCCGCTTCTTGATGTCGGACGCCTCGCGGGTCTCCGGCGGGGTGTCGGCGCCAACGTTCGCGGTCCTCTTGAAGGCGCGCCCCTCCACCAGCCAGTACTCGTCCGGGCCGCCGGCTTGGGGCACGAGCACCAGCGGCTTGTGCGCCGCGTCCTCCTCGCGCATGAACTCCCACGTGCGGTCGGTCTCGATCACGTGTGCGTCCGCGTCGATCACTCTCGTGGCCATAGCGCCATCTCCTTCTCCACGCGGCTAGCCGAACCGCTCGACGGTCTGCTCCTCGATGCCGGGCATGACCCACGGCGCCGGCATGGAGGGGTCGACGGCATAGCCGGGCTCCTCCAAGTCGAGGCCGAACAGGGTCAGCTGTCCGGGGGCCAGATATTCGGTACGGCCGTCCTTCAGCATGCGGAACGGCCGGTCGTGGCCGGGGTAGATGATCTCGGCCGATCCGGTCAGCCGCTCGATGCTGCGGCGGGCGTCGGCCTCGCTCCAAAAGACCAGCGGGGCTTTCTTGCTCACCGCGACC
>JADFRS010000236.1 GCA_022561145.1 Gemmatimonadota bacterium
CACTCCCCGTTCGAGCACTTTCGCTGCTGCTAACCGACCGCCAGTCCACTAGGACGCCCACCTGTCCATGACCCATCTCGATCTGGCGGGCCGCTCGATCCTCTTCGTGGGCGGCAAAGGCGGCGTGGGAAAGAGCACCGCCGCTGGGGCCCTCGCCGTGAGCATGGCCGAAGCGGGTGAGCGGATCCTCCTGGTATCGACCGACCCCGCGCACTCTCTGGGAGACCTGTTCGGGATGTCCATCGGCGACCGAGAGCGCGAGATCTTGCCCGGGCTTCACGCTCTGGAGATCGATCCGGAGGCGGAAGTGGAGAGCTACCTCGCTCGCGTGAAGGCAACGATGAGGCAGTACGTGCAACCGGCCATGTACTCCGAGATCGAGCGTCAAATCGAGCTGACCCGCCACTCACCCGGCGCCGAGGAGGCCGCGCTGATGGATCGTGTGACGGCTCTCATGGACGAGGGGCCCCAGCGGCACGACCGCGTCATCTTCGACACAGCTCCCACGGGCCACACGCTTCGTTTGCTCGCGCTCCCGGAGATCATGGCGGCGTGGACCGAGGGGCTGCTCCGGAGCCGCGACCGGTCCGATTCTCTGGGCAAGGCGGTGGACCGGCTCCAGCGACGCAAGGAGTCCAGCGGCGACGACCTCTCCTGGTTCGACGACGTCAAAGAGGCCCGCGGGGACGAGCGCACTCGGAAGATCCGCGAAGTGCTGTTGGAGCGCCGGCGCCGGTTCTCCCGGGCCAGACGGCTCCTGCTGGACCCCGAGGTGACTGCCTTCGTGCTCGTCCTCATCCCAGAGAAGCTCCCCATTCTCGAGAGCGAAAAGACGCTCGAGGTCCTCCGCAACCACAAAGTCCCGGTGGCCGGAGTGGTGGTGAACCGGGTGTTGCCCGACGTGCCACTGGGTGACTTCCTGGAGAGCCGGCGCGCGCAGGAAGCCGAATACCTGGAGCGCGTGGACCGAAGTTTCGCCGAGCTCCCCCGCGTGAGGGTGCCGCTGTTGTCGCGCGACGTGGTAGGGATCGAGGCGATCAGGGAGGTGGGGGGGTATCTGGCCTCCCCACGGCCAACGCACTAACCTGGCTCGAGCCGGAGAGTCGGATTCGGGAGGGTCGAATGCAGTGGTGGCGTCCGTCAGTCGGTCTCGTGAGTGCCGCATTCTTGTTCGCGGCGGCAGGCGAGGCGCAGGTGATCCCGCAAGAGAGGCGGGCTTTCAACGAGCAGTTGCTTCGGCCGTCCGGCCAAGTTGTCGTCCCCCTCTACGAGGGCTGGTACGAGAACCCTGACGGTTCGTACGGGATCTGTTTCGGATACTTCAACCTCAATACCGAAGAGGCCGTCGACGTGCCTCTCGGCGCGGACAACTTCATCGAGCCGAGCGAGTTCGACGGCATGCAGCCGACGCACTTCGACCGCGTGCCGGAAGCGAACTACCGACGGCACTTTTGCGTCTTCACCGTCACCGTGCCCGAGGACTTCGGGCAGAAGCGTGTGGTTTGGACGCTGCGAACCCAGGGCGAGGCGCTCTCAACCCCGGGCAAGCTGCTTCCACCCTATTACTTGGACGAGCCGGAGAGCGGGGGCCGAGGCATCGTGGCGCCCGTGCTCAAGCTCGAAGCCGATGGACCCGAGTTCCAAGGCCGAACCGGTTTTACGGCATCGCCCCGCACGGTGGCCGTCGGAGATCCGCTCACTCTCACGGTCTGGGTCGACCACCCCGCGCCGAGAAGCTGGGTGGGGTGGACGGTGCACCAAGGGCCCGGCCAGGTGGAGTTCGGCGAGGCCGAGATCCAAGTGGAGCGAGCGGACGGAATGGCGACCACGACGGCGAGATTCAGCGAGCCCGGAGAGTACCTCGTCCGTGTACAGTCGATCTACTCGACGACGTCTTTCGAATACCACTGTTGTTGGACGAACGGATACGTACCGGTGACGGTCACGCGATAACAAGGGCGGAGGACATCATGACAAGAGAAAGCTCACCCCACTGGCGGTTTGTGCGGGGCCTCGGCACCGGCCTAGCGACCTCGGCTATTCTGACATTGCTCGCAGCGTCCCCTGCCCTAGCGCAGGAGGTCACTTTCGCCAAGGACGTCGCGCCGATCCTCTACGAGAACTGCGCGAGTTGTCACCGTCCAAATTCGTTCGCGCCGATGTCGTTGCTCACGTATGAGGACGCCAGGACGTATGCGCCCCGCATCAGGTCGCGGGTCAAAGCGCGGATCATGCCGCCCTGGCACGTCGATCGGACCGTAGGGATCCAGGACTACGAGAACGATGTCTCTCTGACCGATGAAGAGATCGAGACGATCGTTCGCTGGGTGGATGCCGGCGCACCCAAGGGTGACGAAGCGGACATGCCCCCCCTCCCCGACCTTTTGGAGGGTGGTGCTTGGCAGCTCGAGCAGCGGTTCGGCCGGCCGCCCGATCTGATCGTTCAGTCGACGCCCTACGACGTCGTGGACAACGGTCAGGACCAGTGGTGGGCCCCCAGCGTGCCGTTCGCGGGGCTCGAGGAAGAGCGCTGGATCAAGGCGTACGAATTCAAGCCGGCCTGGCCGCTCGGCCTCAGGGTCGTCCACCACGGCCACGCCTACCTGAGGGCGGGAGGCCGACAGATCGGACTCGCGCACTACGGAGTAGGGAAGCGCTACGAAATTTTCGCCGAAGACGTCGGTATGCTCTTTCCGGCTGGCGAGGCGGAAGTGACGTGGAGCCTCCACTACTTCCCGGTCGGCATCAGCGTCCCCCAGGACGTCGTCGACGTCGGGATCTGGTTCTATCCCGAGGGGGAGAAGCCGAAGACCGAGACCAGAGGCGAGGTGTTGCTGCGGGCCGACCGGATGGGTGGCATGCCGAGGGGCGGTGATATCCTCATTCCGCCCCACGGACAACAGGTTCTTCAGGGCGTACACGTGCTCGACCAGCCGACCTTGATCAGCAGCTTCCGGCCCCACTTGCACATGAGGGGCAAGGAAATGTCCCTGGAGGCGATCTACCCGGACGGTCGGCGGGAGATGCTGGGCAAGGTCTCCGACTACAAGCACATCTGGCAGATCGCGTATCAGTTTTCAGCGGACGCGAGGCCGCTTCTGCCCAAAGGGACGATGCTCCTCCTCACGTCCGTGTTCGACAACACCGCGGCTAACCCGCTCAACCCCGATCCCGAGCAATGGGTCGTATTCGGCAGACGGGGCGTCGACGAGATGTCGCATATGTGGGTCGGCATCACCGAGCTCGACCAGGAGGAGTACGATCGGCTGGTGGCGGAGAGGAGGGCCAAGCTGGTCTCGGAGGAGGAGCAGGGCGGGACGGAAGAAGAGCGTCGGTAGGATAGAAGCTTGATTCGCACGCCCCAACGTGTCGTCCTGTCGCTTTTCTTCGTCGCGGCAGCAGTGGTATGGCCGGGCGCCCGGGCGACGGCCCAAGGCGCAGCCGGAACGCAGCAGGCAGCCTACACGCGCGACCAGGCCGAAGCCGGCGCAGCCGTGTATCGGCAGACGTGCGCTGAGTGCCACCTCGCGAACCTGAGAGGTTCGTTCGAGGCGCCGGATCTGTCAGGTCCCAGCTTCCGTGACGGCTGGCGCGCAGCGACGGTGGCGGATCTGCTCGACCTGATCCGCGAGACCATGCCCCCCGACGCCCCGCGCACGCTGAGCGAGCAGCAAGCCGCTTCGGTGGCAGCCTACCTGCTCCGTGAGAACGGGGTCTCTCCGGCCGACACCCCTCTGAGCCTCGCCTCCCCGGGACGAGCATTCGCCGCAGGGGACATATCAGCGACCGGAGCCACGAATGCGGCCCGTCCACCGGTCCCCGGCCGGATCGGGACCGTCCCCTCGCCGGAGGCCCTGGCCGAGGCGGGCGAGAATCGTCTCGTCAAGCTGCGGCTGGGGTACCGGGCGGCCTACGTGGCCCGGACGGCGCGCATCGTGGCCGAAGGGGGCCTGTCGCTGCTGGCGCTGCGAGAGGTCGGGTACCAGGAGGCCAAGAGCGCGCTGCTGGAGCTTCCCGGCGTGGGTGAGAAGGTGGCAGACTGCGTCCTGCTCTTCTCTCTGGAGAAGCTGGAGGCCTTCCCCGTGGACGTGTGGGTGCGCCGGACCCTGGAGGAGCGCTATCTGGGGGGGGAGAAGCGACCGCCCAAGGCCCTGGCGGCGTGGGCGCGCGACCGGTTCGGCCGCCACGGCGGGTACGCGCAGCAGTACCTGTTTCACCGCGGAAGGTCGGAGGCACGCCGTGGGTGACGGCCCATCCTTGACAACCGGGAGTGGGCGGATAGACTAGGGGCATCAAAGAGACCGCTCTCCAGGGTGGAGATGAGCG
>JADFRS010000237.1 GCA_022561145.1 Gemmatimonadota bacterium
TTTATCTTGTCCTGATGGAAGTTCAATGATTGCAGCATGTTAATCGCCATCCGGGTACTCTTGAGGCTGGTCACGTGCGGCGTCGTCACCAGCAGAACAGCGGTCGCCAACTCCAAGGCCCGCATGACTATGTCGTTGAACGTGCCGGGGGTGTCCAGGATCACGTAGTCATACGTCTGAGCCAGAACGGTCACCACCCGCTCGATGTGTCGGGGGTTCACGTCCCGCCAGTCGGTGGGGCGCAAGGGGGCCGCCAGGATCTTGACGCCTGTGGAGTGAACGTACAGGGAGTCCTGGATCAGTTCCTTGGTGACCTCTTCCTCCGGTAACGCCAAGTCGGCGATGCTGCGCTCTACCGGGATGTCCAGCAGGATGCCGACATCGCCGAACCGAGGGTCCAGGTCGATAAGGACCACCGACTCTTTCGTCCCGTTGGCGATGGCGGCGGCCAGGTTGGTAGCGATGGTGGTCTTGCCGATTCCACCCTTCGCCCCGAATACGGTGATCACTTTGCCGACAGTCTCGGGCCCCTCGGCCTCTCCCGACAGGCGCTGGCCACGCCGCTCTTCCTGAGCCAGCACAGTGTGCACTGAGCGCACCAGTTCCTCCCCGCTTACAGGGGTGATCAAGTAGTCCTTGGCCCCCGCCAGCATCGCTCTACGGATATTGCCGAAGTCCTTGATGGAGGAGTATACGACGATGGGCGACTGTGGCAGGAGGTCGGCCAGGGACTCCACCATCCTCACGGCGCGAGAGACAGGCTCCTCCATGGCCACGATCAGGACATCCGGCTTGGACTGCCTGGCCAGGGCAATAGCTGCCTTACCGTAGTCGGTCCGTCCGACGACGTCAATGCTGGACGGCGCCAGCGTCTTCTGAAGCTCAGTCCTGCCAGCTTCATTCGGGTCAACGATGATAACTTTCGGGCCGGTCGCCCCTACGGCCTCCTCGGCCGGAGGAGCAGCGGGCTCCTCCTCCGTTACGATCTCGGCTGGGGGCGTCTCCTCAACCACGGGAGCGTCGATCGTGGCCTCAGCTTCCGCCTCCTGAGGAGCAGCGGTCTCCTCCTCCGTTAACACCTCGGTCGGGAGCGCTCTGCGAACAATCGGTGGTGGCGCAGATGGGCTCAGCCGATAGATTCCGGTCTCATCGGTCTCGATAGCGATCGGCATCGCCCAGTAGACCATGACCAGCGAAAGGTACAGCCCTTCTCTGACCTCACCGCGCACCAAGGATTGTGCGGATGCCATATCCACACATGAGATCAACTCCACAACACCCGGCCTCGCCGGGTCACGGATCATGACGACGGCGTCGTTCGTACGCCTCAGTTCCGCGTCTGGCGGCTGTTGAGGCTCCCTCTGTATCGCCCAGAAGGCGAAAATCCCTCGCTTCATTCCTGGTGGAAACCGAGACTGAATGAACTGCGCGGCCGATTCCGCCTCGGTGAAGCTGTGGAGCTGGAATGAGAGTACCGCGCCGGTAGAGATGAGTACTAGGAGGGGAGGGCCACGCTCCTCTGATGAGAGCGTGCTGTCCTCCAGGGCTTCCTCCAGATCGTCTGGCTTTTTTCGCCGAAGGCGTCCAAGAACGGATCGAATCCCGGTCAGCATCGCTCCAACCATCCTGACGGCAATCTCCTCGGCCCAGCACCAGGGTCTGTCATACTGGGCTCATCGAGAGATCGGGTACCTGCTAACAAGCGGAGGATCGGACCGTAGGTGCGCCGTGCCAAGCTGCCTTTTGTCACGGGTTCCCCACGCCGATCCTGCGCCCTAGGTCGCTTCATATCGTTCCACATCACCATCTACCAGTTGATGAGACGCTAGCCGGGTTTCCATCGTTACCTCCATACCCCCTGCGCGCTCCTGCGGGCTCCCGCCTGGCGAGCGTGGTTTTCACAGACCGGGATGACTTCGCGGCGCCAACTGGAACCTGATGGCCAGGTTGCTCGCCCTGCTGGCGGTCGAGCCGGAGCCGGGCATCCTCCCGGAGCTGCCGTCCTGGTAGCCCGCCTAGGCGGTGCTGCTCACTGTGTGGGCTAGACCGCCGGGGCTCCAGTCCGGCTCAAGTGGCCCCGGTCGCGAGAGCGATGAAGGTGAAGAGGTTCCAGACGAAGTGGGCAGCTATAGGCACGTAAAGCGATCCGGTGTAGTAATAACCCCAGGCGAATAGGGCGCCGATCATGCCGATCGCGGGGAGTATCGCTAGGCTGGACGGCTCCGCGAAGTGAGCGAGGCCAAAGATGAGCCCGCTCCCCAAGGCAGCCCTTGGCACGCCCCAACGGCCTTGCAGGCCACCGAACAGAAAACCGCGGAAGAACACCTCTTCGATGAAAGGCGCCAATATGAGGGAAGTTATGCCCACCATGGTCAAGCGGAGGGTCGAATCACGCAAGTCCTTCGATACGTTCGCCTCCACCTCTATGCCGATGGCTGAGATGATCGACACGTACAAAAAAAGGATGATCGTCCCCGCGAATAATAGCGGCACAGGAAACCAGTAGCCGCCACGCCTTGGGCGGCGCAGGCCCAGCGCGTCGACTCGGGCCTCGGAGCGCCAGCCCCTCCTGAACCGGTAGGCGTTGGGATTCCGCCGGAGCTCGGCGTAATAGGCCGCAGGCACGGTCGTGCCGTACTCCCGGGCCAGCATCTCGACGTCCTGGGCGGCCAAATGGCCGTGCAGGAGCACAGCCAGCGGCGCGATGAGCGGGAGGATCCTGCGGTGCATGTCTACGCCGCGATACTTCGGTAACGGCACACTACGCTCTATCCTCCGCTCGGATCTCCAGCACGTCGGCAATGGTTCGCATCCCGTCGATGACGTTCTGGATGTGCTCGGCCCGGTCGATGCCCAAGAGCTCCACACCGCGAGCCACGTCGTCGCGGTCGACCCCGGCCGCGAACGCCTTGTCCCTCAGCTTCTTGGTCACGGACTTGGGCTTCAGGTCGTCGATCCCGTTCGGCCTCACGAGACAGCACGCATACACGAGACCGGAAAGCTCATCGCACGCGAACAGGACCCGCTCCATGAGCGTCTCGGGCTCCACACCGGTTCGATTCGGGGCATGGGCCTGGACCGCCCGGATGATCTCGCTCGGATAGCCGCGAGCCTCCAACTCGCTCAGCCCGCGCTTCGGATGCTCCTCCGGGTACTTCTCCCAATCCAGGTCGTGGATCAGGCCGGCGATTCCCCAGAGATCCTCGTCCTCGTCGTGCATGCGGGCGTAGTGCCGCACCGCCGCTTCCACCGCCAGCATGTGCCTCCTGAGTCCTTTGTTCTCTACCCAACTCTCGAGGAGCGCCAAGGCTTCCGCCCGGTCAGGGATGACTGTTTCGCTCAACGCACGCTCCCGTCGTCCAACGAGGATCATGGGGGAAGAGTTCCAAGTAGTGCCTGCGCTACCGAGCGCCGCGACCCATATCGAGCACCGGGACCGATAGCGCCATGACCTATATAGAAGCTCCCACTGAGGAGCCGGACCGGTCAAGCGTGCCGACTATCTCCTCCGCCCGAGTGCTCCTACGCCCGAGGCGCCACTTCCTTGCCGAAAGTGACAGGCCCCGGCCCTCATACCCGCGACGACGGACAGAGGCGGGACAACGCGCACGCCTCGCAGCGCGGCTTCCTGGCGTCACAGACCTGGCGGCCGTGGAAGATCAGGAGGTGCGCGAGTGGCGTCCATCTCTCGCTGGGGAAGAGACCCATGAGGTCCTGCTCGACCTTGTTGGGATCTTTGTTGTGGGTCAACCCCAGGCGATAACTCAGACGCTTCACATGGGTGTCTACAACGACACCGCTACTGATTCCAAAAGCGGTACCCAATACAACATTGGCCGTCTTACGGGCCACACCAGGTAGTGTCAAGAGTTCCTCCATAGTCTCAGGAATTTCTCCTTGGAACGTCTCAACGATCCTTCGGGCAGCCCCCACCAGATTCTTGGCCTTATTTCGAAAAAATCCCGTGCTTCGGATGATCTCCTGCAACTCTTCCTCATCGGTCTGGGCCATCTCACGGGGTGTCGGATAGCGGCGAAACAGTCGAGGTGTGACCTTGTTGACGCGCACGTCCGTACACTGAGCGGAAAGAATGGTAGCAACGAGAAGCTGAAAGGGATTCTCGTGATGAAGAGCACACTCGGCATCGGCATATTCCTCGTCCAATCCCCGAAGAATCTCTCCAATTCGATGCTCTTCTTTCGTTTCCCTTTTGGCTGCGGATTTCTGTGGACACATTACCGATGTTTATCATACCATCGCAGGACAAAGGGAAACGAGCGTAGTGGCACGGGCCATGGATAACCTTAAG
>JADFRS010000238.1 GCA_022561145.1 Gemmatimonadota bacterium
TTGATGTCGTCCGCCAGGTAGACGGTCGCCATGCCGCCCTCACCGAGTTCGGACTCGATGCGGTAGCGGCCCTCTAGGGCTGCGTTCAGGCGGGTGATGGAGTCGCTCATGCGGCGACTACCTCCTCGACCAGATCAGGATGACGCCGCAGGAGCCGGCGCTACCCGACCGCACGCCAGAGTATTCGATCGGGATCTCGCCGGCTCGGCGGTAGACCTCGATCGCATAGACCGTCTGGAGCGGCGCGATCGATTCGATCTCGCCCTCGACAACCTGCATCCCGTCCACGTAGATCGTCGGTGAGCAGAACCCTCTCGTGCCCATCATGACGATCCGCCTGCCACCGCTCGGGTAATCGAGCGAGACCCCAGGGATTCCGAAGAAGAGGTCTTCGGTGGCGAGGGCGTGCGACTCCGCAATGTCCCCCGGCGTGATGAACTGCCCCAGTCCGCGCCGCACGCGGTCGTAGAAGCCGGTCTTCACCAGGGTGGGCTCCTCGGCGACCCGCTCGGCCTGCACGACGAGTCCCTCCAGCGTCACCGCCCTGCGCTCGAGCCTGAACTCGATCTGCATCACTCCGTCGGCTCCAAGATCGAACACGCCACCGACGGACTCGCGGTACCCGAGCGCCGACGCGTGAAGAAGGAAGCTGCCCGGTTCAGGGGACGTCACGCTGAAAAACCCGTTCTCGTTCGTAATCGTCACGGCGACGGAGTCGCCGGACTCCGTAAGCATCGCGATGAAGCCGAGGTCGATGGGTTGATCGCTTTCCCTCCCCAACAGTGTACCCGAGATCGTCTGGGCCACCAGGGGGAAGTTTGCTATGAGCACGCCCCAAGACGCGACGACATAGATCCCCAGCACCTGCCACAGACTACGGCGGTGTATCTCGTGGATCAGTTGTCTTAGGCGCTCCATCAAGTCCCCCGTTGAGCTTGCCGGATGATACGGGGGCTATGCGCTAGGCGCACGCTCTTTCGACGGGGCCGCTAAAACCCTCCAGAACGCGACACGAGACTCAGCGGCCTACAACAACACCAACGGCAGCCCCAGCGCGAACCTCGGGTCGGAAGCCGTCCTGGAGAGCCTACTCGATCACGTTCAGCGCGATGACCTGAGCCGCGCGACAGTCAGGTGCGTTGGTGGCAGGTTGCGCCCACGCCGAAGGTCCCCGAAGATCCGAGCCGCGGGCTTCCCGCAGAACCGGGCGGACAACGATGATCCAGATGAAGGAGTACACGATGCGACGAGGCACCACAGCCTCCGGCCGGACTCCGATCCTGACGCTGATGTTGGCCGGGGCAGGGTTCGTCTCGGCGGCGTGCGGCTCTGGCGACAAAGGCGCCCCGGCGAACGGAGCGGAAGACGGCGAAGCCTTCGACCTTGCCTCTGTCACCGAGGTGTTGGACGCCGACGGTGGGTCGCTGGGAAGCGTCGCCTTCCCCGTGTCGTGCAGCGCCGAGGCCGCCACCACGATGAGGCGGGGCATCGCTCTCCTCCACCACATGACCTACACCGAGGCCGCGGGCGTCTTCGAGGCGGCCGCGGAGCAGGATCCCGACTGCGCGTTGGCCTACTGGGGGATGGCCATGACACCCCTCCATCCTCTATGGCCCGACGTCCCCTCCGAGCAGAACCTGGAGCGCGGGTGGGTCCTGCTTCAGGAGGCCCGGGCCGTCGGACTGCAGACGCCTCGGGAGGAGGGGTACGTGACGGCGCTCGAGGCGTACTACCGGGACGCCGCCGACCGGAGCGAGACGGCCCGACTCGCCGCCTACGCGGAGGGGTGGGAGCAGGTGCGGGTTGCCCACCCCGGCGATTCCGAGGCCACGTTGTTCGCCGCGCTGTCGCTCATCGCTACGGGGCTGGGCTCAGACGATCCCCTACCGACGTTCGAGGCGGGCGGCGCCATGGCTGAGCAGGTCCTCAGCCAGATTCCCGATCATCCGGGCGCGCTTCACTACATCATTCACTCCTATGACGTTCCGGCCCTGGCCCCGAAGGCCCTTTCCGTCGCACGTACCTACGGCAAGGTGGCCCCCGAGAACGCCCACGCGCTGCACATGACCTCTCACATCTTCACGCGCGTGGGGTCGTGGGAAGAGTCCATCGACTACAACGTCCGATCGGCCGACGCTGCCTGGAACCAACCCATCAACGGGGCCACGTCCCACCATCACCTGCACGCCATCGACTATCTGGCCTACGCGTATCTGCAAACCGGGCAGGACGATCGCGCGGAGGAGATTCTGGATCATCTCGTTGCCCTCGACGGTCCGATCTACGACCATGCGGCCAGCGCCTACGCGTTCGCCGCCGTGGAGTCGCGGATCGCCCTGGAACGACAGGACTGGGCCCGAGCGGCGGCGGTCGAGCCGAGGTGGCCTGCCACGGTCAACTGGGTTCTCTATCCCCATCTCGAGGCCATCCCCGAGTTCGCTCGGGCGCTCGGCGCGGCGCACACCGGCGACGTCGAAACCGCGGAACGGTCCGTCGCCCGACTCGGCGAGCTCCGGGCGCAGGCCGCGACGCTGCCGGACGCGTACGATTGGGGCACCCAGGTTCAGATCCAGGAAGTGGGCGCTCGGGCATGGATGGCGTACGCAGCCGAGCGTACGGACGAGGCTGTAGAGCTCATGACCGAGGCCGCGACCCTCGAGTCAACGACCACGAAGAACCCCGTCACGCCGGGCGTAGTGCTTCCCGCCAACGAGCTCCTGGGCGACATGCTGTTGGACCTGGGCCGCTACGACGAGGCGCGTGCGGCCTACGAAACGGCGCTCACACGGTCACCCAACCGACTGAACAGTCTCAAGGGGGCCGGACAGGCTGCGGAATTGGCGGGTGACGCCGAAGCGGCTGCCGAGTACGAGCGCCAGCTCGAGGCCGTGGTGGTGAAAGGGGACTAGGGCCGGCCGACCAGTTCCATGGAGAGTCGATTCAGCACAGGGCGGAGCACCTCTTCACCGACGTTGAGAAGCAGCCCTTCCGCTCGATGGGCTTCGTGAGCGTGATCATCGTGAGCGTGCTGTTCGCGCTGGGGTTGCCGTTGGTGTTGCTGTAAGGGGATCTGCTCGCGCTCTGCTGCGCTGAGCGGCATGTTCGCCGCATGACCGAAACTCGCAGCCGCCGACTCGCCGCCGTGATGTTCACGGATGTGGTCGGGTACACGACCATGATGCAGGAGGACGAGGAAGTAGCCCTCAACGCCCGTCGTCGGCACCGGGAGGCGCTGGAGAGGATCGTTGCCGAAGCAGGTGGTGAAGTGCTTCAGCTCTTCGGCGACGGCGGACTGAGCATCTTCCCTAGCTCTGTGAACGCGGTCAAAGCAGCTACCGAGCTTCAGCAGACTTTCCGAGAGGAGCCAGAGGTCCCCGTTCGCATCGGCATCCACCAGGGTGATGTCGAGCTGGACGAGTTCGGAGCAGCAGGTGACGCCGTCAACATCGCCTCTCGGATCGAGAGCCTGAGCCCACCAGGTGGAGTTCTGATCTCGGAGAAGGTGTTCGCGGAGGTTCGCAATCAGCCCAACATCGACATCGCGTCCTTGGGCCTATTCCACTTCAAGAACGTAGGTGAACCGATTCAACTCCACGCGGTCCAGGGCGACGGTCTGGCCGTCCCTGAGAAAGAGCAGCTCGGGGGATCAAAGGGGGAGCGAATTGGAACCAGGGCCAGGACGATCGCGTTCCTGCCGGTGCTTGTTGTAGGCGGGGTTCTGGTTCTAGCGATAGCCACCGTCGTCTCGGCCCAGTCGACACATGCGAGCTTCGGCGTGCTCTCCTATCTGGGAACTTGGGTAGCCTTCGCTGGTGGGCTTTGGTTCCTATTCGACAAGGCTGAGGAAGCGGTGTCGCCCACCGTCAGACGCTCGGCGTCTGCGTGGCTGCGCAACGTAGATCCGAAGTCGCATGTGGCTCGCTGGCCCAGCCTCTTCGCGGCTGCGTTCGACAAGTTGTTCGGGGAGAGGCACTGGTCGTGGAGGTGCTTTCGTCGCTCAGCCGTCGCCTCCCTTCTGAGCGTGGGCGTCCTGTTGTGCCTCTACTGGTCGATCCATGGCTACGTCGGTTGGGATTTGGACGGACCGGCTTCTCTTGGGGAGTCGCTCCCGTACGTCGCAATGTGGGGGGCTTGGAACGTCCTGCCAGACTATCTTTCGCTGCTTCAGACACGCTGGGTCCTTCGGCGGCTCGAAGCTCGGGGAAGCGCAGCCCTGGTGGTCGTCGATCTCGTGATAACCGCTTTTATCGCGATAGCGGGCCACGTGCTGCTCATGTTTGTCC
>JADFRS010000239.1 GCA_022561145.1 Gemmatimonadota bacterium
ATCGGGATCCTCGCGGCGGTAGGGGCCCCGGTAGTCATCGGGCATGACAGCGGTGTGGACGTGCTGGGGCGCGCCCGATCCACCCGCCCCGTCGAACTTGTAAGGGCTGATCGCGATGCAAGCGGCGGTATTGCCGTGATAGGCGCCGTCCACCACGACCACGTCCCCCCGTCCCGTGAACTTGCTAGCCATGCGGAGCGCCAGCTCATTCGCTTCGCTCCCGGAATTCACGAAGAAACACACCTCGAGCGGATCGGGTAGCGTGGCGACGAGGCGCTCGGCGTACCGCGTCAGATGTTGATGTAGGTAGCGCGTGTTGGTGTTGAGCACCGCCGCCTGGCTCCTGATCGCTTCCACGACGTGCGGGTGTGAATGCCCCACGTGGCAGACGTTGTTCACGCAGTCCAGGTACGCCTGCCCCTCGGCGTCGAACAGATGCTGCTTCCACCCGCGCACGATGTGGAGCGGCTCCTCATACGACAGGCTGAGGGATGGCCCGAGCAGCCGGCGGCGTGCCTCTCGAAGCGTCTCGGACGTGGGCTCTCTGGGCGCCCGCGATCCCTCGGGCAAGTCGAGCAGCAGGCTCGGATCGGGCGAGAGACTCAACCAGACGTCTCGCTGGGAGGGGGCCGCCACGCCCGGAAACGTGCCCTCAAGGTCGAGCATGTCCGTGATGATTTGGAAGTGAAGGTGCGGTGGCCACCCGCCGTTCACCGCGAGGTCGCCCAGGCGGGCGATCTCCTCACCGCGCGCGATCTCCGCGCCTTGCACCAGTCCATCGAGGGAGTCCCTGCTCAGGTGCCCGTAGAGCGTGTAAAAAAGTGGGCCACCGTCCGGCTCGTGTTCGAGAATGATGGTGGGGCCGTAGTCCAAGGGATCGGCGTTATCGTGAAGGGAGTGGACCGTTCCCGCGATCGGCGCCAAGATCGGGGAGCCCGCCTCCAGAAAGAGGTCGACACCCAGGTGCACCGTCCGCTGCTCCGGCCGCTCACTCCCCACGTTCGCAAAGGCGTCGCCGGTGTAGCACAGCCGGGCCTCGTCGTAACGTCCGACGCCCACGTGCGCGCCGGACTCGGCCATCTGTCCGAACAGGCGGGCGCTCCAAACCTCCGCGTCGGCCAGCGTCTCGGGGCTCTCGAGATCGGGGCTGCCCACGCTCAAGTCGAAGATCACTGTGGCGTCGTCGTTCAC
Organism: Gemmatimonadota bacterium; assembly: GCA_022561145.1. GTDB lineage: Bacteria > Gemmatimonadota > Gemmatimonadetes > Longimicrobiales > Gaopeijiaceae > JACZXQ01. The sequence continues at coordinate 1,192 of JADFRS010000239.1, forward strand.
AAGAGGGCGGATCACGGGGCCTCCGTCGGATGCGTTCGCCGTAAGCCACCCGTTCACCGTGACACTTCGTGGACAAGGCGGCAGACCACACGCCTCACGAAGCCGGGCCCGCGCCAGGCGGGGCGGCACGGCGGCGAGGCGTTCGAGCGTCTGCCACGCCGAAGCTTCCGAGATGACCAGATGGGGGTTGTCCGCCGCCTCGGCCTGCAGAGTGGCCGAGATGCATGCGCTGACACCGAGTCGGGCCCGGGCAAGGGCGTAGAGTGCGTCGAGTTCGTCTTCGGTGAGTGGCAGAGCATCGTGGAAGCCGCGCGTCACCGCGGCGGCCGCCCCAACGGGATCGGGCTTGTCCAGCATCGCGTATGCGATCGCGATGGCCAGCTCGCAAACCGGGTGACTCTCCATCACGTCGCCGAAGTCGATAAGGCCGGCGATCTCGGGTGTGCCCGCCCCCACGTGGCCCACCACGACGTTATGCTCGTTGGCGTCGCCGTGGATCACTCCCTGCCGGAGGTCGGGCAGCAGAGGGAGGGCGTCCCGCTCGAACGCCGACAAAACATCTCGGATCAGGTGCCTACGGGGCGCATCAAACACGGCGCCCACGTCCCTACGCATCACCTCCGCAGCGTGCGCCAGATCCCACTCGTAGCCGCTCCTCCGCGCAGCGGGGTGGGAAAATCCGGAGAGCGCCCGATCCATTGTACCCAGATACCGGCCAAGCCCCTCGAGGAGTGCGTCGGGATGCGGGCGCGTGTATGCCAGCGTCCGGCCAGGTAAGTAGCTGAGCACTCGAACGAGGTGTTCGCGGCCTCCGTTGTCGGCCACGCGCACCACATGCTCACCCGAGGTCGGTGAAACGACTTTCGGAGCAGCTAGTTCGGGCTCACGCTCGGCCAGCCAGAGGAGCACGCTGTCCTGTAGATCCAGCTTTCCCTCGGTTTCCCCCGTTCCCGAGATCTTCAGGATGACGGCCTCGCCCATCTCGGGTTCGACCTTGAAATTCTGGTCCTCATAGCTGGGTAGGGGCGTGAGTCGGCCCTCGATCCCGAAATGGCGCTTTAGGAGATCAGCGGCCTCGCTCGAAGAAAAGCTCGGTCGCTGCAGCAGAAAGGTGGATTCCACGACACGCTGTATTTAGAGACGCACCAAACCCGACTGCTGTGGAGAGTACGTACTTACGGGGATTTGGTCGACCGTTGGCCCGGCCTCAGGCCCAGGAGGGCCAAGGGGTCGAGGGCAGCGGGCGGTCGCCTCTGCGCTCGGGTGCATCGAGGTCGGCGATCCGTTCGAGAAAGGCCCGATCGGAAGGCCGAAGGCTGTCGATTCCGGCGCCCTTGATCTGTGCGATGAGACGCTCGATCTCGTCCCGGTTCACCTCATGGAGCTTGTCGAGGTCGATCGAGTCGTACCACTCGGCGTCTTCTTGGTCCCGCACGCCCTTGGAGGAGTAGTATGAGTTGGGTCGCTCGAGGATGCGATTCGCACCTCTGATGCTCGCCCGGCGATTGATCCACCACCACCGTCCCAACGCACCACCCACCACCGTGGAAACCACCGCCGCCAGAAGCCAGATCAACATCGTCATCTCACCCGCTCCAATCGCAACCATCTTCGGTACTTGGACGGACCGAGTCGCTCGAAGGTTGCGTCCGCTCGTTGTGAATGATACACAAAAAAGGAGCCGAAAGGTTTCCAAGGACCCAAGAGCCGTTCATGAGATCGCCAGCCGGACGCCTGGACTTCAGCGTCCGCCGATGATCTTATCGAGGAAGTCCATGACCTTCTTCGTCTCGGATCCGGTGCCGCAACCCGACCCCGGGGGCTGGGGAGCCGGCGGTTGCTTGGGGGGTTTTGGCCTGTTCCAGTCCGGGAACTTGAGACCGTTCTTCTTGCCGAGGCTCCACTGGGCCATGGTATCCTCCAACTGCGTCCGCACACATGCCGCCGGGACGACGGCTCCTCATCATAACAATACGGGAGTAAAGGCCGCTAGGTGTCAATCTTTGTCCGTGAGTCGCCAGAGTACCCAGGAAGCCACGCTTCGCAGCGGCCGCCAAAGCTCGGCACGGGCGAGGAGCTCATCGGACTCCGGGCGTTCAACAAGGCCGTCGAGCCTGCGCAGGCCCTCCTGGACGCCGAGGTCGTTGGACGGCATCACGTCCAATCGGCCGAGCTTGAAGATCAGAAACATCTGGGCGGTCCACTCGCCGATGCCCCATACAGTGGTGAGGCGACGCACGATCTCATCGTCGGCCAACCTTCCTAGACCGCCCAACCTCAGTTCGCCCGACTCGACCTTGGTGGCAAGATCGAGGATCGCCTTGGTCTTGGCGCCCGATAGTCCGGCGCCCCGAAGGGACCCTTCCGGAAGCGCGAGGAGCTGGCCGGCCGTCGGGAAGCCCTTATCCGCAGTGAGCTCACGTACGCGACCGTAGATCGTACGCGCGGCGGCAGTGGCCAACTGCTGGTACACGATCGATCGCGCGATCGTGTGGAAGTTCGAGCCCCTGAGAAGGGGCGGTGGCATGGTGGGGAAGAGGGGCACGCGCTTCATGGCCGCGCCCAACGGAGGGTCGCGTCTAGCCAGGGCTCGGAGCTGGGCGGGAGTGGGCTTCATGGGGCGGGTCGTCCGGCGATCTCGATCTCACTTTCTAGCGAATGGGTAATGCACTGTGCGGCCGGAAGACAGGGTAGGGCGCGAAGTGATGGACGAGCCAGGTAGCGTTCGTCTTCGAGTTGCCCCGCCCCGGTCGCACTCACAGATTGCCCCATGACTTGGCTGTTCAGTACGCCGTGAACCGGTCCATCCTCATCGTCGACGACGATGCCCGAATTCGCACGTCCCTCGCGGAGGCGCTCGAGGACGGGACCACAAACGTGCGAACCGCCGAGCATGCCGAGGCCGCCCTGTCCGCGCTGGCCGACTCCCCTGCCGACGTCGTGTTGACGGACGTTCGAATGCCCGGAATGGGGGGACTCGAGTTGCTCAGCCTGCTCAAGGAACGAACTCCGGACACGGCCGTGATCTTGATGACGGCGTACCAAGACTTACCGACGGTGGCGACGGCGATGCGCGAGGGCGCCGTGG
>JADFRS010000075.1 GCA_022561145.1 Gemmatimonadota bacterium
CTCGAAGCCGGGGCCGGCGGCGGCGTTGCCCGAATCCCGGGGCGCGGCCTTGTGGCAGACCTCGATCGGCCGGTCGGTCGCTCTGCGCAACCGCGCCAGGATATCGGCGAGCCAGGCCGCCCGCGTGGTGCCCAGCGCCAGGCGGTAGAACAGCTCGCTCTGGGTGGTCACCAGAACGTGGCGCCCCCCTTTGCGCCAGGGCGCCGGCCTCAGTCCGAAGCGGGCGAACCGCCCCGGCCCGGCCGCGCCGCCGCCGTCATGCTGATAGGCGTTGCGGGTCACGCGGAAGCTGTGCCCCCGCCCGAAGTAGTAGGCGTTGTCGGCGTAGTACCAATCGCGGCCGCCGCGGCGGCAGCGCGCGATCAGCGGCAGGGTGTGCCCGGTCATGCCGTAGAAGAAGGCGGGCCCGGGCAAGAGCCGGGATTCGCCCAGGCCGGCCACGCGCCCGCCCGACCCTTCGGCGAAGGCGGCGCAGAGCTTGAGCGCCTTGCGCTTGCCGGGACTGGGATAGCAGGTCAGCAAGGACTAGCGCCTCTTCCGTGAAGTGCGCACCGGCCGGTGCGATTCCGCGCAAGCGGAAGTTGAATCAACACGCGCGCAGCCGCGCGAACGGCAGGCCGCTGGCGATCTCGGCGAGCGACCACTGGGCCCAGGCCAGGCGCTCGAGCGCCGGCAGGCGGTCGGGATGACGCGGCGCCTCGATGCCTTTGATCCCGCGCTCGCAGGCCCCGGCGCAGATCAGCGCCGGAGCCTCGTAGAACACCGGCACGCCGGCGACCAGGGCTTGGGCCGCGATCGCGCTGGCCCAGGTGACCACCGCGTGGCAGTCCACAAGCGCCGCCTCCAGGCTCGGTTGCCTGGCCGCGGTCTCCGGGTAGAGGCGGCTCTTCGGATGGGCGCGGAACCGCAGCGGCCGATCGGTCAGCCGCTTGAGCCGGCGCGCCGCGTGGTCGTGCCACAGCGGCGGGCTCGCCATCCGGGTCGAGCCGATGCCGCGCTGCTCGCGCAGCAGAATATGCGTGCCGCCCTTGCGCCAGGGTTTGAGCGGAATGTTGAAGGACCGCCAGCGCTCCGGCCCGCCGGCATGCCACCGCCCGGCGCCGTTGTGGTCGTGCAGCGCCAGGGCGAAATACGGGGCGCCGTTGATCCTGCGGAAATACGCCTCCTCGCAGACGATGACGCGCCCGCCGGCGGCCTCGAACTTGCGCGCGGCGCGTTCCTTATGCCCACGATGCACGGTCCAGGTGACCAGGACATCGTCGGCACCGCCGGGCCCGGCGCCGCGGGTGATCTTGTACCCGCAGGCTTTCAGCCCGGCCTCGATGGCGGTATGCCGGCCGTCGGCGAAACGGTCGGGCAGGATGGAAAAGGCGAGCGGCATTTGGGTCTACGCGCTCCGCCCGCAGGCCTGCCGCAGCCAGCAAAAAATACAACATATCTGTTGAAACAAAACAGATGCGTTGCTAAAGTTCCAAGATGAACGCGAGTGAACTCAAGCGCTGGCTCCGAAAGCACGGCTGTTCATTCGAAACCCACAAGGGCGGCAGTGGCCATCTCACGGTGCGGCGCGGGCGTCGCAAAAGCCAATTGCCCATGCACGGCGGTCGCAAGGAGCTGGGCACGGCCCTGGTCAGAAAGATCAAGAGAGAACTTGGATTGGAGTAAGGCGATGCTGAGTTATCCCATCGATCTTGTCGAGGACGACAACGGCACCATTCTCGCCACCTCGCCGGACTTCCCCGAGCTCATCACCTATGGCGAGGATCGCGACAATGCGCTCCTGCACGCCATTGACGCACTGGAGGAGGCCATTGCCGCGCGCATTGCGCACCGGGAGCACATCCCCGGTCCCTCCGAGGGCGGCTGCCGCGCCGCCCTGCCGACGCAATCCGCGCTCAAGGTGCTTCTTTACCAGGCGATGCGGGAACAGGGGCTGCGAAAGGCCGACCTCGCCAGACGCCTCAACTGGCACGCGCCGCAAGTGGACCGCTTGTTCGACCTACGTCACGCCTCGCGCCTGGACCAGTTCGACGCGGCATTCAACGCGCTGCACAAGCGCGTGTCGGTGTCGACGAGTGAAATAGGTGAGCGGCGCTAGTACCGTCCACCGGGATCACGCCAGCGCTTCCTCCAACGCCAGCATCGGAAACACCGTCAGCGCGCTCCCCGGTGTCGCGTTGTCATCAAGTACGACGGCGATCTGTCCGCGCTGACATAGTGACAATTGCCCGAGCAGCCATCGCGTGTGTTGCCCGGCTCCGAAAACGCCGATAGGTTTGTCTTTCTTGGCAGCCGTCGCGGCAAGCTTGGACCATCGCGCCAGCACATAGTCACGTTGCAGCGATCTATCGACATGTGACATGGAGGATCCTTCGCAACCCGTGCGACGCACCCGGCGCGACGCGCATCGCCATCAAACCCATGAACATGAACGTAAACACAATCATTCCCGCCGCTCCGCACAGGCTTGGGGCTCCGCCCGTCGATGCTGAACACCCGTCGATGGGCGTGTAGTCGCAGACGTTGTCCACGCAGACGTCATCGGTGCATTCGTCAGCGTCATCGCAGTCGGCGTCGGCGTTACAACACCCGTCGATCGCCGCCGCGTTGCAGAGCCCGGCGTCACAGGAATCCGTCGTGCAGACGTCGCCATCGTTGCAGTCGCTATCGGCAAAGCACGGGTCGATCACACTGATGATGCAGATGCTCGCCACACAAGTGTCTAGTGTACCGGCGTCGCCGTCGTCACAGTCGGCGTCCGAGTTGCAGCACCCAACGACCGCAGTTCCGAGCTTCGATCGCCATGGATGACGCGCTTGACGACCGTGGGCACCAACGTCTCCGGAACCCCACTACGTAGCTGCTGCAGCGCCATGTAAACCATGCGTTCGTCCATGTCGGCAAGGGCGTTGGCGAGCGTACGATCTCGGAGCCCTGGCTGATTCACCGCGATCGGGAAGGCCTCTCGGCGCACTCGCCGGTCATTGTGCAGGGCGAACTCGTAGGCGTCGAACCCTTCCGGCGTCGTCTCGAGCTTCCGAAGGAGCACCAGCACGTTCCGGATCACGAACCAGCGGGTGTCCTGGAGCCTCGCCACCGCCCGCTCCCCGACGATGGGTCCCATCCCGACCAGGACCTCGATCACCTTCCTTCGAATGTGCCGAGAATCAGACTCCGTAAGTACTTCAAGGAGCGGCTCAATCGCGTGTACACCGATGCGGCCAGCCGTGGCCCGCAGCTCATCTTCGTCGACATCCGTTTGGGAAAGAAGCCGGCGAATCTGGTTGGGGTCGGTCACGTGTGCGTTGAGGGCCTTCGCAACTAGACCACCCTCGTCGGCGTCGTCGAGCATCCGGAGGACATGGCTCGTCTCACCGACGGACATGAGTTCGGTGACGGCCCGATCCACCAACGGCCCGTAGGCGTTCACCTCCACACTCATTTGCAGTAACCTGAGCGCGCCAGATATCCCCTCTTCGTCCTCTTCCTCGATTTCCTCCGCCATGAAGACAGGGGCCGCAGCGGACATCTGGTCCAAGATGAGGGTGTAGCCTTCGGGATTCGGGTCGCCGAGTTGCCAGTCCTCAATCAGCTCCTCGACGTTGTCTCGCAGGGCCGAGTCGGCGTTTCGGCTCACGGTTCCGACACCTGACCCGGCGTGCGCTGCGAGTTTCGTGAGCAGACGCGTGAGCGACGTCGAAATGGTCTGCTCCGACGCCGACGCGGCTGCCGAGAGCACTTTCATCACCGCATCTGCCGTGAAGCTCTTGCTCGCATCCACGGCGAACTGGCCGCGCTTGCCCGCGTCGCCACCCATCTTCACCAGGCGAGCCAACGCATCGTCATCCAATTCCGTAATCATGCTCGAGATCTGCTGACGGACTTCCGCGCTATCGCCCGCGTCGTCGTCTTTTAGTTCCGATGCCAACTGCAGGAGGTATTCGACCACGACTTCGTCGTAGGATGCATCCTTTTGCCGTTGGATCGTATGAGCCACACGTTGGGGATCGAGAGCATCGTCCGGATCGAAGTCATCTTCCACGGATAGCGCCGCCGTCGCGAGGCCGTGCCACAGCTCCAGGGCCCTACTGGCGGGCATGGCCTCTCCGTCCACATCGATGCGAAGGCGGTCGTACCCGATTCCGTACAGGTGGATGTGTTCCCAATTCGGGATTTCGTCTGGCGGGAGCAGGCCTAAATGCCCGCCAATCCGCTCCGAATCTTCCGACAACGCCCCAAGGAGACCCTCTATCTCGTAGGCCTGTGGCATTTCTTCCAGTATCACTGCCGCGAACTGATGGGCGTGCAGCCGGCGGGCCAGCTCACTCAGCACCGGGTGCCTGGCGTCGGTGGCCACTCCCTCCACGAGGAGTTCCTCATGCGCCACCCCGATGGTCAGCTTGTCAGACTTTCGGAACAGTGGCTGGAGGCTGGTAAGCACCCGTTCCGCCATGGACTCGAGCGACGGATGCCCAATGGGATACATCACATGGCGATGAACCCCGATCGACAGTTCGATCAGGAACTCGCTGAGTTCTCGTGACAGGGTCGCTTTTCCACTCCCTGTCTCGGTCGTCTCAGGCTGGATCGACGGATCTTCTGAGTCAGTCAATCGCCTAGCTCGTGGTGCGACACCGGACACCCCTTCCCGAAGCCGCTTCGGTTCGGATGTGGATCCGGATAGATTCCGTCGGGAAAATCACCGTACAGCGGAATAGTTTACCTCAGTCATAATACTTTGACGTTGAGCCATCCTCCATCGCAACCCCTGAGCCGGACAATCTCCGGCACCCTCTCCCTATTCGGGCATGCGCCGACGGAGGCCACCGCCGCCGTCATCGAACGGTCCCAAAGCTGGCGAATCGGCCGGACTGCCATGGTAGCGGGTCTCACGCTGATCGTGGCAGCTCTCGTTGCGCTGATTCCTCCCCACGCTCCCTGGGCCGTGGCGGCGCTCGGAATCGGCGCCACCATCACGCGCCGCCGCTGGCTGGAGCGACATACCGTAAGGAGCATGTCGGGCGATTGCCCGCGTTGCGCTACGCCACTCAGCGTCGACCGTCCCACTCGCCTCCGCCATCCCCACGCCATCAGTTGCGAGACGTGTCATCACGAGCCCCTCTTGACGCTCGACATCCCTGCATCAACCCTCGGCGTCTCGTAAGACCTCCAGGGGCCTTCGCCCGAGCACCCCCCTACTACTCAACATCCCCATGCACACCGTCAACGCGACGACCACCATCCATGCTACCAACAGACGGATCACCAACGGCTCGAACTCAATCTCGAACAAGCGGTCGATCAGCAGCCACCCGGCACCCAACGCCAGAGCGAGGCCGGTGGCACTGGCCAGCGTGCCGAGGGCGAGGTATTCCGCCAGCAAGATCTTGACGATGAGGCGGCGGCGCGCACCCAAGGTCTTGAGCAAAGCACCTTCCCGCAAGCGTTGATACCGGGAGGTGGCGAGAGCGCCCGCGAGTACGATCAGACCGGCCACGATGCTGAATCCACCGAGAAAGCGTATCGCCTGAGAGACCCGCGACAGGATCGTGTCGAGCGCCCTTTGCAAATTCGACAGATCCAGCACAGACACGTTCGGGAAGGCGTCTACGAGCTCGCGCTGGAAAAACGCTCGCTGCTCCTCACTCTCGATTCGCGCGAGCATGACCGCAGTCTGTGGGGCACGCTCGAGGCTTCCCGGCTCGAACACGAAGAAGAAGTTCGTCTCGAACCGGGCCCAGTCGACGCTCCTCACGCTGGCAATTTCAGTCTCGATTTGGGTCCCGCCGATATTCCAGGTCAGCCGGTCTCCAACGCCGACCTTGAGGGACTCTGCGAGATCGGTCTCGATAGATACGAGCGGCAGGTCCGACCCGGCTCGCCGGGCCTCGGAGGCTTCCGGCCACCAGGTGCCTTCAACCAACACCTCGGATCCGGTCAGCTCTGCCCGATACGTGTGCCGGTACTCCCGACGAAGCGCCCACCGGTCGGGCCGCTCCCCGGACGGCCGTTCGGCCAGCATTTCCACATCCTCCCCATTGATCGCGGCCAGGCGCCCCGGCACCAGCGGAGTAAACTCGATCTTCCCAGAAGCCGCTTGCGAGAGCAGTTCTTCCACCCCCGAGGCCTGATCCACCTGCACGTCGAAGAGGAGAACGTTCGGGCGTCCCTCCATCTGTTGAAGTGTGAACTGCCGAGCGAGGTTCCCCTCGACCTGCATTACCGTCCCCACCACGAAAGCGCCGAATCCCAAGGCGAGGGTTACGGCTACAGTCTGATTCTGAGGCCGAAAAAGATTGCTCACACCTTGCCGCACAGGGTAGGAGGCGCTCGCGGGGAGAAAGCGTCGAGTCGCACGCATGAGAGCGACCGCGGTGGCCCAGAGGAGGAGTCCTGTCACGATCAGTCCCCCGGAAAACGCTAAGCCCGCGGCGATACCCGGTGCCTCAAAAATCGACAGGCCTACCAGCGTGAGGATCAACGCCGCGTTCACAATCCACCGCCACGGATCGTGGTGCCGCACCGGCTCGACATCACTTCGAAGCGCAAGCAGGGGTGGGACTCCGCGAATGTTCAGCATCGGACCCACCGCGAAGATCAAGGACACCCACACCCCGATGGCGAGTCCCGCCGAAACGGCGGACCATGAGACACGGGGATCGACCGAAATCGGAAGCACCTCAGCCAGCAGCCCCGGAAGTCCGAACTGGATGGCCACCCCCAAGCCCGCGCCGAGCAGAGCCCCCAAGAACCCCATGACCGCGGACTGGAGCAGGTAGGCATGGAATACAATGCCCTGCGTGGCGCCCAGGCAACGAAGGATCGCTACCGTGAGCAGCTTATCCTTCACGTAAACGTGGATCGCGCTCGCTACCCCGATGCCGCCCAGAAGTAGAGCCGCCAAGCCCACCAATCCGAGGAATCTGCTGAGCGAGCCGACAGCGAAGGTAAGGTCCTGTGCCTGTTCCTGGGCGGTGGTATAGGACACCTGAACCCTTCGGAACAGGTCCTCATGATCCGTCCAGAGGGCGTCCTGATCCTTGCTCGAGGGTAACCGAATGTTCACCCGGTGGCGGGCGAGTGAACCGAACGCCAAGAGGCCGGCTTCGGCGAGGCGCGGAAAGCCGACGTACACCCTCGGTCCTATGGCGGTCTGGAACCCCAACTCGGTTGGAAGCCCCGTCACGGTGCCCACCAACAAGAACGTGCTATTCCCGATCCGCAGGCTGTCACCGACCTCCGCGTCCAACTGGATCAGGACGGCGGGGTCCGCGACGGCGACGGCCGCCCCCTGCATCCTCCCCCAAACGCCTGGTGGGTCGGTCGCGAGGGGGCCGTAGAACGGATAGCCCGGCTCGATTCCCTTGACTTGCGCAAGACGCACGCGATCGCTCCGAAGGTTCAGGACCATGGACGCGACCGTGATCGTCCGCGCTACGCCCGCCCCCGAGGCGAGCAGAGAGTCGAACACAGGGTCTAGTTCTTCCGGAAGTGGTCGCCGCGACGAAATCCTTATGTCGGCGCCCAGCAACGTGCGGGACTCGTCGTCCAGCGCCCGCGTGACGTCCCGCTGGAAGGAGTGAATCGCTACGAGTGCCCCAACCCCCAAAGTGATGGAAGCCATGTAGACCGCGAGACGCCGGTAGCTGGCCCGGCCTTCGCGCCAGGCGAGGCGCCAGGTAAACCCCACGTTCATCTTGGCGCCGACTCGATGGTGGGAACGATGCGTCCGTCGGCGAGCGAGACCACCCTGTCGGCTCGGGCCGCCAGCGCGAGATCGTGCGTCACGAGCACCAGTGTCGTACTCGCGTCGGTGTTGAGCCCCTCGAGGAGCTGCACCACGTGGTCCCCTGTGGCACGATCGAGATTCCCGGTCGGCTCGTCGGCGAAGAGGATTCTGGGCTCACCGGAAAACGCTCTGGCGAGGGCGACGCGCTGCTGTTCCCCACCAGAGAGCTGGGCGGGATAGTGGTCGAGCCGGTCGGCGAGACCCACGCGGTCGAGCAGGCTCGCCGCCCAGGCCCTGGCGGAGGTGCCATTGCTGGACTCTTTCCTGCCGAGTAACTCCGCCGGCACCATCACGTTCTCGAGAGCGGTCAGGGTTGGGAGCAGGTGGAACGTTTGGAAGACGAACCCTACGTTGTTCGCGCGAAACACTGCACGCTCGTCTTCGGTAAGAAGCGATAGATCGTGGCCAGCGAGCGAGACGCGGCCGGCCGTGGGCTCGTCGAGCCCGGCCAGCAACCCCAACAGGGTGGTTTTCCCACTCCCGGAGGGACCGACGATCGCAACGAAATCCTCTTCTGCCACCGTGAGGTCGACCGAGTCGAGTACACGGAGAGGACGGCCTCCGCTCCGATACTCCTTCGTGAGCCCTTCAGCTACGATCATATTCCGTCCCGGGTTGCTCGCTGTCGGATTGATGTTGGTACTGTCCGCCTGCCGGGGCGCTGACAGTCCGGACGTGGTACGCCGCGACCCCCTCGAAGGTTCTGCGTCGCCCAGTGCGCGAACCTCGGAGGAACGGCTCCGAGTGGTGTTCATGGGCACGAGCCTCACCGCCGGCTACGGGCTGGACGACCCAACCGACGGATACACCAGTCTGATCCAGGTGATGGTTAACTCGCTGACCCTGCCGTTCGAAATCGTAAACGCCGGGGTGAATGGCGAGACCACCGCCGGTGGCCTTCGCCGAGTGAGATGGCTCTTTGAGGTCCCCACCGACGTGTTGGTCCTCGAGCTCGGAGCCAACGATGGGCTCCGAGGCCAGGACCCGTTTGTAATGAAGAGCAACCTTCAGAAGATCATCGACCAAGTGCGAGAGCGTAACCCCACCGTGAGGCTGGTCATCGCCGGAATGCAGGCGCCTCCCAATATGGGATCGCGGTACGTCGGTGAGTTTAATGCCGTATTCGCCGACCTCGCGGCTGCGAACGATGGGCTGTTGATCCCCTTCCTGCTCGACGGCGTGGCCGGTATTGTGGACTTGAACCAGGCGGATGGAATTCATCCGAATCAGGAAGGCCACCGACGGGTGGCCGCCACGGTCTGGAACATCATGGAGCCGCTCCTGTTCGAACTCGCGGGCGAATTCGAGGCCACTCATTCTGGCACACGCCAGGACCGGCCATGATGCGCGTCCTTTTCAGGATCTTTGGGAGCCTCGCGGCGCTTCTGGTTCTCTTCTTGACGGTTGGGCTGTTTCTACCGGGCACCTGGAGTGCTGAAAGCAGCGTCTGGTTGGGGGTGCCGCCTCGAGAGGTTTTCCCCTATCTCAACGACCTGGCACTTTGGGATGCCTGGACACCTTGGGGAGACGTGGAGTCGACGTTCGATGGGCAAACCGCCGGCGTCGGCTCACGCCGTAGCTGGGATCATTCCAACCTCGGGTCTGGATCGATCACGATCACCGAGAGTGATCCCTACCGGTTGGTTCGGTACCGGGTCGTCATCGAAGACGGTGCCCTCTTGATCGAGGGTACCTTCCTTTTGGAATCCGCCGAGGATGGTAGCACCGTCACGTGGTCGGAGGCCGGCGATTTCGGCTGGAATCCACTCATGGGTTACACCGCTTTGACCATGACAAAATCGCAGAGTGCGCAACTCCAGCGGGGCCTGAGGGAGTTGAAGAGCCTCTTGGGCGGACCCTAAAGCTTCTGGCTCGCCATCGCGATGAGGGCCTCGTTGGAGCGGGTCTTCCGCATGACGCCGAGCAACTCGGTCATCGCATCCGCCGGGCTGACCCCGGCCAACTGCCGGCGCATGGCTTGCGACACCCGAAGGGCGGGGGCGTCCAGAAGCAACTCCTCCTTCCGCGTCGCCGAGCCCGCCAGATCGATGGCGGGATAGATGCGTCGATCGGCGAGCTCTCGGCTGAGAAGCAACTCACTGTTACCTGTGCCCTTGAATTCTTCGAAGATCACCTGATCCATGCGGGATCCGGTGTCGACGAGGGCCGTCGCAATGATCGTGAGCGAGCCGGTACTCTGCCTCGGGTCGATCTTGCGCGCGCTTCCGAGGAAGCGCTTGGGCTTCTCCAGCGATGACGCGTCCAGACCTCCGGAAAGTGTACGCCCACTCCCCTCTTGAATGGTGTTGTAAGCGCGGGCGAGGCGTGTGATGGAGTCGAGGATGATCACGACGTCCGATCCCGACTCCACCATGCGACGCGAGCGCTCCAGGGTCATCTCCGCCACGGCCACGTGATTCTGGGCGGGAAGATCGAAGCTCGAGGCAACGACTTCACCGAACCCACACATCTCCATGTCCGTGATTTCCTCTGGACGCTCGTCGACCAGCAGGATGAAGAGCCGGCACTCCGGGTGGTTGGTAACGATGCCTTCCGCCACCGCTTGGAGCACCATGGTCTTACCGGCTTTGGCGGGCGCCACGATCATGGCTCGCTGCCCCTTACCAAATGGGCAGAAGAGATCGATCACCCGGTTGGTAAACTCAGGCTCGCCCCCGAGCGTGCGGCCGCATTCGAGGAGGAGCCGCTGGTCTGGATGCACGGCCGAGAGCCGGGTGAAGTCAGGCCGACCGCGCGCGTTCTCCGGCGGCGACCCATTCACCGCCATGAGTTGCGTGAGGGGTGGACTCTTGCCGTTCTTAGGACGACGTCCAACCATGCCGGACAACTCATCCCCACTGCGTAGGCCGAATTTCTGGACCAGCTTGGCTCCGACGTAAATGTCTTCTTTCGACGGAACGTAGCCGGCGTGGCGGCGCCTTATGAAACCGGATCCACTGCCCAGGACATCGAGGATGCCGAGCGCCTCTTGGCTCGCCTCTTGGCTCGCCTCTTGACCCGGCTCTTGACCCGGCTCTTGACCCGGCTCTTGCGAACCGGTTGTATCGGTGCGGTCCCCCCGCGGGGCATCGCTGTTCACGGCAACTCCACTATGCGGTAAGCGGACATCATGTGCGGATCTTCCTCGGAAGCCTCCAAACACTCACTGGCGTGGACGGCTACCAGTTCCCCATACTTGCCCAGCCTCCCACGGCACCGCCGTGGAGGAACGACATCGGACAGAAACAGGGTTTCTCCTGGGCAGGAAGAACCGGGAAATGGGCTTCGAGATCGAAGCTCCCACCACCACTACCAATTCGGTGGTCCCTATATTGTCGGATGTTTTCGTCGGATCGGCAAGGGGATTCTTGCTGACCTACCGGGAGTATCGTCATGAGGTCGGTCGTTCGTAACCGTAAAGGCTTTCTCAAATCGTTCGCGGGGGTGGCCCTCGCAGGGCCCGTTCTTGGTCGCCTGGAGGCGATCGAGGACGTCTTCTCCGCCAGCCTCCACACCCTGGCACAAACGCCATGGGAGTCCCTCGGACCTCAAGCACTCCAGGACCGGTACATGCTCGATCCCTCCGTCGTCTATCTCAACCACGCCTCGATCGGCACCATCCCCCGGCAGGTTCACAACGCTCGAGTGGAGTACCTCGCCCTCTGCGAGAGCAATCCCTGGCTCTACATGTGGGGCACGCCATGGCAGCCGATCCGCGAGGAAGTGCGTGCAGGAGCCGCGAGGGTATTGGGTGTGCCCCCATCGGATCTTGCGATCACTCACAACACAACCGAGGGATTCAACATCCTCGCCAACGGCCTGCCGATCGGTCCCGGCGACGAGGTCCTGTTCAGCACGTTGAACCACGACGGCGCGAGCGTGTGCTGGGAGCTTGGCGCAGAGCGCCGGGGCTTCACCGCACGCAGGTTCGAGTTTCCCCTCCTCGACGTGCCGAGCCTGAGCGTCGCCGACGTCGTCGAATTGCACCGCCGCCAGATACGACCGGAGACTCGCGTTCTGGTATTCCCGCACGTGGACAACACGGTCGGGCTGCGGCACCCGCTGGCTGAACTCGTCGCCATGGCGAAGGCAGAGGGCGTCGAATACGTCGCTGTCGATGGAGCCCAAACGGTCGGCATGATACCGCTGGACCTCGCCGCCTCTGGGGTCGACGCCTACTCGGCGAGCCCCCACAAGTGGCTTCAGTCACCCAAAGGCCTGGGTCTACTCTACGTTCGTGCGGACTTGCGTTCGGAGCTCAGGCCCATGTGGGTCACCTGGGGCCAACGCCGCTGGGCGGACACAGGAAGGATCTATGAGGACTACGGCACCAGAAATCTTCCCGAGGTCATGGCGCTCGGGGACGCCGTGGATTTTCAGGCGGCCCTGGGCCCGGCCGAGAAGGAACGCCGCTATCAACAAATGCGCTCGGACTTGAAGGAGCGAGTGCTGGCCACTCGTGGGCTGGAATGGGTGTCTCCCGCAACGTGGGACCTGGGCGCCTCGCTCGTCGCCATCGGTGTTTCCGGCCGCCCGGCGAGCCAAGTCTCCCAGGAACTGTTCGCACAAGCGGGCGTCGTCCTCAGGCCTTTCGAGACCATGGGGCTGAATGCGTTGCGGATATCGCCCAATGTGAATACGACCCCGTCGGACTTTGATGAGTTCTTTGCGGGGATAGCCCGGGCACTCGGTTAGGAGTGTTCATCGTACGTCACCGAAATGCGACCCATGTCCCCTGGCGTGGACAGCTTCGGGATAGATGGCGATATTGTACCTTGCCGATAAGTGTATACTCAGCAGTCCATTAGAGCAGGTGAAGACTGTGGCACGAGCCGTGCATTGGAACAGATAGGAATCGCCTTCACGGAGGATAGTACCGTGCGTGCTCTGAAGACCACCGCTGCGCTGCTACTCGCGGGGCTGGCCCTGATGCCGGCGTCCGTCTCGGGCCAGTATACCTCGAGCCACGTGTCGTTCACCTTCGGCACCGAGTCGATTTTCGGAGGGGCATACAGTTACTCCAGTTACGAGCCCGGCTACTACGTGGAGTCATACGACTTTTACGACCCGTGCTTGGACTACCTCTACTACGACTGGTACTCGCACGAGTGCTGGGATCACCACCGTTACCACCACCGGCATCACTCCTACGGGTATTACCCGATGGGCTACTCATACGGACCATCGTATTATTACGGGGCGTACGGACCGACGTTCTTTCACTACCACCCCGCGTATTACTCGTCGTTCTCGATATCGATCGGCTTTGGATTCGGCGGATTGTTCGCCAGTTCTTATTACTCGCCGAGCTACGGTTACGCTTCCTACTCTCCGTACTACCGCACCGTGGGGTACGGACGAGGGTTCTTTGGCCGCCGTGTAGTCGGCGTGGGCCAACGGGCTTACAGGTACTCGCCTCTCAACCGAAGTGGAACGGGCTTCAAGGAATCCCCGACAACGAGGGTGGCTCAACGCCGAACGGCCGTGCCACGGACCACAGCGAGTTCGACGAACGCGCTCTCCGAGACACGCAGCGCCGCGGCACGACGCGGTGCCACCGTTCGGACGCCCACGCGTACATCACGCGCCACCTCGACCGGCCGCTCGAGTGTTGTCCCGCCGTCCAGGCCCTCGGACCTGCTTCAGAGCCGGCGCGGTGTGAGTTCGGCCCGCCGTTCTGCGACACGGTCTACGACCCCCACAATCCGCGGGTCGGACAGGACAGGGTCCCGTGCTCGGTCGGCTCCTAGCAGCCGTACTCGATCGGCTCCCCGCGTGCGGCCAGCTCCCAGTGGCCGAGCTCGCTCGGCACCCCAGACCCGTTCGGCACCGAGTGCCCGACGCTCCGCGCCGCAGACCCGGTCGGCACCAAGCGTACGTACGCGTTCGGCGCCCCGGGCCCGATCAGCACCGAGTGCCCGTACACGCTCGGCACCCCCGACCCGTTTGGCACCAAGCGTCCGTTCGCGTTCGGCACCCCAGACCCGCTCGGCACCAAGCGTACGCACACGCTCGGCGCCCAAAGCTCGATCGGCACCGAGTAGTCGTACCCGCTCGGCGCCTCGTGCCAGGTCGGGCCCCAGTCGGAGCGGCTCCAAGGCACGCTCCGCCCCGAGCCGATCTCGATCCAGCGGAAGCAGCAAGGTGCGCCGTAGCGGTCGCCGCGGAGGCTGAAAGTCGGCGCCCGCAAAGAGCCCTCCAGACGGTAGACGCCGATATCACCGACCGGATTCAGTCGTAACTCGCGACTTCTCCTCCGCTGATCACAGAGTGGCACGGAGTCCCGCCGAGCCAATAGCACAACTCTCGCGGATGATCGATGTCCCACACCGCGAAGTCGGCCGCCTTCCCTTCCTCGATCGTGCCGATCTCATCGCCCAGTCCCAACGCACGGGCCCCGTTTCGCGTCATTCCAGCCAACGCTTCCTCGGGAGTCAACCCGAACAGGGTGCACCCCATTTGAAGAATGGTGAGCGGCGAAAGCACCGGAGACGAACCCGGGTTCGCGTCGGTGGCCAACGCGATAGGGACGCCGCTCTCTCGAAGCGCGTCGACTGGCGGTGGCCTCGTCTGCCGGAGGGTGTAGAACGCGCCTGGCAATAGCACAGCCACCGTACCGGCCGCCGCCATCGCCCGCACGCCCGCCTCCGAGGCGAATTCCAGATGGTCTGCCGACAGCGCGCCATGACCAGCCGCCAGCGCGGCTCCCCCGGAGTCCGATAATTGGTCGGCATGAAGTCTCACTGGAAGGCCGTGTGCCTTGGCCGCGTCGAAAACGGCTCCGCACTCCTCTGCAGTGAAGGCGATCTCCTCACAAAAAGCATCCACACACGCGGCGAGACCCTCCTCGGCGGCCCGTGGAATCATCTCTTCGCACACCACCTCGAGATACTCGGCAGAACGGCCTTCGAATTCCTCCGGCAGAGCATGGGCGCCCAAGAGCGTGCCCACCACGCGGATGGGATTGCGCCTCTCGAGCTCCAGCGCCACCTGTAACATCCGCATCTCGGTGTCCAGCTCCAACCCGTAGCCGGACTTGATCTCCACCGTGGTCACACCCTCGGAAGCCAACGCACGCAGGCGTCTTTCGGCAGCGCTGAGTAGGGTATCGAAAGAGGCCGCCCGTGTTGCCGTCACCGTGGACCTGATCCCTCCTCCGCTGCGGGCGATCTCCTCGTAGGACTCACCCAGGAGCCGGCGCTCGAACTCGTCGGCACGGTCGCCAGCGAACACCAGATGCGTGTGACAGTCGATCAAGCCCGGCGTCATCCAACGGCCGCCCAGATCCACGGTCTCGGTTTGTCCGCCAAGAATCCCAGCCGGCATCGCGTCACGGTGACCGACCCAGAGAATTCGTCCGCCCCTGACAGCCACGGCTCCTTCAAGAACCGCTCCATACGGCTCCGCGCTCGTAGCAGAGAACGTGGCGACGTTTGTGTTCGTCCAGATCGTACTTGCGGCTTCCAAGTTCCCGCTCTCCCGTCAGGTTTCGGCACGGGTCCCCGGTGGCAGGTGTGCCGGAAGGTCGAGCAAACACTAGCCTCGCTCCGATGCACGGTCTAGACTCGGCCCATGCCGTCCTACTTTGCGCACAGCGCGCTTCTCCCCTCCGGGTGGTCCGACGCAGTCTCGTTCAGTATCGACGGGCAAGGATTCTTCACGAACGTTCGACCTAATTCCGATCCCGTTGGCACCGAAATCCTACCTGGTGTCGCGGTCCCAGGGGCTGTGAACCTCCACTCGCACGCCTTCCAGCGCGGAATGGCCGGGCTGGCCGAGCGAGGAGGGGAGAAGGCAGGGACCTTCTGGAGCTGGCGCGACGTGATGTACGAGTTCGTTTCGTCTCTGACGCCGACCGACGTGCAGACCATCGCCGCCCAGCTCTATGTCGAGATGCTACGGGCCGGTTACACATCCGTCGTTGAGTTCCACTATCTGCACATGGATCCGGTGGGTAGACCGTATGCCACCCTCGGAGCGATGTCGGATGCCGTCCTGTGGGCGGCGGCCGCTGCGGGAATCGGAATCACGCACGTGCCTACGCTTTATCGCAGCGGTGGTTTCGATGCCCCTGTGACGGACACACAACGGCGCTTCGTCATGGATCCGGACATGCTTCTGCTTCTCCTCGAAGGGCTCGTCGCCGAGTCCGCCGGCGATCCGCAACGCCGGGTCGGCTTGGGCCTGCACAGTCTTCGCGCGGTGCCTCACGAGGAATTGGGGTCCATGGTGACCGCCGCCTGGTCGGCTGACTCGGAAGCACCGATCCATATACATGTGGCAGAGCAGCGCCGGGAGGTCGAGGAGTGCGTGGCCGCGCTCGGGGCTCGCCCGGTGGAGTGGCTGGTCGACAACAGCCCGCTCGACTCCCGCTGGTGTACCATCCACGCCACTCACCTCTCGCCCGATGAAATCCGGAAGCTCGCGAGCTCGGGCGCCGTTGCGGGCCTGTGCCCCACCACGGAGGCCAACCTGGGTGATGGCATCTTCCCTCTTCCGGACTTTCTCGGTGCCGGCGGGACCATCGGAATCGGATCGGACAGCCACGTGACGGTGGATCCCGTTGGCGAGTTGCGTTTGCTCGAATACGGGCAGCGCCTCCTGTGGGAGAGCCGCAACGTCGCGGCGCGGGGCCGCGATCAGTCCACCGGCGCCTTCCTCTACCAGGCGACCTTGAAAGGTGGTGCCCGGGCGGCCGGCCGTCCCGTGGGCGCTCTCGCAGAGGGACATCGGGCCGACATCGTGATTCTCGACCCTGATCACCCCACGTTGGCAGGGCGCACCGGTGACACCCTCTTGGATTCGTGGGTATTCTCGGCGACGGGATCGCCGGTCACGGACGTAATGGTCGGGGGTCGCTGGGTCGTGCGTGACGGCCATCATGCCAGCGAGGAGCCGATCGCCGCCCGTTACCGCACAGCCATGGAACGGCTTTGGGCCTGACCGGCTCGCAGGTGGTCCTCGCCTAGGAACGCACTCGGCCGGGGATGATAATGCCTTCCCGGTGCGCGGTCTCCACGGCTTTCTCGTAACCGGCGTCGGCGTGCCGAGCCACGCCCAGTCCCGGATCGTTGGTCAGGACCCTCTCGATCCGCTCGGCCATCTCGCGCGATCCATCGGCCACAAGAACTTGTCCGGCGTGCAGCGAGTCACCAATGCCCACCCCACCCCCATGGTGGAAAGACACCCAACTCGCTCCCGACGCCGTGTTCAGCAATGCGTTCAGAATCGGCCAGTCTGCGATGGCGTCGCTGCCGTCGAGCATGGCCTCCGTCTCCCGGAAAGGCGATGCGACCGATCCGGTGTCCAGGTGGTCCCGTCCGATCACGATGGGCGCGGAGACCTCCCCACTGGCAACCAGATCGTTCATGGCGATCCCGAAACGGGCGCGGTCTCCCTGGCCCAGCCAACAGATGCGAGCCGGCAGGCCCTGGAACTCGACACGCTCCTGCGCGAGCCGGATCCACCGGACGAGATGTTCGTCCTCCGGGAACATCTCCATGGCCAGGCGATCCGTTCGGTGAATGTCCGCCGGGTCACCCGACAAAGCGACCCAGCGGAATGGGCCCCGCCCTTCACAAAACAGGGGCCGAATATACGCCGGCACGAAGCCGGGGAACGCAAAGGCGTTCTCGAATCCGGCATCGCGCGCCTGAGTGCGAAGGTTGTTGCCATAGTCGACGGCGACCGCGCCGGCATTCATGAGATCGACCATCGCTTCGCAATGGATGCGCATGCCGGCCGAGGTCCTCCGCAGGTATTCATCCGGGTCCGCATCACGCAGGCGTGCCGCCGCTTCCAGGTCCAGTCCGGGCGGCACGTATCCGTTCAGAGGGTCGTGCGCCGACGTCTGATCCGTCACGATGTCGGGAACGATGCCCCGGTTCACGATCTCCGGCAGAACCTCGGCACAGTTCCCGACCAGGCCGATACTCACCGCCTCGCCCGCCGCCGCGGCGCTCTGGACCCAATCCAAGGCCTCGTCCAGATCGGAGGTCATGCGATCGCAGTACCGGGTTTCGAGTCGCCGCTCAATGGCCGCGGGATCGACTTCGACCACCAGAATGGCTCCCCCGTTCATGGTGGCGGCCAAGGGTTGCGCGCCCCCCATACCACCCATGCCCCCGGTCAGCACCCACCGACCCTCGAGCGACCCATCGAAGTGCTCCCTCGCCATCGCGCCGAACGTCTCGTAGGTGCCTTGGAGGATGCCCTGGGTGCCGATGTAGATCCAGGAACCGGCCGTCATCTGGCCGTACATGATCAAGCCCTGGCGCTCCAGCTCGCGAAATGTCTCCCAATTCGCCCAGCGGCCGACCAGATTCGAGTTGGCGATCAGGACGCGCGGCGCGCCCCGGTGAGTCTTGAAGACGCCCACCGGCTTCCCGGACTGGATGAGCAAAGTCTCGTCGTCGGCAAGCGTGCGGAGGCAGGCTACGATCTGGTCGAAGGCTTGCCAGCTTCGGGCGGCGCGCCCGGTGCCGCCGTATACCACCAGATCCTCGGGGCGCTCGGCAACCTCCGGATCCAGGTTGTTCATGAGCATCCGTAAAGCGGCTTCCTGAGTCCACCCTCGGCAGGACAGCTCCGACCCCCTCGGGGCCCTCACCACACGGCTCCCCTGCTCCGCCGGCGACCCCGTCACGTCCAGGCTCATGAGACCGCTCCCAATACGCCACTTCTTACGAGCTCGGCGATGGCGTCGATATCCCCTGTCAGGCTACGGTCCTCCTCCAAGCGCACCACGCGATCGCGAATCAGCGCCAACGCTTCTTCGATCGCAGGTCCAGATTTCAGGGGCCGATGGAACTCTATGGCCTGCGCCGCCACCAGGAACTCCAAGGCCACCACGAATTCCAGAAGCCAGACGGCCCTTCGCGCCTTGCGAGCGGCGGCCATCCCCATGGACACGTGATCCTCCTGGTTCGCGCTGGTCGGAACCGAGTCCGTGCTGACCGGATGGGCCAGCACACGCATCTCCGCAAGCAGGTCTACAGCCGTTACCTGAGCGATCATCAGGCCCGATCGTAGGCCCGGCGACGTCGTCAGAAAGGCCGGCAATCCCGAGAGGTCCGGATTCAACATGCGTTCGATCCTTCGCTCGCAGATGGCCGCGAGGTCCGTGATCGCAATGGTCAAGAAATCCATCGCCTGAGCGACGATCTGTCCATGGAAATTTCCCGCGGACACGACGGCCTCGACCTCAGGGAAAATGAGCGGGTTATCCGTGGTGCTGTTCACCTCCACTTCCACGACTCCCCGCACATAGGCGAGAGCCGAGCGGCAGGCCCCATGAACCTGAGGCATACACCGCAGGGAGTACGCGTCCTGGACCCGGACATCGCCCACACGATGGGACTCACGGATCTCAGAACCCAGGAGAAGCGACCACAATCGCTTGGCACTCTCGGTCTGCCCAGCATGTGGCCGCGCCGCCTGAACCTCCGCGCGAAAGGGCTCGGGCGTCCCCTTGAGCGCATCGAGGCTCATGGCTCCCGCAACCTCCATGGCCTCGAGCGCGCGCTCCGCCGATCGCAGGGCGAGGACGCCCAACCCCGTGTGAGCCTGGGTTCCGTTGATCAGCGCCAAGCCCTCCTTTTCCCTGAGGTCCAT